>CAJFNK010000039.1 GCA_904394685.1 Candidatus Heritagella gallinarum
GCTCCAGTATGGCGACATAGCCAAGTGGTAAGGCATGGGTCTGCAAAACCCTGATTCCCCAGTTCGAATCTGGGTGTCGCCTCCAAAATCCCGATTGTATATGCAAGTGCATGTGCGGTCGGGATTTTTTGTTATATGCAAAAAAGGCGGGAGGGATGGAAATGAAACCGGAACAGTGGGAAAAGTTGTGAAATTCACAAAAATTCTGGCGGAAGGTTTTCAACTTCCAACACTTTATGCTATAATGAAATAAATATAATCTTGACTTGCAGAAATGATGTTTTAATGAGAGAACAAGGAGGGGAAAAATGCGTATTGTACATATTGACGGTGGAAAATTTTTTGACTGGGGAAAAACGTCAGCAGATTACGCTAAGTTTCGGGATATCTATCCTGAAGAATTTTATCAAAAGATTATTCAGCGTGGATTATGTACATATGGTCAAACTGTGCTTGATGTAGGAACTGGTACGGGTGTTCTTCCCAGAAATCTTTACCGATATGGTGCGAAATGGGTGGGTACAGATATTTCGGAAAACCAGATTTTTCAAGCAAAGCGGCTCTCCGAAGGAATGAATATTGAGTATCACGCTTTATCTGCTGAAAGTTTGAAATTTCCAGACAACTCTTTCGATGTGATTACAGCATGTCAGTGCTTTTGGTATTTCAATCATGAACAGGTAGCTCCTGACTTTTATCGAATGCTCAAGCCTAATGGACGCTTGCTGTTTTTATATATGTCTTGGTTGCCTTTTGAAGATACCATCGCACAGGCCAGCGAAAAGCTGGTCTTAAAGTACAATCCGCAATGGAGCGGAAAAGGGGAAACCGTTCATCCGATTCAGATTCCAGATGTATATAATCAGTATTTTGAATTGGTATCACATGAGGAGTACCCGCTTGATATTGTTTTTACCAGAGAAAGCTGGAATGGAAGAATAAAGGCCTGCCGAGGAATTGGCGCATCTCTTTCCGAACCAGAGATTTCCGCTTGGGAGAAGGAGCATCGGGAATTGCTAGCCAATATTGCTCCGGATTCCTTTACGATTGCCCACTATGGCGCAATCACAGAACTAAAAAAGCGTTGAAAACAGCCCGTTCGGTTTATTGCTTTGAAACAGTGCTTTTCTAAAAAATTCTGCCGGAAGGTTTTCAACTTCCAACACTTTGTGCTATAATGAAATATATGTGAGCTTGACTTGCAAAAAATGATGTTCAAATATAAGGAGGTTCCCTATGATTTCCTGCACCAAAACCGGTATGTACTATGCCCGTGGACAGTGGGTGGCGGCTGACCATGACGCCCCTGCAAAACTGAAGGCTCTGGGATTTGAGGACGCTCAAATTGCAAATGCCAAAACCGGCACGATTGCCTGGGACATTCTGCAATCCCATAATCAGAGCGGCGACAGCGAACAGCTCAAGCTGAAATTCGACGCAATGGCCAGCCATGATATCACGTTTGTGGGCATTGTCCAAACAGCCAGAGCTTCCGGCCTTACAAAATTCCCGATGCCGTATGTTCTCACCAACTGTCATAACAGCCTCTGCGCTGTGGGCGGCACCATCAACGAGGATGACCATCTGTTCGGGTTGTCGGCTGCCAAGAAATATGGCGGAATCTTTGTGCCCCCCCATATGGCGGTTATCCATCAGTATATGCGTGAAATGCACGCTGGCTGCGGCAAGATGATTCTGGGTTCCGACAGCCATACCCGTTATGGTGCGCTGGGTACCATGGCCATTGGCGAAGGCGGCGGCGAGCTGGCCAAGCAGCTGCTGGGCAGAACCTATGACGTGGCTCGTCCCGGTGTGGTGGCCGTGTATCTTACCGGTACGCCTGTTGCCGGCGTTGGCCCGCAGGACGTGGCGCTGGCTATTATCGGCGCTGTGTTCAAGAATGGCTATGTGAAAAACAAGGTGATGGAGTTCGTCGGCCCCGGCGTTCACAATCTGGCGCTGGAATATCGCAGCGGCATCGATGTGATGACCACCGAAACCACCTGCCTGTCCAGCATCTGGGAAACCGATGACAAGACGCAGCAGTATCTTGCCATTCATGGCCGTGGCGGTGACTATAAAGAGCTGGCTCCCGCTGAGCTGGCCTATTATGACGGCATGGTGGAAGTCGATCTTTCCAGTATCCGTCCCATGATTGCGCTGCCCATGCACCCCTCTAATGTTTATACCATTGAAGAATTGAACGCCAATCTGGAGGACATCTTGCATAAGACCGAGGAAGACTGCAAAGCTCTTATCGGCAATGATAAGGTAAAGCTGTCGCTGGTGGATAAGATCGAGAACGGCCGCCTGCGTGTGGATCAGGGCGTTATCGCCGGATGTGCCGGCGGCACCTATTCCAATATCTGCGAAGCCGCTCAAATCCTCAAGGGTCACTCTGCCGGCAATGATGAATATGCTTTGAGCGTATATCCCAGCAGCCAGCCCACTATGATGGCCCTGATGAAGAACGGCGCATTGGCCGACCTGATGGCTTGCGGCGCTACCATCCGTACCGCTTTCTGCGGCCCCTGCTTCGGCGCTGGCGATGTGCCTGCCAACGGTTCGCTGTCGATTCGTCACACTACCCGGAACTTCCCCAGCCGGGAAGGCTCCAAGCCCGGAAACGGCCAGATTGCCGGCGTAGCTCTGATGGACGCTCGTTCCATCGCCGCTACCACCCGTATGGGAGGCATCCTGACTCCAGCAACCGATATCGATTATACCCCTCATATTCCGGAATATGAGTTTGATAATTCCAGCTATCGCAGCCGCATCTATGCCGGTTATGGCAAGGGCGACTTCGACGAGATTCTCCGCCTTGGACCCAACATCAAGGATTGGCCCGCTATTCAGCCGCTTCCGGAGAACCTGCTGCTCAAGGTTACCAGCTATATCACCGACCCAGTTACTACCACCGATGAGCTGATTCCCAGCGGCGAAACCAGCTCCTTCCGCTCCAACCCGCTGGGGCTGGCAGAGTTCACCCTGAGCCGAAAAGACCCCGCCTATGTGGGACGTGCCAAAGAGGTACAGGCTGAGGAGAAAGCTCGTGCAGCTGGCGAGTATGACGCCGCTCTGCTGGAAAAGGTGCAGAAGGTTCCCGGCTGTGAGAATGTTGACTGGAACCATATCGGTATTGCTTCCACGATTTATGCGGTGAAACCCGGCGATGGTTCTGCCCGTGAGCAGGCCGCCAGCTGTCAGCGTGTGCTGGGCGCAGGCGCCAACATTGCTGTAGAGTATGCAACCAAGCGCTATCGTTCCAACCTCATCAACTGGGGCATGCTGCCCTTCCAGTTTGAGGGCGAAACTCCCTTTAAGCTAGGCGATTATATTCTGGTTCCCAATGCCCGTGCAATTTTGGAAAAGGGCGATATTGCTTCCATTCCCGCCTATGTGCTGGGCGACGAAGCAAAGGAATTTACCTTGTCCATCGCCGCCCTCACCAACGACGAGCGTCAGATTCTGCTGGACGGCTGCCTGATTAATTACTATAAGCGCTGATGGGCATACGATGCTCGATTGCCTGATTTCAAAAGGAGTGTGGTTTTGTGAAAGCCAGAATCCGACCGGAAAAAGAAGTATTTCTTCTCTATCATTTGGGAGAAGATACAGAAAAAGGAAAGCAGCTGCGAAAAGTGCTGCTCCCACTGGGAATTGAACTGGTAGATGTTTCCGACCAGATGCTTTTGGAGACAGTGGCCTTTTGCGCTCATATGGATGGCGCTGCTTCTACCGGAAACGTGTATGCCGGCGAGCCGCTTCCTTATGAATTGATGGTGATGAAAGGCGTTACCCGTGCCCATCTGAATCAGATTCTCGATCTGCTGTCAAAAGCGGGAGTGAAGCGAGTTGAGCGCAAGGCGGTTGTCACAGAAACAAACCGAAGCTGGACGTTTTTGAAACTGTATCAGGAGGTTTGTCGTGAGCACGACATGATGACAGGGCAGACACCGACAAACTAGGGGCTATCTGAAAAGTCGAAATTATCGTCTTTTCCTACAATCAATGCCAGCTACTGCGTTAAAAAACGTTTTTGCCTTGTATCTGTCTATTGCTTGTGGAAAATCCTTCAATTTCTTAGTTTTCAGAAACGCCCTAAAAAAATTACCGAGAGAGCTGTGGAATGATTTCCATGGCTCTTTTGTTTTGCCTTTTCCGGGTGGCCAGGCATAGAGCCAAAAGCGGTAGAATATATGTGGAATGACAGGGAAGAAGGGAGTGAAGGCTGTGTTTGCGGTCATTAAGAGAAAACAGTTGGTAACGGGAATGGGAATCTTTCTGGTGTTAGCCGGAGTTTTGGCGTCGGTGCTGATTCGCTGGTCAGAGGGAGCAGCAAAGACTGCTTCGGCAGATACCAACTGGGGTCTTAGCTTTCAGCAGGAAGGAAAAACGCCGGTAGGCAATGCCAGTTCAGAGTTTTTGGAGCAGTATAACGCCTGTTATGCCGGTTCACCGGAGAAAAAGGTGATCTATCTGACTTTTGACGCCGGATATGAAAACGGATATACTCCGGCGATTCTGGACGCTTTGAAAAAACATTCGGTGAAGGCGACCTTTTTTGTGGTGGGCAACTATATTGAAACCAGCCCTGATTTGGTAAAGCGGATGGTAAAAGAGGGCCATCTGGTGGGGAATCATACCTATCATCACCCGGATATGTCCTCTATTTCTGAAAAAGCGGCGTTTCAAAAGGAATTAACACAGCTGGAAGATCTCTATTATCAGACAACTGGTGAAAAAATGCAGAAGTATTATCGTCCGCCACAGGGCAAATACAGCGAGAGCAATTTGCGTCAGGCGCAGGAGCTGGGATACCGTACCGTTTTTTGGAGCTTGGCCTATGTAGACTGGTATCAGGATCAGCAGCCCAGTCACGAGGAGGCATTTTCCAAGCTCACTGGGCGAATCCATCCCGGTGCGGTTGTGCTGCTGCACAGCACCTCTAAAACCAATGCCGAAATTCTGGATGAACTGCTTACCCGATGGGAAAATGCGGGGTATACCTTTGGGACATTGCCGGAGCTGTTTGAGAATGATAGGAAATCGTGATTGAATTTGTAAAAAAAGAGATAATTCTGATATAGAAATATAGAATCAGCTGATTCGGATATACTAAAAAAGATTATAAAAATCAGGATGTAAAATGGAGGAACTAGCAATATGGAATCAATCGTACAGGGAATGGTAGAGAGCTTGAAACAGGCAATTCCCCCGGAATTGACAATCGCTATTATTTCGCTGCTGCCGATTTTGGAGCTTCGTGGCGGTATGCTGGCGGCTACTCTGTTGGGAGTGGATATGTGGCGTGCGTTTTTTATCTGCGGTATCTGCACCATGATTCCCATTCCTTTTATTTTACTGTTTATTAATCGGATTTTTGACTGGATGCGAAATACCCGCTTTGTCAAGCTGGTCAATAAGCTCGAAGAAAAAGCAGAGAAAAAGTCTGCCAAAATTAATCAGTATAAAACCATTGGCCTGTTTGTTTTTGTGGCGATTCCTCTGCCGGGAACAGGGGCCTGGACAGGTGCGCTGGCGGCGGCGCTGATGCGGATGCCTTTCCGGTATGCAATTCTTTCCATCGGCCTGGGAACACTTGGCGCTGATATCATCATGGCGCTGGTTTCCTACGGCCTGCTGGGCGGCTTGCTGTAAGGGGACGTTTATGCAGAATCATTATGAAATCATCGTGGTCGGGGCGGGCGCTTCGGGTCTGATGGCCGCCCTTACAGCGGCACAGGAACAGAAAAAAGCACACCGTCCTGTTTCCGTTGCGCTTCTCGAAGCTGCTGCAAAGCCGGGGAGAAAGCTGCTTGCTACCGGAAACGGGCGGTGTAATCTTACGAATATGAATCTGGAAAACGCCCGGTTTCACGGGGATGTCCAGCTGGCGGAGGCTGTTTTGGGCAAGTATTCGCCCCAGGCAGTGATCCGCCGCTTTATGTCTTTGGGGCTGCTTTGCAGAGAAGAAGAACAGGGGCGTGTATATCCCAACAGTGGGCAGGCGGCGTCGGTGCTTTCGGTGCTGTTGTCCCATTTGGAGGAGCTGGGTGTTCCGATTCTGTGTGGACAAAAGGTCGAGCGGATTCAACAGGAATCGAGCCACTTTTTCTTGAAAACAGCAGAGGGAATCGGTTTTGCCGCACAAAAAGTGATTTTGGCCGTGAGCGGAAAGGCGGCTCCCCAGCTTGGCTCAGACGGGAGCGGGCTGCGTCTGGCAGGCGAACTGGGACACAGCCATACCCCCTGTTGGGAGGCGCTGGTGCCGGTGATTTGTCAAAGCAGCGATTTGAAAGCCATGCAGGGGATGCGGTGTCGGGGCAAGGTTTCGCTGTTGGGTGACGGTGTGGTATTGGGAGAAGAAACCGGAGAAATCCAGTTTACCGACTATGGCCTTTCGGGAATCTGTGTGTTTCAGCTTTCCCGCATGGCGAGTGAGTGGGTGCAGCAAAAAACGGTTTTGGGAAAACGGACAGGCTCCCTTGTGTTTTCGCTGGACCTTTTGCCGGATGTTTCGCAGGAAGAACTCCAGGCAATGCTGCAATACCGCAAGCGGATTCTGCCGGGGTCTCCGGCAACAGAAGCCGTAAGCGGAATTTTGAATTTGCGTGTGGGAGAACGTCTGGTGCGGCAGGTGTTGAAAGATACCGGCAAAACAATGGCGGAATTGTCTTCCCACGAACTCGAAAAAATCGCCTATGGGGTCAAAAACGCCTGTTTCCCGGTAAAGGGAGTACAGGATTGGAGCCGGGCGCAGGTGACAGCAGGCGGCATCCCGCTTCGTGAGGTGTTCCCGGATACGCTGGAATCAAGATGCACCAGAGGGCTGTATCTCTGTGGCGAATTACTCAATGTGGATGGGGATTGCGGCGGCTATAATCTCCATTGGGCATGGGCCAGCGGGATGGCAGCGGGAAAAGCTGCGGCTGGGTCATTCCCCAAAAAACAGGGTCAAAAAGCAAGGAGGAAACCACATGCTGCGAATCGCTGAACTATCCATGCCTCTTTCGTTTACCGGCGAGGATTTGCGCCGTCAGGCGGCTGCAAGGCTCAAGGTGCCGGAGCGAGCTTTGGGAAATGTATCCCTCTATCGAAAATCGGTGGATGCCCGCAAGAAAAATGCCGTCCGTTTTATCTGCACGGTTGAGGTGGAAGTGGACGGGGAAGAACGGCTGCTTTCCCGCCTGCGTGATCATAAAATCCAAAAGGCAGAACCCTATACCTATCACCTTCCGGTGTCCAAGCCCTTACAGCAACGCCCGGTGGTGGCAGGGTTTGGCCCGGCGGGGCTGTTTGCGGCGCTGATTCTGGCACAGGCCGGACAGCGTCCCATTGTCTTGGAGCGGGGCGCACCGGTGGAGGAACGAAGCCGGGTTGTGGAGCATTTTTGGAACACCGGGGAGCTGAACCCGGAAAGCAATGTCCAGTTTGGAGAAGGGGGAGCCGGTACCTTTTCGGACGGAAAGCTGAACACCGGCACCAAAGACCCCCGTGCCCGGAAAGTACTGGAGGAGTTTGTGCAGGCAGGAGCGCCAGAGCAGATTCTGACAGACGCCAAGCCGCATATCGGCACCGACCGCCTGCCAGGTGCGGTTCGCACCATTCGGGAAACCATTCTTTCACTGGGGGGAGAGGTGTGGTTCCACACCACACTCACCGGTCTGAAAATACACGATGGACAGATAACCGGTGTGAAATACCAAAAACAAACCGGGGAAACCGGCGAGCTGGAAACCCGTCATTTGATTTTGGCGGTTGGGCACAGCGCCCGTGATACCTTTTCAATGCTGTATGATGCGGGGCTGGTGATGGAAGCCAAGTCGTTTTCGGTAGGAGCGAGAATCGAGCATCCACAATCATTGATTGATAAGGCACAGTATGGAACGGCGGCCGGTCACCCCGCCTTGGGAGCGGCGGACTACAAGCTGGCGGTTCATCTGCCAGACGGTGGCGCTGCGGCAGGCCGGGGCGTGTATACCTTCTGCATGTGTCCCGGCGGGTTTGTAGTGGCGGCTGCTTCGGAAGAAGGCCGGGTGGTGACAAACGGCATGAGCTGTTTTGCCCGTGATGGTCAAAACGCCAATGCTGCGTTGCTGGTAGGGGTTTCTCCGGAAGACTACGGCAGCGACCATCCGCTTGCGGGAATCGAGTTTCAGCGGCGGTTGGAAGAAGCAGCGTTTCGTGCCGGGGGCGGCGGGTATCGTGCTCCGGCACAGCGGGTGGAAGATTTTCTCCTAAAGCGTGCCAGCACCCGACTGGGCGAGGTGACGCCAACCTATCGCCCAGGGGTTACGCCCACCAATCTGGACGCCTGCTTGCCCGAATTTGTGGCAGAGGGGATGCGTCAGGGGATTCGGCTGATGGACCGCCGTCTGCATGGCTTTGCCTATGGCGATGCGCTGCTTACCGGAACCGAAACCCGGAGTTCTTCGCCGGTTCGGATTTTACGCAACGAGAATTGCCAGTCGCCGGTGGTAAAGGGCTTTTATCCCTGTGGCGAAGGGGCTGGATATGCCGGCGGGATTATATCGGCAGCGGTGGATGGAATCCGTTGTGCGGAGAAAATTTTGCAGGAGTGAAACGTTTTTTTGCACGGTGATTTCAAAAATTCCTGTATTAAAGAATGAAAACGCTTTGAAGCAGTTTGCCTGCTTCAAAGCGTTTTGCAATAGCAGACGTTTTATCATTCTAAATCAGAAATATAAGTAACGTGCTTTCAGATATACTTAAACAATCAGAAACGTATCAAAACGGATTGTGATAATCACCGCCATGAAAGGATGGTTCCGGGATGCTTCATTTGGTCTATGGACGGTCAGGAAGTGGAAAAACGCATTATGCCAGAGAATTGATGGCTTCTCTTTGCCGGTCGGGAGCGGGAAATTTGCTGTTGCTGACCCCAGAGCAGTATTCTTTTGAAAGTGAACGGGCGATGCTGCATCTGTTGGGGCCAAAGCACGCCCACAACGTGCAGGTTCTCAGCTTTACCCGCCTGGCCGAAAACGTGTTCCGGCAGTATGGCGGTTTGGCGGGGCGCCGGTTGGATGACGGCGGCCGCACCATCCTGATGAGCCTTGCTTTGGAAGAAATGGCCGATACGCTTTCTCTGTTCCGCCCACAGGCCAAAAGCGGGGAGATGATTCAGCTGTTGCTGCAATCTTCTGCCGAACTCAAGATGAGCGCTGTTACCCCTGAGCAGCTGCGGCAGGCAGCGGCGCTTTCGGGGGAGGAAGGGCTGCGAAAAAAAGCAGCAGATATTGCCGGTGTGCTTTCGGCCTATGATGCGCTGGTAGCGCAGAGCTATCTAGACCCGCTGGACGACCTGACCCGGCTGCGGGAGTGTTTGACCGATCACCGGCATTTTTCCGGCTATACAGTGGCGGTGGATTCGTTCAAAAGCTTTACGGTGCAGGAGCTGGAAGTCCTTCGACTGATTCTCGCACAGGCAGAGCATGTTTATGTGACGCTGGGAGCTTCCGGGGTGGGATTTGATGAAAAAGAGAAAAACGGGATGTTTTCCACCGTTTGCCGCACCGCCTCGGCTCTTTGCAGAATGGCAAAAGAAAAAGGGGTCAAGATTGCCTCGCCGGTTCTGTTGGAGGATGCGCCCCGGTTTTGCTCCCCGGCGCTGCGGGAGCTGGAAAGACAAGTGTTCCGTGGGGAAGAACCGGTACCGTCAGCAGATAGCCGGGGGATTACGCTGGTTTCTGCCCGGAATGTTTATGAAGAAGCAGAGTATGTGGCTTCCAAAATCCGCCGTCTGGTCATGGAAGAAGGCTACCGCTGGCGGGAGATTGCCGTTATCATGCGCCGTGAGGAAGTCTGGCGTGGCTCGCTGGATATTGCCCTTCGCCGCTGGGAAGTTCCCTGTTTTATCGACCATCCCCGCTCGGTGGATTCCGAACCGGTTATGCGGTTTGTACTGGAAGCTTTTGGCGTGGTGAATCACAGTTTCCGTTCTGATGAAATCTTTTCACTTCTCAAAACCGGGCTTTCCGGGCTTGATGCCGAAGAAATCGCCCTGTTGGAGAATTATACCTTCCTTTGGGGAATTACCGGCAAAAAATGGCTGTCGGAATGGACAGAAAACCCGGATGGATTTGTAGAGAAGGCCACACCGGAGCAGGCGGAACGACTGGATCAGCTCAACGCCCTTCGTTGTCGGGTAACAGAGCCGCTGGAACGCTTTGCGGCCGCCTTGCAGGACGCAGACGGGGAAAAAGCAGCGGACGGGGAAAAGGCAGCGGAAAGCATTTATCGTTTGCTGATGGATTTTGGATTGGAAGAAACGCTCCCCGCCCTCTGCGACCGGCTGCGGGAATCCGGAGAAGAAGAAACCGCCCAGCGGCAGCTGCGCCTTTGGGATATTTTGATGAATATCCTGAACCAGACAGCGCTGGTTCTCAAAGGCAGAAGGCTGTATACAGAGCGGATTGCCCGGCTGCTTCGGCTGGTTATGCAGGCAGAGGAAATTTCCAGTATTCCACAGCAGGTGGATGAGATTACATTGGGAACAGCCGACCGGATGCGTCCCGCCGAACCCAAAGTGGTGTTCCTGCTGGGGGCTGTGTTGGGAGAATTCCCCATGACCCCGGTTTCGGGCGGCGTGTTCAACGAGGAGGAACGGAGAGAGCTGATCCAGCTGGGGCTTCCGCTCAGCGATGGTTTGGAAGACCGGGCGTTGGAGGAGCAGTATCTGGCGTATCAGGCCATGACTAGCCCTTCGGAAAAGCTGTTTGTCTGCTGGCATACTTCTACCGGCGAAGAAGTCTGTTCCCCTTCGGAGATTGTGGAGGAGATTCGAGCCATATTTCCACAGGTAAAAACAGAATCCGCTTCGGCGCTTTCGCCGGAGCAGGAAGCCTGCGCCCCAGAAGCGGCTTTCACCCTGTTGGCACGCAAATGGCCGGCGCAAGACAAGGTATATGAAACGCTTCGGGCCTTGTTTCAGGAGCAGCCGGATTATGCGGGACGAGTGCAGGCGTTGGAGCGCACAGCCGACCAGTCCCCCATGGCATTTGGCCAAAAGGAAACAGCAGAGGAGCTGTTTTCCAGCCGCAGCCTTTCTGCCACCCAGATCGAAACGTATCATCTGTGCCGGTTTCAATATTTTTGCCGCTATGGGATGAACGCCAAAGAGCGCCGTCCGGCAGAGCTGGGCTCGCTGGAATACGGCAGCCTGATGCACTTTTTGCTGGAACGGGTGTTCAGCCGCCAGAGCGGGGCAGAGGTTGCCGCCCTTTCGCCAAAAGAGCTGGAAGAAGAAATCCTGTCGCTGATTGACGAGTATGCACTGGCCTGTATGGGAGGCGCCGAAAACCGCAGCGCCCGGTTCCGCTTTCAGCTGCGCCGTCTGGCAGATTCCGCCTGTATCGTCATCCGGCATATCGGGCAAGAGCTGGCGCAAAGCCGTTTTCAGCCTGCCTGCTTTGAGCTGGAACTGAAACAGGGGACGAAATTCCCGCCCCTGCGGATTCCCACAGAGTCCGGGACAGTGACCATTGGCGGGAAGATCGACCGGGTGGATTTGGCAGAACTGAACGGGGAGACTTATGTGCGGGTGGTGGACTATAAAACGGGCGCCAAGGAGTTTAAGCTGACCGATGTGCTGTATGGGATGAACCTGCAAATGCTTTTGTATCTGGCGGCTTTGATTGAAAACGGCAAGCTCCGGGGAGCCGGGATTCTGTATATGCCGGCGGTGCAGCCGCTTGTTTCTGCCGACCGCCAGACGCCGCCGGAGAAAATCGAGAAGGAAGCGGAAAAAAAGCTGAAAATGAACGGCCTGGTGCTGGACGACCCGGAGATCATCACGGCGATGGAGGAAAAAGGGGCGGGAGAATATATCCCGGTAGCGCTGAAAAACGGAGTGCCCGCCAAAACCGATTTTGTCCTTTCGGAAGAACAGCTGGAGCAGGTGACCGGCTATGTAAAATCGCTGGTGCGGGAAATGAAACGCACGCTGAATCGGGGCGATATCGCCGCAGCGCCGCTGCTGGTAAACCAGCGTGGCTGTCAGTGGTGTCCGTATTTCCCGGTTTGCGGCCGGGAATATGAGGAAAAAGACGTAACCAAAGTAAAGTTTTCTAAAGACGAAGCGCTGGAACAGATGAAAAAAGAGCCGGTGTGAAAGGAAGGTCAGATATGGCAGAACGCAAATGGACAAAGGAACAGCAGGACGCAATCGACGCCCGGCAGGGGACGCTGCTGGTGTCGGCGGCGGCAGGTTCCGGAAAAACAGCGGTGCTGGTGCAGCGTATCATCGACCGGATCACCGACCCCCATACGCCCGGCAGCATCGACCGCTTGCTGGTGGTAACATTTACCCGTGCGGCGGCGGCAGAAATGCGGGAGCGCATTGCCCGGCGGCTGGCAGAGCTGCTCCATCACGACCCGGAAAACGCCCAGCTCAAGCGCCAGCAGCTTTTGCTGCCCCAGGCCAGAATCAGCACCATCCATAGCTTTTGCAGCGAGCTGGCCAGGGAGAATTTTTTCAAGCTGGAAATCCCGCAGGATTTCCGCATCTGCGACGAGAGCGAGATGGAGGTGCTTCGGGGCGAGGCGGTGGACGAAGTGCTGGCGGCCTGCCATGAGGAGCAAGACCCGGTGTTCGACGACCTTTCGGAAGCGTTTAGCCCCGGACGTGACGATTTCCGCCTGCGAAAGACCCTGTTGACCCTGTATGACTTTATCCGTTCCCATCCCTTCCCGGAGCAGTGGCTGCGAAAGGTTGCCGGATTCTATGACTCGTCGCTTCCAGTTGCCGAAACGGTTTGGGGAAAGACGATGCTTTCTTATGGCGAAGAAGTGCTGACCTATTGCTGCCAGATGCTCCAAAGCGCCCTGACCCTCTGTGAAGAAGACCAAAAGCTCTATGACAAGTTTTCTCCGGTGCTTGCAATTGAGCTGGAACAGGCAAAGGCGCTGAAAAAACTGGCGGAAGAAAAAAACTGGGACAGGCTTTCTTCCGGCTTGCAGGGGGCGGCGTTTGGCGTGCTGCGCTCTCCGGCCGGATATAAGGACGACCCTCTCAAGGTGCGGATTTGTGCTGCCCGTGACGAGGCAAAGGCCACGCTCAAATCGCTGGCCGTCCCGTTTTCCCTTACAGAAGGGGAGTGCCAGGAGGATTTGGCACGCATGGCGCCACTGGTAGAAAAGCTTTTTGAGTGCGTCACCCGCTTCTCGAAAACACTTGACCGCATGAAGCTGGAGCGAAAGGCGGCTGATTTTGGCGACTTGGAGCATTGGGCCATCCGTCTGCTGGCAGAGGAAGACCCCAACGGGGGATTTCGTCCCACAGCCGAGGCGATAGCGCTCTCCAAGCGTTTTGATGAAATCATGGTAGACGAATATCAGGATACCAACGAAGCGCAGGATTTGCTGTTTCAGGCGCTTTCCCAAAACGGCGGGAACCGCTTTATGGTAGGCGACGTCAAGCAGAGCATTTACAGCTTCCGGCAGGCGATGCCCCGGATTTTTCTGCGATACCGGGAGGAATTTCCCCTCTATGACCGGGAAAAGAACGAGTATCCGGCGTGCGTGGTGCTTGACCGGAATTTTCGCTCCCGTGTGGAAGTGACAGATTCGGTAAACTTTGTGTTTTCTCAGCTGATGTCTGCCAAAATGGGAGATGTGGAATATACCGGAAAGGAGAAGCTGGATGCCGGGGCCCGCTATCCGGAACAGCCGGGATGTGAAACCCGTCTGGACATCCTCGACAGTTCTCTGGGCGAGGAGGAAGAAGAAACCGCTGTGCTGGAAGGGCGGCACATTGCGGGAATCGTCAGAGAGATGATGGAAAGTGGCTTTCTGGTGACCGAGGATGGGGTACAGCGCCCGGTACAGTATCGGGATTTTTGCGTGCTGCTCCGAAGTGCCAACAAGGTGGCGCCGTTTTATGCACAGGAAATGAGCGCCTGCGGCGTGCCGGCGTGGGCTTCTTCGGTGGGGGGCTTTTTTGCAGCGGCAGAGGTTGCGCTGATGCTATCTCTATTGCGGGTGGTCGATAACCCGATGCAGGATATCCCGCTGCTGGCCGTGATGATGAGCCCCATCTATGGCTTTACGCCCGACGATATGGCCGCTGTGCGTCTGGAAGACCGGGCGCTGCCGCTATATCTGGCGGTTGTGCGCCATGCGGAGAAAAATCCCCGCTGCGCCGCCTTTTTGCAGGCGCTGGAGCGGTTCCGCACTGTGGCGGCTTCCATGCCGTCCGATGAGTTTTTAAATTACCTCTATGAAGAAACCGGCTACCGCAATCTGGTGCAGACGCTTCCCGGCGGAGAGGGGCGGCTGGCCAATCTGCGCCTGCTCCACCGCTATGCACGGCGGTATGAATCGTCCGGCTATAATGGGCTTTCCGGGTTTATCCGGTTTATCGACCGGCTCGAAAAGCAAAAAGCAGACCTTGCCCCGGCTGCCAACGGCTCCGAGGGGGAAAACGTGGTTCGGATTATGAGTATCCACAAATCAAAAGGATTGGAGTTCCCGGTTTGCATTGTGGCGGGCTGCGGCAGGCAGTTTAACCGGGAACGGGAGGACGCTTTGCTGCACCCGGAGCTGGGGCTGGGCGTGCGCCTGAAAGCGCCGGATTTCCCGGCGAGATTTTCCACGCTGCCCCGTGACGCTATCCGCTTGGAGCTGGAACGGGAATCCATGTCGGAGGAATTGCGGGTGCTGTATGTTGCCATGACCAGAGCAAAAGAGAAGCTCATTTTGCTCACCACCCTTAAAAACCCAGAAAAGACATTAGGAAAGCTGGCTTCGGGGCTGACGCAGGAAGAGCGGCTGCCGGAGTTTTTGGTGCGGGGCGCTTCCAGTATTTCAGACTGGCTCCTTTCCTGCGCTCTGCGTCATCCGGATGGGCGCATCCTTCGGGACCGTGCTCTGGCGGAGGAAGACCTGGTTTTGCGTACAGATGCCTATACTCCGTGGGATATCCGGGTTCTGCGTCCAGAGGCTGCACCCAAAGAACAGCAGGCGGCAGAACCGGTTCGGGCGCAGGTGGACGAAGCGCTGCTCGAAAGGCTGCGTGCCGGGCTTCGCTGGCGCTACCCCTATCAGGAGCTGGCAGGGGTGCCGTCCAAGGTTTCTGCTTCGGGGCTGGCTGAAGAAGAATCCGGTGCTTTGCAAAACCGGGAATCTCTTTCCCGCCCTGCGTTTATGAGCCAGATGGGAATGACCCCGGCAGAACGTGGCATAGCTCTGCACACCTATATGCAGTTTGCCCGCTATCCAGAAGCCTCTTTGAATCCAGAGCAGGAGCGGGAGCGGCTGGTTCGGGAACGGTTCTTGACACAGGAGCAGGGGCAGGCGGTGGATTTGCGCCGGGTTTCCCGTTTCTTTGCAAGCAGTCTGGGCAAACGGATTCTTTCTGCCGGGCGGGTCATGCGAGAGCTTCGCTTTATGTCGGAGCTTCCGGCTTCGGCTGTTCGCCCTGAGCTTAGCCAAGAGGTGGCCGGGGAACCGGTGGTGCTGCAAGGCGTGATCGACTGCGTCTTTGAGGAAAATGGTGCGCTGGTGCTGGTGGACTATAAAACCGACCGGGTCGCTTCTCCGCAGGAGCTGTGGGAGCGGTATCATGTCCAGCTGGAACTATATGCCGGAGCGGTAGAAGAAATGTATGGCCTGCCGGTTCGGGAATGTCTGCTCTATTCTTTCTATTTAAACCTGCCGGTTGGGGAACAATCGGTGCAGGGGGATTGTTAACGAATTGCAACACTTCCCCGGAATTGTTGTAATTTGCGTAAATCCGTATTATAATGAAACCCAGATTCTTCCCGTTTTATCGGGAATTTAGGTAAGGAGAACGATTATGCTCTTTGATTCACTTCGCAGTCTGCTGGCAGGAGTTCCTGTCAGTTGGGAATCGATTTTGATGCAGATTTTGGCCACGCTCTTTGTTATTTTCTGTATTTTGCCTCTGCATGAATTTGCCCATGGCTGGATGGCCGAACGGTTGGGAGATCGGACGGCTCGTGCCGCCGGGCGTTTGACGCTGAATCCCCTTGCGAGCCTTGACCCCATGGGTGCGCTGTTCCTGCTCCTGTTCGGCTTTGGCTGGGCCAAACCGGTTCCGGTGAATGCCCGGAATTTTAAAAACCCCAAGCGTGACATGGCGATCACCGCTCTGGCCGGGCCGGTTTCCAACCTGCTGGCTTCGCTCATAGGCGCAATCCTCTATTACGCCCTGATGCTAACGGTTTTGCCCAGCGCTCCTGAAATGGTCTTTACGGGAGTGACTTCATTTTTCAATGCCTATATAGTCATCAATGTGGCGCTGGCCGCCTTTAACCTTTTGCCCATTCCGCCGTTGGATGGTTCCCGGATTGTAAGCGCATTTCTGCCTGATCGGCTGATGTTTGCCTATTATCGGTATCAGAATGTGATCGTGATGGTGCTGTTCCTGCTGCTGTTCAGCGGAGTTCTCAGCCGTCCGCTGGCTATGATTGAAAACGCCATGCTGGAAGGGATTCTGTGGCTGGCAGCGCTTCCTTTTCAGTGGTTTGGCATGTTATAATTAGGAGAAATATGGAAAAGATATCCTATAAGCTGGAAGTGTTCGAGGGGCCGCTCGATCTTCTCTTGAGCCTTCTTTCCAAAAACAAAGTGAATATCTATGACATTTCCATCTCCGAGCTTTTGGAGCAGTATATGGAGCATATCCGTGTCATGCAGGAGCTGGACATGGACGTGGCCAGCGAATTTCTGGATATGGCTGCTCGGCTGGTGTATCTGAAAACCGTTTCACTGCTGCCAAAGCATGAGGAAGAAAAAGAGCTGCGGCAGCAGCTGGCCGGCGAACTGATGGAATACCAGCTTTGCAAACAGATGGCGTGTGAGCTGGCAATGGGGTTTACCTTTGACCGGATCGTGCGAAAGCCGATGGAGCTTCCGCCGGATCACACCTATCGGCGCCACCATTCGCCGGAAGAAATCCTGCGTGCCTATCTCAGTGCGGCAGGACGTGGAAAACGCTTCCAGCCGCCCCCGGCAGAGTCTTTCGATGGGATTGTGACCCATCCCATCGTGTCGGTGACCTCGCAGATTATTTTCGTGCTGCGCCGCCTGTGGAAACGGGGCAGGCTTTCCTATTCCCGGTTGTTTGCCGAAAAGACAGAGCGCAGCGAGCGGGTCGCTGCTTTTCTGGCGGTTTTGGAACTGATTAAGGGCAAACGGATTCGGGTAGAGGGCGAAGGCGAAAGCGCCATGATACAGTTACAGGGAGGAGGCAGCCTGCATGGGCATCATGAAAAAGAAAACCGATGATAGAAAAGAAGACCCCTATTTACAGGGGGCGATCGAAGCAATCGTGTTTGCCAGCGGCGAGCCGGTTTCAATAGAACGGATTTCACAGGTGCTGGAAGTGGAACCAGAGCTGCTGAACCCTCAAATCGGCCTGCTGATGGATCGCTATAACCGTAAAGGCCGGGGGATCCGGCTGGTAGAGCTGGATGGATACCTGCAAATGTGTACAGATTCCCAATATAGTCAGGTTGTGCGAAAAACGCTGGAAATGCGCCGGAATACGCCGCTTTCACAGGCAGCTATGGAGGTGCTGGCGGTGATCGCCTATAACCAGCCGGTCACAAAGGCCTATGTGGAGCAGGTTCGTGGCGTTGATTGCGGCGCAGTCATCAACGGCTTGGCCGATAAAGGGCTGGTGGAGGAACGGGGGCGGCTGGAGCTTCCCGGACGTCCGCTCTTGTACGGGACTACCCCGGCGTTTCTCCGCTGTCTGAACATCCACTCGTTGGACGAGCTTCCACCGCTGCCGCATCAAAAGGAAGAATCGGACGAGGAAACGACCAAAGAAGAATAACAGCCTGAATCGAGGATGTGAGAGGAGGCGGGAGCATGATGGGATGGATAATTGCAGGCGGGATTCTGGCGCTGCTCCTGCTGCTGTTCTGGCTTCCGATTCAATGTAAGGCTTGTTTTGAGGAAGAACTGTTCCTGCGGGTGCGGTATGCGTTTGTTTCGATTCGAGTACTGCCTGCTAAGGAAAAAGAGGAAAAACCGAAACCGGAAAAGAAGGCAAAAAAGAAAAAGCCCCAGAAAGAGCAAAATGGAAAAAAAGAAGAAAAACCGCCGGCAGAGCAGGAACCAGGTGTTCGGGAAAAGCTGAAAGAAATCATCCGGTATCAGGGAGTATCCGGCTTTTTATCGCTGCTGGGAGATTTGGCAAAAATCGCAGCCGGTACACTCAAAAAGCTGGCAGCCAAAATAGTGGTAAAGCAATTTGATTTGCTGCTGGTTGTGGGCGGGGAAGATGCCGCCGAAACCGCCGTTACTTATGGAAAAGTGTGCGGCGTGGTGTACCCGGCCGTTGGGACCATTCTTTCTGCCTGTAAGTGCCGCCGCTATGGCGTAACCGTTTGCCCGGACTTTGATGCATCCGAAAGCAGGGTGAAGTTTTCTATCACAGCCCAGATTCGCCCGATGTATCTGCTTGGCTATGCGGTGGCGGCGCTGTTCCAGCTTGTCAAACGGCTTTTGCAGGCAAACCGGGAACTCAACCGGGCGCATGCCCGGGCCCATGCCCAGACATCTGCCCTTGCACAGCTTCAGGCAAAAAGAGCCGCACAAGCTGCCGGGTCTTCCGCACCGCCGGAGGATTCTTCTGGCAATTCTCAAAATGGAGCAGCCTGATAAATGGCAAACTTGCCCTTTGTCATTTTTATAAATAAGATTCTCAAAAATAAAAAGGATGGTGGATAGTATGAGCGAGCATCCCATTGAAAGCATGATGGACACAACTCTCAATAAAATCAAGGAAATGGCAGACGTCAACACCGTGGTGGGAGATCCAATCACGACCGCAGACGGAACGGTTATCATCCCGATTTCCAAGGTGAGCTATGGGTTTGCTTCCGGCGGCTCTGACTTGCCGTCCAAATCCCAGCCAAACCGGGAGCTTTTTGGTGGCGGCACCGGTGCGGGAATCAGTATTTCGCCGGTTGCGTTTTTGACGATCAATGACGGCAATGTGCGCCTGTTACAGCTTGACCCCTTTAACAGCTCGGTTGACCGTATTGTGGGAATGGCGCCCGGCCTGATGGATGCCGTTACCGGGCTGCTGAATAAAAACAAAAAGCAAAAGGATGCCGAAAAGGCCGCTGCTGCTGTGGAAGAAGCACAGGCAGAAAAAGAGGGTACTGTTTGACGGCATAGGCGCAGCTTTTGCGGCATATGAATGGGATTGAAGCCCGGCTGTCTGTTTAGGGTCAGCCGGGATCAATTCTGTTTGCCGTGAAAGGTGATGTGTATGAAAAAGCGGGTGACAGCGTTTCTGGCAGCGATGCTGCTTTTGCCGTTGCCGCAGGCAACGATACAGGGAGAAGAAGCCCTTCTGCAAAAGGAAGCCCCTTCTGTTTCGGCCGAGTGTGCGGCGGTCATCCATATGGACAGCGGGGAAGTGCTGTTTGAGAAAAACGGTGACCGGCAGCATGCCATGGCCAGCACCACTAAAATCATGACGGCGCTGCTGACATTGGAGCAGGCCGGAAACCCGGAGGTGGAGATCACACGGGAGATGGTGATGGTCGAGGGTACCTCCATGGGGCTGCGGGAAGGCGACCGCCTGCACTTGCAGGATCTGGCGGTAGGGATGCTCACCGTTTCGGGCAACGACGCCGCCAATTCTGCGGCGATCGCCATTGATGGCTCCACCCAGAAGTTTGTGGAGCGGATGAACAGCCGGGCGCAGGAGCTTGGGCTGCAAAACACCCATTTTGATACTCCTTCCGGGCTGGATGGGGAAACTCATTATTCCACTGCTCTGGATATGGCAAAACTGGGAGCAGCCGCCATGAGCAATCCTGATTTTGCCCAAATTGCAGGCTCTCAGAGCAGAAAGGTGACGTTTCTCTCCCCGGAAAAGACTGTTACTTATCAAAATCACAACAAGCTGCTCAAACGATACGAAGGATGCACCGGCGTCAAGACCGGATTTACCAAAAAGGCCGGGCGGTGTCTGGTTTCTTCGGCCGAGCGGGATGGCGTGCGGCTGGTAGCGGTTACGCTCAACGCCCCGGATGACTGGAACGACCACGAAAAGCTGCTGGATTATGGCTTTTCCCGCATGACTACCCTGGAATTTGACGACAGCGGCTATACCTGTCAGCTCCCGGTAGCCGGAGGCGGCGAGGTGGTGGTTTGCGGCGACGCCGAAATCCATACGGCTGTTTTGCCGGTTACAAAAGAAGGCGCTGTGGTACGCCAGGTAGAATTGTCCCGTTTTTTATATGCTCCGGTTGCAAAAGGGGAGAAGGTGGGGCAGGTGAGGTATCTGTTGGCTGGGGAAACTGTGGCAGAAGTTCCCCTGATTGCCCAAAACACCGTGTCACTTCCACCAAAAAAGAAGTCATGGTGGGAATCCCTGCTTGATTTTTTGTGTGGCAGAGGATAACATATAGAAAGAAAGAGATGGAAAACCGAACAGGAAAGGAAAGAGGAAATGGCAAACGAGGTACGATTGCAGAAAATGCTGGCGGATTGCGGGGTTGCGTCCCGCCGAAAGGCTGAGGAACTGATTATCGCCGGCAAGGTACAGGTAAACGGAAGAACGGCGCAGGTGGGCGACAAAGCCGACCCGGCTCACGATTATGTGACGGTGGAAGGAAGACCGGTGCAGCCGGTAAAAGAAAAAGTCTATCTGATGCTGCATAAGCCCAGAGGGTTTATCACCACCATGAGCGATGAGATGGATCGCAAATGCGTGGCAGAGCTGGTATCGGATGTGCCGGGACGGGTGTATCCGGTTGGACGGCTTGACCGTGATTCTGAGGGGCTGCTCCTGATGACGAATGACGGTGCTTTTGCCAACGCTATGACCCACCCCTCCCGCCATGTTCCCAAGGTGTACCGGGTAACGGTGCGCCCCGGCGTTACAGAAGACCAGCTGACCCAGATGTCGGTGGGAATGGAGATTGATGGGAGAATGACCGCTCCCGCCGGGGTGAAGGTGCTGGAACAAAAGGCGGATCGTGTGGTGCTGGAGATTATCCTGCACGAAGGGCGCAATCGCCAGATTCGCAATATGTGCGAGCAGCTGGGACTGGAAGTGGCACGCCTTAAGCGGGTGGCTGTGGGTTCTGTTCGCTTGGGTATGCTTCAGCCGGGGCAATATCGGGCTTTGACCAAAGAGGAAGTGAAGAGCCTGATGGCGGCTTCTGCCAAGGCGGATCGCCGCAACCGCCACGAGCAGGCGGAACAGGCAGCCGCAAAACGGAATTCTTCGAAAAAAGAAGGAGGCAGAAAAAATGCTGACCATTTTGCCAATGGAAAATCAGGCAGAGCAGGACGCTCTGCTGGCAGGGATTCCCGAAAAGGCCGCTGGTGATGCCCGCATTTTGATGATGCAGGATGGTAACGAGCGTCTTGGCTGGGTGGCTGTGGATATGGAACATTCTATTTTGCGGATGGTGCATATGGAAATCCCCGGCTGCGAGCTGGACAAGCTCAGCGGAGAGGCTGTGTTTATTGCCGACAGCCTGATGCGTGCGGCCGCCTCTTATGGCGCAGCAACAGGCGCATACCGGATCGTTTCCGCACAGCCGGCACTGAACGAGTTCCTTCGTGCCAGAGGATTTACCCCAAAGGAAACCGGCGCAGAAACAGATTTGAGTACAATTGTGAAATATACCGGTTCTACCGGTTCGTGAGGATTTGCTAATTTTTTCACAATTACCACTTGTCAATCAACTTTGGATGGATTATAATAAACCGTGTATTGTAATAATTCGGGACATCATGTTTTTCATCATGTCCTTAATTTAAAGCGAGAAATGGAGGAACAATAATGAGCGCAGGCAATGAAATGCTGCAGGCTTCTCGTGACGCACTCAAGGCTACCAGTGCGTATAAGCGCATCGCCCGTCTGTTTGATGAAGGAACTTTCAATGAGATCGATTCCTTTGCAAAATCTGGTGATGACTTTGCTGAGGCCGCAGCGGGTTTTGGTACAATTGAAGGATGCCCGGCTTATGTGTTCGCACAGAACAGTGATATTTGCGGCGGCGCCATGTCGAAGGCACAGGCTTCCAAGATCAAAAAGGTCTATGAGATGGCTGTGAAGACCGGCACCCCCGTGATCGGGATTTTTGATTCAATCGGCGGCCGCCTGAACGAGGGCGCCGATATGCTGGCAGCTTATGGCGAGATCCTGCTGCACAGCAACAATCTTTCCGGTGTCGTGCCCCAGATTGCTCTGGTACTGGGTCCCTGCATCGGCACTTCTGCTATGATCGCTGCAAATGCTGATCTGGTAGTAATGTCCGATAAGGGCGAGCTGACGCTGGAAACCAGCGGTTGCTGTGCATCTTCCGAAGATGCTATGAAGGCTGGCATTTGCCATATTGCTGCTGGAAACGAGGACGAGGCCATCAATACTGTGCGTACTCTGATTACTGCGCTCCCCTCCAACAACCTTTCCGGCGCACCGGTTACCGATATGTTCGGTGAGAATACCGGCGCTGCCCTCACCTGCTCTGCTTCTGCTGCGGATGTAATCGCCGCTGTGGCAGACGACAACAGCTTTATCGAGCTGCAAAAGGGATTTGGCTGCGCTGCTGTTACCGGTCTGGCTCAGGCTTCCGGTACTACCGTGGGCGTAGTTGCTTATCAGGACGAGATCGATGCAGACGCCTGCTCCAAGGCTGCCCGCTTTGTCCGTTTCTGCGATGCCTTCGCTATCCCGGTGGTGAGCGTTGTCAACGCTACCCGCTTTGCTTCTGTCCGTGAGGCAGCCAAGCTCTCTAATGCTTATTCCGAGGCAACCTGTGCAAAGGTTACCGTTATTACCGGCAGCGCATACGGCGCTGTTTATATTGCGGTGGCTGGCCGTGGCGCCAACGCCGATGTGACGATGGCATGGCCCTGCGCCGTGGTTTCCCCGCTGGCTCCCGAAACCGGCGCCATGTTCGCATGGAACGAGAAACTGGCCGGTTCCGAAAACCCGGTTGAGGATCGCAAGAAGCTGATCGAAGAATACGCCAAGACCGAGTGCACACCTTTCAAGGCTGCTGCCGACGGCTTTATCGAGGATGTAATCGATCCTTCCGAAACTCGTGCCAAGGTGATTGCCGCTCTGGATATGCTGGTTGGCAAGCGTGTAAGCCGCCTGCCCAAAAAGCATGCGAATATCCAGCTGTAATTTCCGTCAGCTGTATTTTTTGTTGGTTCTTTTGGAAACAGAAAACAGGAGGAAGTCATTATTATGAAAAATCTTAAGATTACTGTAAACGGCGTTGCTTATAACGTACAGGTTGAAGAAGTCAATGGCGCAGCTCCCGTGGCTGCCGCTCCCGCCGCTGCTCCTGCTGCTGCACCTGCACCGGCAGCTGCTCCGGCCCCCGCTGCTGCACCCGCACCGGCAGCTGCTCCTGCTCCCGCAGGCGACGCTGAGGTTGTTGCTGCTCCTATGCCCGGCACCATTCTGGCTGTCAATGTAAAGGCTGGCGACAGCGTGAAGAAGGGCGACGTTCTGGCTATTCTGGAAGCTATGAAGATGGAAAACGAGATCATGGCTCCCCACGATGCTACCGTGGCTGCTGTTCATGTTAACAAGGGCGAGAGCGTTGATACCGGCGCTGCTATCGTTTCCCTCCAGTAAGGGGGTACTGCACTATGGCTAAGAAAATTCTGATTACCGAGACCGTCCTGCGTGACGCTCATCAGTCTCTGCTGGCAACCCGTATGCCTTTGAGCGATATGACCCCTATCCTCGAAAAGATGGACAAGGTCGGTTTTTATTCTCTGGAATGCTGGGGCGGCGCTACTTTCGATTCCTGCCTCCGCTTTTTGAACGAAGATCCTTGGGAGCGTCTGCGTACCATTCGCAAGATGTGCCCCAACACCAAATTGCAGATGCTGTTCCGTGGCCAGAACATGCTGGGCTATCGTCACTATGCTGACGACGTGCTGGAGTACTTTGTACAGCGTTCTGTCGCCAATGGTATCGACATCATCCGTATTTTTGATGCTCTGAACGACATCAAGAATCTGGAAGTTGCCATCAAGGCTGCCAAGAAGGAAGGCGCCCATGCACAGGTCGCTATTTCCTACACCACCGGCCCTGTGTTCACTCATGAGTATTATGTGAACTACGCTAAGACCATCGAGAGCGCCGGCGCAGATTCTATCTGCATCAAGGATATGGCTGCTCTGCTGACTCCTTATGAAACTGCTGCTCTCACCAAGGCTATCAAGGCTGCCGTGAAGATCCCCGTGCAGATTCATACACACTACACCTCTGGCCTTGCCTCCATGTGCCTGCTCAAGGGCATTGAGGCTGGCGCCGATATGATTGATACCGCCATGTCTCCTCTGGCTCTGGGTACTTCCCATGCTCCCACCGAGTCTATGGTGGCAGCCCTTCAGGGTACCGAATACGACACCGGTCTGGATCTGGTGGCTCTCAGCGAGATTCGTGAGTACTTCATGACTCTGCGTGAGAAGTACATCAAGGAAGGCCTGCTCGATCCCAAGATGCTGGCAACCGATGCCAAGGCTCTGATTTATCAGGTGCCCGGCGGCATGCTGTCCAACCTGCTTTCTCAGCTGAAGCAGGCAGGCAAGGCCGACCAGCTCACCGAAGTGCTGGAAGAAGTGCCTCGTGTGCGTAAGGACGCTGGTTATCCGCCGCTGGTTACCCCGACCTCTCAGATCGTGGGCACCCAGGCTGTGTTCAACGTTATCACCGGCGAGCGCTACAAGATGTGCACCAACGAGTTCAAGGGTCTGGTAGCCGGCAAATACGGCACCACTCCTGTGCCGGTTGATCCGGAGTTCCAGAAGAAGATCATCGGCGATGAAAAGCCGATCACCTGCCGTCCGGCTGATCTGCTGGAGCCTGAGCTCGAAACTCTGCGCAAAGAGTGTGCCGAGTGGGTGGAGCAGGAGGAAGATGTCCTCTCCTATGCACAGTTCCCGAAGGTGGCAAAAGACTTCTTTGAGAAGCGCCGCAACGAGAAATACGGGATTGACGGCAAGCATGCAGATGCTGCTGCTAATGTTCATCCTGTGTAATTTGTAATTTACAGGCAGCATTGCCTGTACAAGGGCTGTACTGGTCACACTGAAAAGTGGCGTCCGGTACAGCCCTTGACTGATTTTATGAAGGATTTGTGTCGGTTTTTTGTGAGGTTTTTTAAAAATCGCCCGGTATGGTTGCATTAGCTGGTTGGGGATGGTAAAATAGAATTGCTGTATTGTGACCTGTTGAGAGGGCACAAAAATTTGCAGAGGAAATTGAGTTGAGCGCATGATACGCAGTATGACGGGTTATGGTCGCTGTGAAACGGTTGTGGATGGCCGTGCAGTGACAGTAGAATTGAAATCGGTGAATCACCGCTATTTTGAGTTTTCATGCCGTACCACCAGAGGGTATTCTTTTCTGGAAGAAAAGATGAAATCCTATTTGCAGGGGAAAATCTCCCGTGGCAAAGTGGATGCCTATATTTCGGTGGAAGCGCTGGAGTCTGCCGAGGCACAGGTTCTGCTAAACCATCCGCTGGCATCCGGTTATGTACATGCCCTGCGTGAATTGGCGGAACGCTATGATTTGCAGGATGATATATCGGTTTCAACAGTAGCAAGATATTCAGATATCTTTTCGGTTCACAAATCACCGGAAGACGAGGATGCGGTGTGGGCCAGCGTGCAAAAAGCGGCAGACGAGGCTCTGGAACAGTTCTTGAAAATGCGGGAAGCAGAGGGTCAGCGCCTGAAAGCAGATGTTTTGAGCCGTGCAGACACCATTATGGGTCTGGTGGGTCAGATCGAAACCCGCTCTCCTCAAACTGTGGCGGAATACCGGGAAAGACTCCAGCAGAAGATGGAAGAACTCTTGGGCGACACCACCATTGACGAGCAGCGCCTGCTGATGGAAACCGCTATTTTTGCCGACAAGGTGGCAGTAGCCGAAGAAACCGTGCGGCTTCGCAGCCACTTTAAGCAAATGCAGGAGATGCTGGATTCTGGCGAGCCGATTGGACGCAAACTGGATTTTCTGGTGCAGGAGATGAACCGGGAAGCCAATACGATTGGCTCCAAGGCGGTAGATTCCCAGATCGCCTATATGGTAGTCGATATCAAGGCGGAAATCGAGAAAATTCGAGAGCAGATTCAGAATATTGAATAAGCCGCCTGAAAAGTGCGTGCAGCAGGAGGGAAATAAATGAAACTGATTAATATCGGGTTTGGCAATATGGTGTCTGCCAGCCGCCTGGTAGCCATCGTCAGCCCGGAGTCCGCTCCGATCAAGCGGATTATTCAGGACGCTAAGGAGCGTGGCACGCTGATTGATGCTACCTATGGGCGCCGTACCCGTGCTGTGATTGTAACCGACAGCGACCATGTGATCCTTTCGGCGGTGCAGCCGGAAACCGTTGCCAACCGTTTGAATGAGCGTGATGACGATATTATTGATGAGGAGCTGGACGAAGAATGAATAAAGGACTTCTGATCGTCCTTTCCGCCCCTTCCGGAGCGGGCAAGGGAACGATTATCAAGAAACTGATGGACGACGACCGTAGCCTGAAGCTTTCGGTTTCCGCTACGACCCGTTCCCCCCGTCCAGGCGAGGTAGACGGTGAGGACTATTTTTTCCTGAGCCGGGAAGAATTTGAGGATCTTGTGAAGAACGGCGAGATGCTGGAACATGCGGAATATGTAGGAAACTGCTACGGCACCCCCAAAGGCCCTGTGGAGCGCTGGCTGGAAGATGGACTGGACGTGATTCTGGAGATCGACGTACAGGGCGGCGCTCAGGTAAAGGAGATCATGCCGGAATGCGTGAGCATCTTCATCCTGCCGCCTTCGATGCGGGAACTGGAAAACCGTCTGCGTGGCCGCAGCACAGAGCAGGACGAAGTGGTAAACGCCCGGCTGGAAGCAGCCAGAAACGAGGTCCATCGTGCGGAGGATTATGACTATGTGGTGGTAAATGACGAGGTGGAAGTTGCCGCCGAAGAAATCAGAACCATTATCGCCGCTGAAAAACATCGTTTTAGCCGGGTAAGTTCAATAGTAGAAAGGGTGTTGATTGATGCTTAAGCCATCTGCCAATATTATCGATTGTCCTCATAGCAGCCGTTATTCTCTGGTGGTTGCCGTTGCCAAACGTGCCCGTCAGATTGCACAGGAGGCCGAGGAGGCCGGAGAGATTCTGGTTCCCAAGCCTGTTGAGCTGGCAGTGCGTGATTTTGTGAATCATCGTTGTTCGATTATTGAGCCTGATCCCAATATGGAAGACGAGGATGAGCCGGTGGAGGCCCACGAGGAGGAGCCGGCAGCAGAAACGGATTCTGAAAAAGAGGAAGTGCCGGCGGAGGAACCCGCAGAAGCATGAGATCTTTTCTGGTGAAAAGGCCAGCAGGACCCCTGCGGAGTTTTTCGCAGGGGTTTTTTCTCTATCTCTGGTGTTAGGCAGGTGAGGCCGGTGTCGTTACGAATTGCCAAAATTGCAGTGGAAAATACCGTGTATCATTTTGATAAGCAATTTGATTATCTGATACCGGAAGGTTGGGAGGAACAGGTTCGTCCTGGGTGCCGGGTGCTGGTTCCGTTTGGAGCCGGTGGAAAAAAGCGCACTGGGATGGTTCTTTCGCTGACAGATCAGCAGGAATACGAGAAGCTCAAGCCGGTTGTCAAGGTGTTGGATGATGTTCCGCTATTGACAGAGGAATTTTTGAAAATGATTCCTTGGCTAAAAGAGCGGTATTTTTGCACCTATTATGATGCAGTCAAGCTGATTCTTCCAACCGGCCTGAATTATCGGATGGTATGCCGGGTTTCCCTTTCTCCTTCGTTTACTGATTTTGATGAGGAGCTTTTTTCTCCATCGGAGTGGCAGATCATCACCCGCCTGCGTTCATGCCGAAAGGAGCCGGAGCTGGGGGCGTTTCTGGAGCAGCTGGGCATTTCCCGTGACTGTCCGGAGCTGAATCGGCTGGAAAAAGACGGCGTCATCATATTGGAACATCAGGCAGCTCGTCAGGTGGGGGACGCCAGTGTCCGGATGGCAAGGGCGCTGGAGATTCCCGGCGGCGCAAAGCTGACGCCCCGGCAGCAGGAAGTCTATCAGGTGCTGTTGGAGGCAGGGCCAGTGTCGGTAAAAGAACTGTGTTACTTTACCGGCGCAACGCCCGGCGTGATAACAGCTTTGGTAAACAAAGGGGCGGCCTGCCTGTTTCAGCAGGAAATTTACCGGATGCCTTTGGCTGCCACCGAAGGAGAGCAGAAAGAGATTCAGCTGACAGACGAGCAGCAGACCGCCTATCGGAATCTTTTCTCTCAGTATCAATCAGGCCGGGGCGGGGTTTCGCTGTTATACGGCGTTACTGGCAGCGGCAAAACACAGGTGTTTATGCGCCTGATCGACGACGTGTTCCATCAGGGGCGAGGCGTCATCGTCATGGTGCCGGAAATCTCTCTTACCCCCCAGACCATCTCCCTGTTCCAGCAGCGGTATGGAAATCAGGTTGCGGTATTCCACAGCGGCCTTTCTATGGGAGAGAGGCTGGATGAATGGAAGCGTATCCGGGATGAAAAAGCGCTGATTGCGGTGGGAACCCGTTCGGCGGTGTTTGCTCCGTTCCGGGATTTGGGACTGGTGATTCTGGATGAGGAACAGGAGTACACCTATAAATCGGAATCTTCTCCCCGCTATCATGCACGGGAAGTGGCACGTTTTCGGTGTGGATATCACAAAGCACTTTGCGTGCTGGCTTCCGCTACCCCTTCGGTCGAGAGCTTTTATCTGGCCTCAAACGGCCATTATACGCTCAACGGCCTGAAAACCCGGTATGGCCCCGCACAGCTTCCTCATGTGGAAATTATCGACATGAATCTGGAAGTGGAGAAGGGCAACACAACGGTTCTCAGCGCCCCTCTGATGAATGCCCTTCAACGCAACATGCAGGAAGGGCGGCAGTCTATTATCCTCCTGAACCGGCGTGGATATCACACCTTTGCTTCGTGCAAGGCGTGTGGAGAAGTGGTGACCTGCCCCCATTGCAGTATCTCCATGACCTATCATGCTGCGAACCGGCGGTTGGTGTGCCACTATTGCGGTTATTCGGTTCCGTTTACGTCGGAGTGTCCGCACTGTCATCAGCCGGAAGTGCGTTATTCCGGAACCGGCACACAACGTGCGGAGGAAGAATTGCAGGAGCTTTTGCCGGAGGCTTCGATTCTCCGGCTTGATACCGATACCACGATGGCACGGTATTCTTATGAGAAAAAGCTGGATGCCTTTGCCAGGGGAAAATACGATATGATCGTAGGAACCCAGATGGTGGCAAAGGGGTTGGATTTTGAAAATGTGACGCTGGTAGGGGTGTTAAACGCCGACCAGATGCTGTATAATGATGATTTTCGCAGTAACGAACGTGCCTTTGATTTGCTCACGCAGGTAGTGGGGCGTTCTGGGCGGGGAAAATATCCGGGGACTGCGATGATCCAGACTTTTACCCCGGAAAACCCGACGTTTCAGTTGGCCGCCCGGCAGGATTACGACACCTTTTATCAAAATGAGGTGCTGTTCCGAAAAGCGCTTTTATACCCGCCCTTTTCGGATATTCTGGTGGTTGGCTTTGTGGGAGAAAACGAAAGCGAAGTGCGAAACGGGAGCCTGTGGCTTCTGAACCGCCTGCGGGAGCTGGCGGGAACGGAATACCCCTCGCTTCCGATGCGGGTGCTGCGGCCCTCTCCGGCATCAGTAGCCAGAGTGAGCAATAAATACCGGTATAAATTGATTGTAAAATGCCGGAGCAGCCGGGAACTGCGCCAGATGGTGGCAAGGCTCCTGACAGAGTTTGCAAAACAAAAAGAATATTCCCGGGTAACAGCCTTTGCCGACTGCAACCCGGATAGTATATGGTAAGGAGAGATTAATCATGGCAATTCGCAATATTGTGAAATTCGGGGATGAAGTGCTGAATAAAAAATGCCGCCCCGTAGAAAAATTTGACCATAAGCTGGCGGTTTTGCTGGATGATATGGTAGATACCCTGTATGACTCTAACGGTGTGGGGCTGGCAGCGCCTCAGGTGGGAATCCTCCGCCGGGTCGTGGTGATCGATGTGGGAGATGGGCTTCTGGAGCTGATCAACCCCGAAATCATCGAGAGCAGCAAAGAAACTCAGACAGACGCAGAGGGCTGCCTTTCCAATCCCGGCCAGTATGGGCTGGTTGAGCGTCCATACCGTGTAAAGGTCCGTGCACAGGACCGTCATGGAAAGTGGTTTGAAAAAGAGGGCGAGGAGCTTTTGGCTCGTGCTTTCTGCCACGAACTTGACCATCTGGAGGGAGTATTGTTTACTTCCCGTGCCAGCCGGATGCTTTCTCCTGAGGAATTGCAGGGCTAAAAGGAGGCGTTGTCTGTGAGAATTGTATTTATGGGAACCCCGGATTTTGCCGTTCCCTGTTTACAGGCCGTGTTGGATGCCGGGCACGAGGTGTGCGGCGTATTTACGCAGCCGGATAAGCCAAAGGGGAGAGGCTATACGTTGACCCCGCCGCCGGTAAAAGAGCTGGCGATGCAATATGGGCTGCCGGTGTATCAGCCTTCCAGCTTGCGTACCGGAGAAGCCTTTGAGATCATCAAAGAGCTTGCCCCGGAGCTGATCGCTGTGGTGGCATACGGCAAAATCCTGCCCAAAGAGATTTTGGAGCTTCCGCCGCTGGGCTGCGTGAATGTCCATGGCTCTCTGCTGCCCAAATACCGGGGAGCCGCCCCCATTCAGTGGGCAGTACTCAACGGCGACGCCGTTACCGGCGTTACCACCATGTATATGGCAGAGGGGATGGATACCGGCGATATCCTGCTGACAGAAGAAACCGAGATCCCGCCGGATGAAACATCGGGAGAGCTGTTTGACCGGCTGAAGGATATGGGCGCTCGCCTGCTGGTTCGCACCATCGAGGGGCTGGCAGCTCACGAATTGACGCCAAAGCCGCAAAACGAATCGGAGGCCACCCATGCCCCCATGCTTTCCAAAGAGCTTTCCATGATCGACTGGAACGCTACGGCGCAGGAGGTACACAATAAAGTGCGTGGTCTTTTCCCGTGGCCGGTGGCGCTGACCACCTTTAATGGAAAGCGGATGAAGGTGTTAAAAACAGCGGTTGACATGGAGCAAAACGGACAGCCCGGAAAAGCATTTTCCAACAAGGGAGAGTTTTGGGTGTATTGTGGAAAAGGAGCGGTGCAGCTTCTGGAAATCCAGCCCGAAAACGGAAAACGGATGGCAGGAAAAGCCTATTTGTTGGGGCATCCATTGGATGAAACTTCCACTTTAGGGTAAAATAACACACAGGGTACACCCCTGTAACCGATTGGAAGGTAAAGGAGTTTCGATCATGGGATATCTCTATTTTAATTATCAGTATCTGCTGTTTATGCTGCCGGCCATAGCCCTTTCGATGATTGCACAGATCATGGTCAAATCTGCGTTCAGCCGATATTCCAAGGTGCTGAACCGCCGTGGATTGACAGGCGCAATGGCGGCGGAACAGGTTCTCTGGGCGAACCAGGTGCCGGGGGTTCGGTTTGAGCATATCGGCGGAAAGCTCAGCGATCATTTTGACCCCCGCAAGAAAATCATTGCCCTTTCGGATGATGTGTATAATCAGGCGACGATTGCCGCCGTGGGGGTGGCTGCCCACGAAGCCGGACATGCGGTGCAGCATCATGTGGGATATTGGCCGATTCGGCTGAGAAGCGCTTTGGTGCCGGTGACGCAGTTTGGCTCCCAGCTGGCGACCCCTTTGATTCTGATTGGCTTTTTGCTGCCGGTACAGTATGATTTTGTAATCTATCTGGGAATTGCTTTATATTGTCTGGTTGTGTTGTTCCAGCTGGTTACTCTGCCGGTGGAATTTAACGCCAGCGCCCGTGCCATCCGTGCATTGGCAGAAGGCAACATGCTGGATGAGGAAGAACTGAAAGGAGCCAAAAAAGTGCTTCGTGCAGCCGCCCTCACCTATCTGGCCGCCATGTTCAGCGCCCTGCTTTCGGTGCTTTACTGGATTACCATTGCAGGCAGCAGGAGGGACCGTTCCTGATGAAACCAAATAGCCGGAATATTGCTTTGCAGGCGCTGCTTCAGGTAGCGGAAAATGAAGGATATTCCAATATTGTGATTGATAAAATGATTCGCCAGACAAAGCCGGAACCACGGGAGGCGGCGTTGGCCTCGGCGCTCTTTTATGGCGTGCTGGAAAAGCAGATTGCACTGGACTGGGTGTTAGGGCAGTTTTCCAAAAAGCCGGTTGACCGGCTCGATGCTCCGGTTCGGGAAATCCTGCGGCTGGCGGTGTATCAGATTCTGTATCTGGATAAAATCCCCGACTCCGCAGCGGTAAACGAAGCGGTAAACAGCTGCCGGGAAGTGGGAAAAAGCAGCGCAGCCGGATTTGTCAACGGGATTTTGCGAAACCTGCTTCGACGCCGGGAACAGCTTTCCTGGCCTTCACAGGGGGAAGAAGCCCTCTCCATTCGATATGGCTGCCCGGTTCATTGGATTCGCTTTTGGCGCAGCGTTTATGGAGAAGTATTTTGCCAGAAGCTGCTGGAGAGTCTTTCTCAGCCAGCAGAATTGTTCGTGCGAGTAAATCCTCTGCGCTGCTCAATGGCAGAATTTCTGGAACAGGCCGAAAAGCTGCATCTGGGTGCCGCTGCTGTGGAGGGGGTTCCCTTTGCCGTCCAGTTGGCGCATCCCGGCTCTGTGGCGGAAAATCCCCTGTATCAGCAGGGCTGGTTCCATGTGCAGGACCTCTCTTCGCAGGTTTGCTGCCTGCTGGCAGAGGTTCGGCCCGATATGAAAGTGGTGGATGTGTGCGCCGCTCCCGGCGGAAAGACCTTTACCGCCGCTGAATGGATGGAGAATCGTGGAAAACTGTTTTCCTACGACCTCTATAAAGGGAAAGTCAAGCTCATCCGTACCGGCGCCAACCGGTTGGGGCTAAGCTGTGTGCAAACCGCTGTGCGTGACGCCGCAAAACCGGCTGCATCCGGCAGCACTGCCCCTGAGGATTCACCGGAATGTGCCGATGTGGTTTTTTGTGACGCACCCTGCTCCGGGCTGGGCATCCTGCGGCGAAAGCCCGAAATCCGGTATAAAACGCTGGAATCTTTGCAGGGACTTCCCGCCATTCAAAAGCAGATTTTGAGCGAATCTGCCCGTCTGGTTCGCCCCGGAGGACGGCTGGTTTATTCCACCTGCACCCTGAATCCGGCCGAAAATGGAGAGATTGCAAACTGGTTTTTGCAGCAACATCCTGATTTTGAGCCGGTTGTCATATCGGTTCCACATGGCATGAAAAGGGCAGTAGAGGAACCGGAAAACCAGTTTACCATGGCACCGTTTTCCTGTGGGACAGATGGCTTTTTTGTGGCGTTGTTTCAGAAAAAGCCCTGATTTTGGATTTTGGGAAAACAGGAACCGGAAAACAAGGAGAGAATATTTTGAAAATCGATATTAAATCCATGACCTTGGCAGAAATTCAGGAAGCGTTCAAAGCAGAAGGGCTGCCAGGCTTCCGAAGCCGTCAGGTATATCGCTGGCTCCATCGAGGGGTGTCATCTTTTGACGAAATGTCAGACTTATCTCAGGAATTACGTCGGCAGCTCAGCGAAAAATATTACATATCTGTAGCAATTATTGAAAAAAAACGGGTTTCCAAGTATGATAATACTGTGAAATACCTGTTCCGTTTACACGATGGACAGTATGTGGAATCTGTTTTGATGCAATACCATCACGGCTATTCGATATGTATCTCCACACAGGCCGGGTGTAAAATGGGCTGTACCTTTTGTGCCACCGGGCAGGGAGGCTGGTTCCGGGATTTGACTCCCTCGGAAATGCTGGCGCAGATTCAGGCAGCACAGCTGGATTCCGGAAACCGTGTTTCCAATATCGTATTGATGGGGATGGGGGAACCGCTCGATAACTATGAGAACGTGCTGCGTTTTCTGGAGCTGGTTTCTTCGGATGAAGGGATGAACATCGGGGCAAGACACATCTCGTTGTCTACCTGTGGGTTGGTGGATAAGATTTATGATCTTGCCGACCGGAAATTGCAGGTGACCCTTTCGGTTTCCCTTCATGCGCCCAACGATCAGATTCGTTCCCGCACGATGCCGGTAAACCGTAAGTGGAATGTAGAGGCGCTGCTCAAGGCGTGCCGCTATTATGCACAGGTTACCCATCGCAGGATTTCGTTTGAATATGCTATGATTCAGGGAGTAAACGATACCGATGCCTGTGCCAGAGAGCTGGCGGGACGACTGAAAGGGATGCTGTGTCATGTCAATCTGATTCCGGTAAACGATGTGACAGGCGCCAATTATCGCAAAAGCTCCCATGACCGGCTGGAACGTTTCAGCCAGATCCTTTCGGAAAAAGGGATTCCTGTAACCGTGCGGAGAACGCTCGGTTCTGATATTGAAGCCTCCTGCGGGCAACTGCGGGGGAAACATGTAGAGGAGGTGGTTGCTCATGAAGGCCGTCAGTAAAACTGATATTGGATTATCCAGAAGCAGCAACCAGGACTCATGCGGCTGCGGCCTGTTGCCGGACGGCGCATGGATGGTGGTGTGTGATGGAATGGGTGGGGCAAATGGCGGCAATGTGGCCAGCCAGATCGCCCTGTCGTGTATGGAGGAGCAGATCAATCAGGAATATCAGGAGGGGCTGGATTCATCCGCAATCCGCAATCTGCTGACGTCGGCGGCCTATACCGCTAATTCCCAGATCTATGATGCGGCGATGCAGGACCCGCAGCTCTTTGGAATGGGTACCACATTGGTGGCGGTGATTGCCACCAGAGGCAGGGCGCATATCGTCCATGCGGGAGATAGCCGTGCCTATCATCTTTTTCCCGGCGGTGTCCGGCAGCTGACTATGGATCACTCCATGGTACAGGAAATGTTGAACCGGGGAGAAATTTCTCAGGAAGAAGCGTTCTATCATCCTCATAAGAATATTATTACAAGAGCCCTTGGCGTACAGGAAATGATAGACGTTGATTATACCGAGCTGGAGTTTGGCGTAGGGGAAAGCCTGCTGGCCTGTTCAGACGGGCTTAGTAACTATGTCCATGCAGAACAGATGTATCAGTATGCTTCGGCCTGCCATGGAGAAGAACTGGCAGACGCCCTGATACAGGCAGCTCTGGCAGGTGGCGGCGGAGATAATATTTCCGTTGCGCTGATTGAGAACTGACGCACAGGATAGGAGTGAACATCATGGATAAATATACGGGAAAGCGTCTGGACGGACGGTATGAGATTCATGAGCTGCTGGGAGTCGGCGGCATGGCAGTCGTATACCGTGCCTATGATACCATTGACGACCGCATGGTGGCGATCAAGATCCTCAAGGACGAATTTTCGGGCAACAGCGAGTTTTTGCGCCGGTTCCGCAATGAGTCAAAAGCGATTGCGGTTTTGTCCCACCCCAATATCGTAAAGGTTTATGATGTCAGCTTTGGCGACCGGATGCAGTATATCGTCATGGAATATGTAGACGGGATTACGCTCAAGGAATATCTGGATCAGCAAAAAGAGGTCCGTTGGAAAGAGGCCATCCATTTCACAGTCCAGATTCTCCGTGCCTTACAGCATGCCCACGAAAAGGGGATCGTCCATCGGGACATCAAGCCTCAGAATATCATGCTGCTGCAGGACGGCACGATCAAGGTAATGGATTTTGGCATTGCACGGTTTGCCCGCAGCGAAACCAGAACCATGACCGACAAAGCCATTGGTTCTGTCCACTACATTGCCCCTGAGCAGGCCAGAGGGGACTTGACCGACGAAAAGGCGGATATTTATTCGGTAGGCGTCATGCTCTATGAGATGATTACCGGGCAGCTTCCTTTTGAAGCGGATAATGCTGTTTCGGTTGCCATTATGCAGCTGCAGGCCAACCCGACTCTCCCCCGTGAAATCAATCCGGATATTCCCGAAGGGCTTCAGGATATCACCTTAAAGGCCATGCAGAAAGTGCCGTCCCAGCGGTATCAGTCTGCCGCCGAAATGCTGCGGGATATCGAGCAGTTCCGCCGGAATCCCGGTATCCGGTTTGAATATAAGTATTTTGTGGACGATACTCCCACAAAATATGTGGATGCCATCAATTCTGTAAAGGGAACCACCGGCCCGATTTCGTATAACGACCATTACGAGTACGAAGAAGATCTCGGCAAAAAGCGTGGCTCCAAGAAAACCAAGATGGTGGTTGCCGGAATCGGAACAGCGTTTTTGATTATGGCGGTGATTCTGGGCGTGATGCTGGTGTTCAGCCAGTGGGGAAAAGAGGAGCCAAAAGAGGAAACCGTCACCGTTCCCAAGTTTGTGGGGATGATCTATAAGGATGAGATCCTGAATAACGATAAATACGCCGATTTTTCGATTGTTACCAAAGAAGGAAACGACCCCAATCAGGAACCCGGCGTGGTGTTGAAGCAGACCCCCAACGAGGGTATGGAAGTGAAAAAAGGCAGCGAGATCACCCTCACGGTCAATAAGGATGGGGAACCCGTATTGGTGCCGGATGTGACCGGATTCCCGCAGGAGCAGGCGGAAGAAACCATGCGGGAGCATAATTTGGTACCCAAGGTTGTCACGGTAACCGATGACGAGCAGGCCAAGGGATATGTCACCGGAACCAACCCGCCCAAGCGCACAGAACTGAATCCCGGAGATGAAGTGACGATTTATGTCAGCAGCGGCCCGGCCGAAGGAATTTCGGTGCCGCCTGTTATCGATAAATCTCTTGAGGCCGCCAAGGCGGAAATCATTGCGGCGGGTCTTACTGTTGGAGAATTGATTCCGCAGGACGACAGCGACAAGAAAGAAAATGTGGTAATCGAAACCAATCCTCTGCCCGGCGTAAAGGTTGCCAGCGGTACGAAAGTGGATATCACATACAGTACCGGCAAGCAGTCTGAAAATGAAGTAAAGGTTTATATCCCGATACCTCGAAACATCAATGAAGATGTATACTTTAATGTATATCTGGATGGCCAACGGGACGATGATAAGTCAGGTGTCGTAAACCCGTCGCTTATGCCGGAAGTACAGGAGTTGTCATTTGTTGGAACCGGGAAAAAGACATTGGTAGTGGAATTTAAGTATATGACCGGTACAGTCAATCCTGCTTTTAAAATTGAATTTGAACTGGACTTTGACTCCGGTAAGCCAAAAGAAATCTCCAGAGAAAGCAATGAGAAAGAGGAAAGTTCAGCACCTGAATCAGATCCAACTGAAAACGGAGGTACTGCTGATGGCAGCGGCCACGGTGTAGGACGGGACTGATACCGGAGGAAATGATGGAGTTTAGTGGATTATTGTTAAAAGGCATCGGAGGCTTTTACTATGTGGAAGCCGAAGATGGAACCGTATATGAGTGTAAAGCAAGGGGCATTTTCCGTAAAAGGAAAATGTCCCCTTATGTGGGGGACCGGGTGCGGATTTCGGTGGAAGAAGACGGCACGGGCGCCATTGAGGCGATTGAACCCCGAAAAAACGACCTGATTCGCCCGCCGGTCGCTAATATCGACCAGTTGTTTATTATTGCGGCGGCAAAAGACCCAGCCCCCAGTACCCTGATTATCGATAAAACCATAGCAGCGGCAGAGAATAAAGGAATCGAGCCGATTCTGGTGGTTTCCAAAACCGATTTGGAGGATGCGGGATGGCTGCTTAGTATTTATCAAAAGGCAGGAATCCCCACCATTGCCATTTCATCGGTAACAGGAGAAGGGGTGGAACAGGTTCGTGAGCTGCTGAAAGGGAAGATTTCGGCTTTTACCGGAAACTCCGGCGTCGGAAAATCTACCCTTCTTAACTGCGTCTATCCCCGCTTTTCACTCGAAACCGGAGAAATCAGCCAGAAACTGGGGCGTGGACGGCATACCACCCGGCAGGTAGAGCTTTTGCCCCTGCCGGATGGCGGATATGTGGCGGATACACCGGGCTTTTCTTCTATTGATATTGACCGCTATGAGTTGGTTCGCAAGGAAGATCTGCCTCATTGTTTCCGGGAATTTGAACCGTATCTGGATGATTGCCGCTTTTCCTCCTGCTCGCATACCTGCGAAAAGGGATGCGCTGTATTGGAAGCGGTTGCAGAGGGAAAGATCGCCCCTTCCCGCCATGAAAGCTATGTGACCATGTATCAGGAAGTGAAGGATATCAAAGAATGGCAAATGAAAGAAAAACCTGTATGATTCTCGGCTCTGCGCCGATAGAGGGGGATAAAATCCCTACTGAATTTCCTGTGGAAAACTGCTATGTAATCTGTGCGGATGGCGGAATCGATACCGCTGCCCGGCTGGGGATATCCCCCAATCTGATCGTGGGGGATTTTGACTCAGCGCAGACTGCATTGCCGCAGGACGTGGAAACCATCCGTCTTCCGGTAGAGAAGGACGAAACGGATATGCTGTATGCCATCAAAGAAGGGTTCCGCCGTGGTTACAGCAATTTTATCCTTTTGGGCGGGCTTGGCGGAGAGCGCTTTGACCACTCGATTGCGAACCTTTGCGTCTTGTCTTATATTGCAGACCGTGGTGGCCGTGCCGTTATGGCGGACGGGAAGACCCGTGTGTTTGTGATGAATAATGGCCGCCTTGTGTTTACCGATTTGAAGGGTTCCACCCTTTCGGTGTTCCCTTTTGGGGTAAACGCCTGCACAGTGACCTATAAAGGCCTGCAATACCCGCTTACACAACAGGTGCTGCGTTTGAACGACGCTATGGGCGTGAGTAACTGTATTATCGAAGATCGTGCCGAGGTGTTCCTGCATCAGGGCAGGGCGCTGGTGATTCTGTTGGAAAAATAATAAATCTAAGCACTAAAAACGAGCCACAGGAGATTTTCCTGTGGCTCGTTTTTAGTAATAGCGGCCTTTTTTTAGCAGCATCAGCAGCATCAAATACCCGCTTACCAGAAGGAGAGTAAAGTTATAGCGGGAACGCAGCAGTACCAGAAACCCCAACAGCCCAAGCGGCAGCAGGGTTAAAAACGAAATGGCAGAAGTCAAACGTTCTGCGGTGTGGATGGGCAGGCGCTGGCAAAGAGCCGCATACAACGCCTGCCCTCCATCTAATGGTTCTACCGGCAAAAGATGAAAAGCCGCCAAAACCGCATTGACCGACAGCAGCCGGAAACATAAAGACGAAGGAAAAAACAGTTGAAAGGGGAGGAGCAGCAGAAAAACAAGAAGATTAGCAAAAGGGCCTGCAAGCGCAATAAAAATGTCGGCGGTGTAGGCTTCGCCAGAGCGTTTTTCTTCCAGAATTTCCAGACCGAACAGGCCGAACTTGACACGGATTGCCGGGACGCCCAGCCATTGCATACAGATCAGATGTCCGGCTTCATGCAGGATTGCCGCTACCGCACCGGCAATCCCAATTCCGCTTTTGTCTGCCAAAAGCAGAAAGGTTACGGCGGCGGCAAATCCAAAATGAAATTCAACCCGGCATCTTCCAACTGCAATCGAAATCATTGAAAATAGGAAACGAGTTGTGCGCCGGCATATTCCACAGCTTCATCCCAGTCGGTCCCTACCGTCAGCGAGTCGTCCATGGTTTCCTGATACCAGTCGCAGGCCTGTTGATACCACTCGCCGCCAAGCGCTTTCAGCGCAAGTGCAGCCAAAAGAAGCAGCGCACAGGCGATAACCTGAATCAGTGTTACCCACCGTCCGCCTTCTTTTGGCGGACGGCGAGCTTCTCCTTCTGCTTTTTCCCGATGGTTTTCCGGCATTTGTTCCTTCCAGTCCAAAACATTCCCTCCCAAGTTACAGGATGATACAGATCAGGCCGCTGCATCCATCGTTGATAATCCGTTCCATCGTTTCACGCAGCTTGCCTCTGGCATCCTCCGGCATCCGATAGAGTTTATTGTGCAGCCCCTCGTTTACCAGCTCATGCAGGGATTTTCCAAAGATATTGGATTCCCAGATCTTTCCGGGGCTTTCTTCAAATTCCTTGAGCAGATACAATACCAGTTCTTCCGATTGCTGCTCTGAACCGACGATTGGGGTCAGCTCCGTACAGATCTGGGTCTTCATCATATGGATAGAGGGGGCGGCGGCTTTCAGGCGAATCCCGTATTTGCTTCCCTGACGGATGATCTCCGGTTCTTCCAGCGTCAGTTCGTCGATATCGGGCATGACAATTCCATATCCGGTTTCCTTAACATCCTCATAGGCCTGCCGTATCTTCTCATATTCTTTTTTGATGACAGCAAGCTCCTGCAATGAGCGGAACAGAGCGCCCTCGTCGTGGATTTCAATCCCTGTTTTTTCGCCCAGAATCCGATAAAACAGGGAAGATTCCATATGCAGGCAGATTCGTGCCTGGCCGCTTCCCAGAGCAATCGAAGAAAGCTCTGCCTGCTGGATATGTTCACATTGGGTGATTTCCCGAATCATACTGGAAACCTCACGCACACGGGAAATCCGGCTGCCTGCGTCCCGCAGAGCAGTGAAAACTGCTTCCCGCAGCCAATGCCCTTTTTCGAGGGAGGAAATCCAGCGAGGCATTTCCAGTTGGATTTCCCGAATCGGGAACTCAAACAGGATTTTGGAGAGGATGGCTCGGATTTTTTCCTCGTCCAGCTCCAGGCAGTTTACCGGCATCACTGGGACAGCATATTTTTCTGAGAGCCGGGAGGCCATTTCAACGGTTTCGGGTGAAGTGGGATACAGGCAGTTGAGCAGCACCACAAAGGGCTTGCGGATTTCCTGCAATTCCTGAATGACCCGTTCTTCGGCTTCTTCATATTCTTCTCTTGGGATTTCACTGATGCTGCCGTCGGTGGTAATGACCAGTCCGATGGTGGAATGTTCTGTGATGACCTTTTTGGTTCCGATTTCGGCTGCCATATTAAACGGGATAGGCTCCTCATACCAGGGAGTCATCACCATCCTGGGCTGATCGTTCTCAATATATCCCAGTGCGCTGGGAACGATATAGCCCACGCAGTCAATCATCCGCACATCAAAAGCGGCGGAATCATCCACCCGAACCGTAACGGCTTTTTCGGGGATGAATTTGGGCTCTGTGGTCATAATGGTTCTGCCGGAGGCAGACTGTGGAAGCTCATCCACCGCCCGGTCCCGCTGATAATCAGATTCCATGTGCGGGATCACGATGGTGTCCATAAACTTTTTGATAAAGGTGGATTTTCCGGTTCGTACCGGGCCAACCACGCCGATGTAGATATCACCGTTGGTGCGCTGGGAGATGTCGTTGTAGATGTTTCTTTCTTCCATTTTCTAACCATGCCTTTCTGCGTCCGCCAATAGGGCGGGAAGCCGCACATAATGAGCCGCAGGAGCTGCGGATTCAAAATCGACAGGAGATCGGGGTCAAGGGGTTGCCAGCAGGAGCATCTGCCCTTCTGAGAGCCGTTCTTCCGCACTGGATAACCCGTTTTCGTCACAGATAGAGCGCACTGAAACGCCATGGCTCCGTGCGATTTCCCAAACTGATTCATTTTCCCCGGCATAATACAGGGAGAGGACGGCGCCGTTTTCATTTTTGCGGCGGGTTTCATCTCCGTGCATCCCACAAATGGCTTTTTGAAGCAATGTATGGGAAATCGTGCCTTCTACTGTGATTTCTGCCGAAACCTCCAGCCCTGTGTTGCCGGTGATTCGATATCCAACCGCCCCTACCTGCATCCAGCAGGCAACACGGCGTCCGTCCTGTTCTCCTGCAAATGGGCGGTTCAGCGATACATCGAGCATTTTCTCCAGATAAAATGGCGTACCGTTAGCGTCCAGCGCCAGAAGGCAGAGGTTCATTTTTCCGCTGAATACAACCTGGCTGTTTTGAATCTCTCCGGCGATACTGCTGATTTCACTCCAGATATCCAGTATCTTTGAGATGTTTTCGCTGCCCATATCCAGCGCCGTTTTTTGAACGGTACTTTCATGAATCAGCTCATCCAGGCAGCTGATCTGCATCTGGTGAAAATCCAGTTCGGACTCAAATTCCGTGGAATAAGCGTCGGTGATGTAATGGACAGTTTCATCCCGATAGGCACAGGAGAAAGCGCTCAGTCGGACTTCGGCTTCCAGCCGCATGGCTTCGCCGGCAGAATCATTCCGCACCTGAAGGCTGAGATCGGTGACTTCCATCCGCAGATTGCAGCAGCAATCTTCCCCTGCCCCGGCGCAGTCGATCATCTGGCTAAAGGGGATTTCAAACTCCATGCTTTCGAGTGAGGTGTCGTCAAGCCCGGAGGAATAAAGGACTTCAATATGAATGTTGCCTTTTGTCAGGAGTTTTCCGGATACCGGGCGGCAGTCCTTTACCACACAGTAGGCACGGGAACGCAAAATGTTTTCTACCGGAGGCTTACTGTTGTTGATTTCCAGCATTTCCGAAACGGTGAACTGCTGTTCTCCCAGACCCGAAAGAGAGCTTACCTGACAGGATTCCCGACGCTGTTCCAGACCATCTCCTTCTGCGTGGGTGCAAATTTGCTGTGTTCGCTGATCCAGCACCAGTGCACATACGGAAAAAGCTCCGTGGATGTCCAGACGCCGGGGACTCGTTGCCCGACAGTTGATATATTCCACCCTTGCGCCTACCCGTGCTGCCGCCGAAACCGCTGTTTCCCGCAGAGGGATGGAGGACGAAAAGCCGCTTTCGATCTCACAGCATCGAACCGTATCCTCCCGTGAATCCAGATAGAGTACCCGTACCCTTGCCACCCCTTCGGTTTCCAAATGGTCTCCGTTGATGGAATGGGTAGAAATGCAGGGAACCACCTGGCATTTGAGAATCCGCTGAATGTCAGGGCAGTAGTCCGGCAGGCTCACATCCAGATCTAACGGCTGTTCCTGACAGCCGTCAAACAGAACGGTACTGTCGGCGTATTCCGCCCGCTTAAATGTATACTCCATAACTTTGCTCTCCTTCTCTGATTTTCTACCCTATCTTTATGAGAAGGATTGGGAGAATATAACCGGATAAAGTAGCGCAAAAGAAAAAACCTGCCCCCAAAAGGGAGCAGGCCGGCGCAAACAGGCTATGTTCAGATATGGCTGTCTTTATTCTTCGGACTGACGGCGAATCCCGAACATATGCCGCAGGCAAAAGCCGATAAACCCAGTGCTTTTCATCACAACTACTTTCATACTCAAACACCCTTTCTGTCACAATACAGACTATGCACGGCGGAGAAGGGAACATCCCAGCGCCACAATGATGACGGCGGTCATAAACAGCACCAGCTGAATCGGGCAGAAGCAGGCGACTGCCAGCCCCAGTCCAAAAGTAACAGCGTGCATCCCCCGACACCGGGCGAATCGGGCACAGGCATCTGCACAACGAGCCTTTCCCATAGGAACCACCCCTTTCCTGTTCCGGTTATTCCATACTATACAGCGGGGGTAAAATGTGTGCATGTAAAAAAAGAAAGCAGACACCAAAAGGCATCTGCTTTGTAAAATTAAGCGTGTTTTTTCTTTTTTTCTTCGGGGGCAAATCCAAGCCGCTGAATCCGTTTGCGGAGCCAGCCGCCTTGGAGATAATAAATGATGAACAATATGGAAGTAAACGCCCAAGTGATGGGATAGCTGATAATTACGGTTTGGACACTGTGCCAATAGGGAACTGCTACGGCGATCCAGACAACCCGCAGCACACAGATTCCGATGCAGGTAATCAGCATGGGTATTAGGGAATCACCGGTTCCACGCATGGTTCCCGAAAGAATCTCGATGCAGACATAAGTGAAATAGAAAGGTACCATCATGTGCAGGATGTCCATGCCAATTTTGATAACAGTGTTGTCGTTTGTAAAGAGCTGGTATACATAGGCGCCCCAGAAATAGAGGACGGTACTGAGAAGGAACGCCGTTCCCATGGCCATCGCAGTACAGATTCGGACGCTTTTACGTATACGGTGATATTTTTGAGCGCCAAAGTTCTGCCCGGAGAAGGTGGTGACAGCGGTGCCAAAAGCGCCCATAATCATCCAGAAAAGACCATCGATCTTACCATAGGCTGTCCAGGCCGCTACGGTGTTTGTGCCAAAGGTGTTGATGGTAGACTGGATGATAACATTGGAAGCATTGTACATCACGGATTGCAGGCCGGCAGGCAGGCCGATTTGGATGATATTTCGGAGAATATAAAAGTCAAAACGGATTTCTTTCAGATATACCCGATAGACATCATCGGAGCGCATGAGAATGATGAGAATCAGAATGGCGCTGACTGCCTGAGAGAGGATGGTGGCAAGACCAACACCAGCGACTCCCCAATGGAAAACCGGTACAAAGAGCAAATCCAGCAGAAGGTTCAGGATCGTGCAGAGAATCAGAAAGTATAAGGGGCGTTTAGAGTCGCCCACAGCACGCAGAATACCGGAACCAATGTTATACAGCAGGTTAAACACCATGCCGCCAAAATAAATCTCGATATAGGTAATGGCGTGGGGCAGCATGTCTGATGGGGTTCCCATCGCCTGCAAAGCCCAAGGAGAAAGCGCCATGCCCAAAACCATAAAGAACACACCGCCTGCAAGACCCAATGCCACAGAAGTGTGAACAGCCTTCATGGTTTCCTGTACACGCCGTGCCCCATAATATTGTGAAATAATCACCGTAGCACCGGCAGAAAGACCGACAAAAAAGCCTACCAGCAAATTGATAATCGTGCCGGTTGCGCCGCCCACAGCGCCGAGAGCTTCTTTGCCGACAAAATTTCCTACAATGATAGCGTCAACGGTATTATAGAGCTGCTGAAAAAAAGTACCCAGCAAAATCGGGAAGAAGAAAGCCAGCAGTTGTTTCCAGATAACACCTTCGGTGATCTTGTTTTCCTTCATCAAATCGGAACCCCTCTTTTTTTTGAATAGTCGATAGCTGTATGGCTGTACTCAGGATACCACGTTGAGGGAACTTTGTCCATAACCTGTGAACAAATCAGTCAAAATCTACATTATAGTTCCCGCATCCAATAGCGCCGGTCGAGGCTCCGGTATTGAACGGCTTCGGCGGCGTGGTGGGGCTGGATATCAATGCTGCCATCCAGATCGGCAATTGTGCGGGCAACCTTCATCACCCGGTCAAACGCACGGGCAGAAAGCCCCAGCTTTTCAAAAGCGGTACGCAACAGCCCAAGGGCTTCGGGCGTGATGGTGCAGACATCATGGAGCATGGAGGGCGGAATCTGGGCGTTGCACGAAACCCCGGTGCCCTGAAAGCGCCGGTTTTGAATTTCCCGTGCCTGATTGACCCTTGCCCGGATTTCTGCGGAGGATTCTGCTTTCTTGCCGGAAGAAAACTCATCGAAGTTGACCGGCGGAACTTCTACATGAAGATCCAGGCGATCCAGCAGCGGCCCTGAAATGCGGTTGAGATAACGGGTGACCGCTCCGGGCGAACAGGTGCAGGGCTTGGTAGGATGCCCGAAATAGCCGCAGGGGCAGGGGTTCATCGCAGCGACCAGCATAATCGAGCAGGGATAGGATACCGTTCCGTTGACACGGGAAATCGAAACCTTGCCGTCCTCAATAGGTTGGCGCAGAACCTCCATGGACGCACGGGAAAACTCTGGTAATTCGTCCAGAAACAGAACGCCGTTATGGGAGAGGGAAATCTCACCCGGCCGGGGAATGGTACCGCCGCCTGATAGTCCGGCAGGCGACACAGTGTGGTGCGGCGAGCGGAACGGCCGGGTTTGTACCAGTGTGGAGCCAGCGGGGATTGCCCCTGCAATGGAGTGAATCTTGGTGGTTTCAATCATTTCGTCAAAAGTCATGTCCGGTAAAATAGAGGGAAGACGTTTTGCCAGCATGCTTTTTCCTGAACCGGGCGGGCCGATGAGAAGCACATTGTGTCCGCCGCTGGCGGCAATTTCAAGGGCTCGTTTGGCTTCCAGCTGGCCTTTTACATCGGCAAAATCCAGCAGGGAAGAAAACTCCGGGTGGTTGCATCCGGGCGGAGGTGCTACCGGCTCAAGCAGCGTTTTGCCCATAAGGTGGTCGGTGAGCTGACGAATTGAACGGAGCGGGTAGACTTCCAGTCCCTCTACCACAGCGCCTTCCAGCGCATTGGCCTCCGGGACAAAAAAGCGGCGGAACCCAGCTTCTTTCGCCGCAATCGCCATGGGGAGAATCCCTCGTACAGGCCGAACCTCGCCGGAAAGGGAAAGCTCCCCTACAAAAGCGCAGTCGTCCAGTTCAGTTTCAATTTGTCCTGTTGCCACCAGCAGCGCTGTCAAAAGAGGGAGGTCATAGATAGGCCCCTCTTTTTTCTTGTCGGCGGGCGCCAAGTTCATGGTGATACGGCTAACAGGGTAATCAAAGCCGCAGTTTTTGGCGGCAGAGCGTACCCGCTCTCTGGATTCTTTTACGGCGGTGTCAGGCAGACCGACAATATCAAAAGTCGGAAGCCCCTTGGAAAGATCGGCTTCTACCTCTACGGTAAAGGCTTCCAGACCATATAATCCCATGCTGAATATTCTTGCTACCATTGGTAATTCCTCCCTTTTCAATCTATTTGATTATATAATATAAGTGGTATGAAATAATTTTTAAAAAGAATTAAAACGCCCTCTTGCTCTTGAAAGAGGGCGACAAAGAGAAAGGGTGGACTGGTTATTCAATCAAACTATAAAAACGAGAAGGATGAAAAAATTATTGTTAAATTTTAAATTTTTGTTGACTTTTTCAGGTAAATCGGGTATGATTGGAAAAGACAACATCATGAACGGTTGTTTTATTGAGGTGTTATTGAGTTTTGAGATGGATGTCCATTCCAGAAAATGAACTGGTCGGGTTGGTACAGAAAGATGAGACGGATGCTTTTGCGGAACTTGCGTCCCGGTATTTACCTCTGATTCATCGAATTGCCTATCCGTATCGTTCTTGTCTTCTGGAAACAGAAGATCTATCACAGGAAGGTCTGTTGGGTCTTTTCTTTGCGGCAAGGACATATCATCCAGAGGGAACAGCAAGTTTTTCTACTTATGCGGGGATTTGTATCTCGAATCGGATCATTTCTGCATACAGAAAAGCGGTCAGACAAAAAAGCAGCTCTATTTATGGTATGGTTTCTCTTGAAGAAGAAGCCTGGAGATTGCTTTCCGGTATATGTTCAGAGGGGATAAATCCCGAAGAACTGCTGGTTGACCGTGAAAATCTGGATGTTCTCCTTAAAAAGCTTCAGGAAACACTGACTGAAATGGAGCATCGGGTTTTATCCTGTTATGCTGCCGGTTTTTCCTATCAGGAAATTTCTGAGAAACTTGGTATTTCTATGAAATCTGTGGGGAATGCTATGCAGAGAGCCAGACGAAAACTGCGTGTTGCATTTTAGCCGTTTTTCATATGCCCCGGTAGCTTAAGTAGAGCGTTGATTATCAAAGGCGGCGGTGCGAATCCGTCTACGGGCAAATATCTATTATCCAAAGTGAGGTATATCACAATGTACGAAGACAAGACTCTGATTTGCAAAGAATGTGGCGCTGAATTTGTTTTCACCGCCGGCGAGCAGGAATTTTATGCTTCCAAGGGTTTCGTAAATGAGCCCCAGAGATGCAAGGCCTGCCGTGATGCCCGTAAGAACGCCGCTAAGCCTGAGCGTGAGATGTTCACCGCTGTTTGCGCTTCCTGCGGTAAGGAAGCAAGAGTTCCTTTCAAGCCCCGTGAGGATCGCCCGGTGTACTGCAGCGAGTGCTTCGCAAAAATGAGAGAGGAATAATTTTCTCCAGTCCCCTTTCCGGAAACGGGAAGGGGACTTTTTTGTTTAAAAGGTTATGGCGAAACTGTGAAAAATTCCTGTGTTTTTTGGAAAACTCCATGAAACGCTTTACTTTATGCGGTGGGTATTGTAAAATGATAGAAAATGAGTCTGGAGGTTTTATCATTGGAACCGAAATATAAGAGAATTTTGCTCAAGCTCAGTGGAGAGTCTTTGGCTGGTAACCAGAAGCACGGAATCGATTTTGACACCGTTATGAAAATCTGCCGTCCTATCAAAGAAATCGTAAAGATGGGCGTGGAAGTCGGAATCGTAGTTGGCGGCGGCAACTTCTGGCGTGGACGCAGCAGCGGCGAAATGGATCGTACCCGTGCCGACCATATGGGTATGCTGGCAACCGTTATCAATGCGCTGGGCGTAGCGGACGGACTGGAGCAGCTCGGCCTGGAAGTGCGTGTGCAGACTGCTATCAGCATGCAGGAAGTGGCAGAGCCTTATATCCGCAACCGTGCTGTGCGTCATCTGGAAAAAGGCCGTGTGGTCGTGTTCGGATGCGGCACCGGTAACCCCTTCTTTTCCACTGACACGGCGGCTGCTCTGCGTGCAGCAGAAATCGATGCCGACATTATCCTGAAGGCAACCATGGTTGACGGCGTGTATGACAGCGATCCCAAGAAGAACCCCAACGCTGTGAAGTATGACACGCTGACCTTTAGCGATGTGCTGAATCAGAACCTGCAGGTAATGGACAGTACGGCCGCTTCTCTGTGCAGAGATAACCATCTGCCGATTCTGGTGTTCAGTATTGAAGATCCGGACAACATTGTGCGGGCAGTTTCAGAAGGTTCTGTCGGAACTCTGGTGACAGACTGAGCCTTAGCCCACACATCAGCTTCCTGTTTGCTGCCACGAGGGGCAGACGGAACGTAATTTATTCAGATCATTATTACCCGTGGAGAAAAGGTGTTTGTGATGAAAGAGGTATTAGCAAAAGCAGAAACCAAAATGGAAAAGTCAATTTCTGTATTGAGCGCTGATTATGCGGCTATCCGTGCCGGCCGTGCCAATCCGGCTGTGCTGGATAAAATTATGGTCGATTATTATAGCGCTCCCACTGCTATCAACCAGCTGGCTGCTATTTCGGTGGCAGAGGCTCGTGTTCTGACCATTCAGCCTTGGGATACCAGTGTGTGCCGTGCCATTGAAAAGGCAATCCAGACCTCTGATCTGGGCATGAATCCGCAGAGCGATGGCAAAACCATCCGCCTGATTTTCCCGCAGCTCACCGAGGAACGCCGTCGTGCGCTGGCAAAGGATATCAGCAAAATGGCAGAGGACTGCAAGGTTGCAATCCGTTCCATTCGCCGGGACGCTATCGACAAGCTGAAGGCTATGAAGAAAAACGGCGAGCTGACCGAGGACGACCTGAAGCAGGCAGAGAAAAAGACGCAGGATCTTACCGATAAGTGCTGCAAGGAAATCGAAGCCATTCAGGCTAAAAAAGAAAAAGAGATCATGGAGATCTAAGGACAAACAGATGCCGGTGTGGGAAATGCTGTGAATGTGGCGGCGTTTCTCTGAATAGTGGGTGCAGCGGTTTTGTCTGCACCCCTGTTCCGGTAAAATGCAAGGGGTTGTAACAGTGATTTTTGGAAAACAGGAAAAAGCCAGAGATTCAAAACGGGTTTTGCCCCGCCATCTCGGTATTATTATGGATGGAAATGGCCGCTGGGCAAAAAAGAGGGGACTTCCTCGGACAGCAGGACATACGGTTGGTGCTGCCAACTTTAAAACCATCACCCGGTATTGTGCTTCTATTGGAATCGAATACCTAACGGTATATGCTTTTTCTACTGAGAACTGGAAGCGCCCCGCAGAAGAAGTGTCTGCCCTGATAAAACTGTTCCGCCAGTATCTGGAGGAGGCTCTGCGAGATTTTCTGGACGAAAATATCAAGGTGCGGTTTATTGGGGATACTTCTGTGTTTCCGGGGGAAATTCGGGAGTTGATCCAGGAAACAGAGAAGGTTTCCCAAAACAGAACCGGAATGGTTTTAAATATCGCCATGAACTATGGTGGCCGGGATGAAATTACCCGTGCGGCTCGTATTCTGGCGGAAAAGGCTCTAAAAGGAGAAATAAAGCCGGAGGAGATTACGGAAGAAGCGATTGCCGGTGAACTGTATACCGCCGGTCAGCCTGACCCCGACCTGATTATCCGCCCAAGTGGGGAACAGCGGGTTTCCAATTTTCTTTTGTGGCAGTCGGCTTATGCGGAATATATTATCTGTGATATCCTATGGCCGGATTTTAAGCCTCAGGATCTGGAAAATGCGTTGGACGAATTTTCCAAACGCCAGCGCCGGTTTGGCGGTGTGTGACCGGGGTTTTATGAAATCAGGAGAAATCGGAGTGATGATGCGGTGAAAGAAAGAATCCTCTCCGGTGCAACGCTGGTAGCGTTTGTAGCGGCGATTGTCATATTTAACAGTTCGTTTCCCTATGCGCTGAATATTGTGCTGGCGCTGGTCAGCGCTTTTGGAATCTGGGAGCTGATTTCAGCTCTGGGAATCCAGCAGCGGCATTTTCTTGCCTGGCCAAGCGTGGCCGTGGCACTGGCGGTGCCGTTTTGCCCGGATGCGTTCTATTTGCAGCTGGTTTTCTATATTTATACCCTGTTGATTTTTACAGGACTGCTGTTCCATCATCAGGAAGTTACGTTTCGAGAACTGGGCGTGATTTACAGCATGTCCATCCTGATTCCCTGGGCGTTGCGTACATTGGTGAGCATCCGGAATCTGGAGAATGACGGACACGGGATGTTTTATGTGATCATCACCATTTCGGCAGCATGGGTGGCGGATGCAGGCGCTTACTTTGTAGGCAACTTTTTGGGGAAGCATAAGCTTTGTCCCAATATTAGCCCCAAAAAGACCATAGAGGGCGCTGTGGGCGGCCTGCTGGTCGATGTTTTGCTGTTAATGCTGTTTGGACTGATTTTCCAGACCTACTATCAGGGAACCGTCGAGATTCATTACTGGGTTCTGGCAGTCCTCGGTGCAGGCGGGGCAATCACTTCTATTTTGGGAGATTTGAGTTTTTCACTCATCAAGAGAAGCTGCCATATTAAAGATTTTGGACAGGTAATCCCCGGACATGGAGGAATCCTGGATCGCTTTGACAGTGTGGTGTTTGTCTCTCCGTTTGTGTTCCTTTTTGTGTCGGTTTGCCCGATTATCGTATTATAACAGGAAGAAGGGCTGCATGTTCATAATGCGGCCCTTCATATAGTTATGATAGAAGTTCATGAATTCATGGAAACCGGGTATCCTATTCAGGAAGGGTTTTCCATGAATGGATGTTCAAGATGGAGTTAATGTAAATGAAACAGATTTCAATTATGGGTTCTACCGGCTCGATCGGTACGCAGGCGCTGGACGTGGTGCGTGGCCTGCCGGAGGAACTGAAAGTGACAGCCGTGGCGGCACATTCTAATATCCGGCTGCTGGAAGAACAGATTCGGGAATTTCGCCCTGCTCTGGCAGTGGTTTATGACCAGGAGGCCGCTTGGAAGCTGAAAGAAAATGTTCGTGACTGTGATGTGCGGATTGAAGCCGGAATGGAAGGCCTATGTGAAGCCGCTGCTTTTTCCGGCGCCGACATGGTGCTGAATTCTGTAGTGGGGATGATTGGGCTTCGTCCCACGCTGGAAGCGGTACATGCCGGAAAGGATGTGGCGCTCGCCAACAAAGAAACGCTGGTGGCAGGCGGTGCGCTGGTGATGGATGCCGCCCGGAAAAAGGGCGTAAAGATTTTGCCGGTGGACAGTGAACATTCCGCTATTTTCCAGTGCTTGCAGGGACGTCCACCCAAAGAAGCTGACCCCGAAAACCGTGCGCTGGAAAGGTTGATTTTAACTGCTTCCGGCGGGCCGTTTTTTGGGAAAACCCGCAAAGAGCTTGCGGGCGTTACGCCCGAACAGGCGCTGCGCCATCCCAACTGGGATATGGGCGCCAAGGTGACGATTGATTCCGCCACGATGATGAATAAGGGGCTGGAAATCATCGAGGCCGCCTGGCTGTTCTCTATGCCGGCCGACCGGATTGACGTGGTAGTCCATCGGGAAAGCGTGGTTCATTCTCTGGTGGAATATAGCGACTATTCGGTGATTGCCCAGCTGGGCGTGCCGGATATGCGGGTGCCGATTCAGTATGCGCTCACCTGGCCTGCTCGTGCGCCTTCCCCGGTAAAACAGCTGCATCTGGCAGAATATGGGGCGTTACATTTTGCACAGCCGGATGAAGAAACCTTCCAGTGTCTGGCTGCCTGCAAAAAGGCGCTTCGTCGTGGCGGCCTGGCGCCTGCTGCTGCAAATGGCGCCAACGAGGAAGCAGTAAAGCTGTTTCTGGACAAAAAGATTTCGTTCCTGTCGATTGGCCAGCTGGTTACCGAAGCCATGGAGCGGCAGGAGGATGCGGTGTGTGATTCCCTCGAAGCCATTCTGGACGCAGACCGCAGAGCAAGGGAATATGTGCACAGCCGTGCAGAAAACCATGAGCTTCTCTGAAAAATTGCGGCACAAACTGTTTGAAATGAGGTGTTTACGATTCTCATCAATATTTTACTGGGTATCATTGCAGTCCTGCTGTTTGGGCTGATTATCTTCCTTCACGAGCTGGGACATTTTGTCACCGCCAAGCTGTCGGGGATTCGAGTAAATGAGTTTGCTATGGGTATGGGACCCACCCTGTTCCGTTTTCAGCGTGGCGAAACCACCTATGCGCTGCGCCTGTTCCCCATTGGCGGTTTTTGCGCCATGGAGGGAGAAGACGAAGAAAGTAACGACGAACGGGCTTTTGGCAACAAGCCTGTGTGGAAGCGGATTATTGTGGTAGGAGCCGGCGCCTTTATGAATCTGGTGCTGGGTCTGCTGTTGATGGCGATTATTGTAGTACAGCAGCCAATTTATGCCAGCACCACTATTTCCAAATTTGAGGACGGTGCTGCTCTGCAACAGGCGGGCGTGCAGGTTGGCGACCGCTTTGTGTCCATTGACGGATATACCATTAACGGCGACCAGGATTTGAATTTTGCCTTTGGAATGGCAAACCCGGAGTCGGTGGATATCGTGGTGGATCGCAACGGCGAGCGTATTGCGTTTGATAATGTTAAGTTCGACACCGTCGAGAGGAATGGTCAGCAGATTCTGACGACTGGATTTTATGTGCAGCCGATTGAGCGCAGCTTTGGCAGCGTGATTCAAAAGACGTTTACCGACACCTGGTCCATGGTCAAAATGGTCTGGGTAAGCCTTGCCGGGCTGGTCAGCGGCCGTTTTGGGCTCAACGAGGTTGCCGGGCCGGTGGGCGTGGCGCAGGCGATCACGCAGGCAGCGGCTGTGGGCTTGGAAGTCAGTTTCCTGGCGGCTTTCAATAACATCCTTTTGATTATGGTAATTCTTACCGTGAACCTTGGAATTGTGAACCTGCTGCCGCTGCCGGCGCTGGATGGCGGCCGGTTGGTATTCCTGATTATCGAGGGAATCCGCCGCAAGCCGGTGAACCCCAAGTATGAGGGCTGGATTCATGCAGCCGGTTTTGTATTTTTGATTGGCCTGATGATTCTGGTGGCGTTTAACGATATTGTGCGACTGTTTAGCGGGCAGGGGCTTGGCGGCTGACCGCTGTGAAAGGGGAAGTGGAAATGGAACGACGTTTGACAAAAAAGGTCATGGCGGGGAATGTGGCGATTGGCGGCGATGCTCCCGTTACCATCCAGTCCATGCTCAATATTCCTTCCACCGATATCGAGGGGAGCGTGGCGCAGGCAGTCCGTCTGGAAAAGGCAGGATGCCAGATTATCCGAGCGGCGATTCCCAACAAAGAAGCGGTGGCGCTGATTCCCGCCATCAAAGAAGCGGTGTCCATCCCGTTGGTGGCAGATATCCACTTCGATTACCGGCTGGCGCTGGAAGCAGCGGCGGCAGGTATTGATAAAATCAGGATTAATCCCGGCAACATCGGCTCCGACGACCATGTGAAGGCAGTGGCGGACGAGTGTCGCCGCCGGAACATCCCCATCCGCATTGGAGTGAATTCCGGCTCTCTCGAAAAAGAGATTCTGGCGAAATATGGAAGCCCCACTCCGGAGGCACTGTGTGAAAGCGCCTTATATCATGCGTCGCTTTTGGAGCGCTTTGATTTTGATGATATTGTCCTTTCTATCAAGTCCTCCAACGTGGATACGATGATTCGTGCCTATGAGCTGGCTTCGCAGGCCTGCAACTATCCGCTGCACTTGGGCGTGACCGAGGCGGGAACCGCCCGGATGGGACTGATTAAATCCGCAATTGGAATCGGCAGCCTGCTTCAGCGTGGCATCGGCGATACCATCCGGGTTTCACTCACAGCCGACCCGGTGGAAGAAATCTCTGCCGCACGGGATATCCTGAAAGGGTTGGGCTTGTGGCATGGCCCTCGATTGGTTTCGTGCCCCACCTGTGGGCGCACCCGCATTGACCTCATCGGGATTGCCGGAGAAGTGGAAAAACGGCTGGAAGGCTGTCAGAAAGATATTACCGTTGCGGTGATGGGCTGCGTTGTCAATGGCCCCGGAGAGGCACGGGAAGCCGATATCGGCATAGCCGGCGGAAACGGCGAAGGGCTGTTATTCAAAAAAGGGGAGATTCTCCGCAAAGTGCCAGAGGAAAAACTGGTGGATGCCCTGATGGATGAAATTGAAAAGCTGTAATCAAATGGAACGCCGCCTGGCCTGATTTTAAATTGTCAGTCCCGGACGGCGTATTTCCTGTTTAAGAACTTGAAAAGGGTAAAGGGTGGTTTGGCCTGTGAAGAAATTTGAAGCCTTATTTGAAAAGCAAATCGACTGTTCTTCCTTGCCGGAAGCGGTGCGTATGGGTGAAGTGCGCTCGATTCAAATCGAAAAGGAGCGGCGTTTTCTGGAAATCCAGGTGTTTTTTCCGCAGCCGGTTGACCGGGAGCATCTGTTCCGTGCCGAAAAGCTGCTGGAGGATTCCCCGCTTCAGGTTGGGCGGGCGCTGCTGCGTCCCCGTTTTCCAGAGGACACCTTTACACCGGATTATTTTCCCAGCCTGGTGGCCGAATTAAAGCGGCGTGACGCCAGCATCAATGGCAGCTTTCGGGGCGCCACCGCACGGGTGCAGGAGCATACCTTTTGGGTGTCCCTCACGCACGGCGGGCATGAATTGATTTTGGCAAGAAAGCTCGACAAGGCGCTTTCCTCGCTGATTCAGGAGGAGTTTGGGATTGATATGCAGGTGAAGTTTGAGGGCAGGCTGGCGGTTGCTCCAGAGGAGGCCGTCCATATCGAAGCCATCAAAAAGGAAGAAGAAACCCGCCGGAGAGAGGCCACTGCTGAGGAAATCCGTCAGTATGAATCGGTGATGAACGAACGCCCGCAAAAAGAAAAAGCTCCCAAAAAGCCCAAAACGGTCAGTGTCCGTACCGAAGAAACCCTGTATCCCACCATTTTGCCCGAAACGGCAAAGGATATTTTGGGGCGGATGGGAAAGGCCATGCCGGTTCCGATTGAAAAAGTGACGCAGGATATGGGCTCTACCTGTATCTGGGGCGAGATTTTCTCACTGGAAAGCAAAGAAACCCGTGATAAAAGCCGGAAAATCTATTCCATCAATATCACCGACTATACCGGCTCTATTACTCTGAAAATTTTGCAGGACGCAAAGCAGTGCAAACTGTTGGATACCCTGAAAAAAGGTATGTCTGTTTTGGTAAAGGGACAGGTAGAATATGATAAATACGACCACGAAACCGTCATGCGTCCCCGCAGCCTTGCCACAGTAGAGCAGATGAAAGTGGTGGATGACGCAGAGGTCAAGCGTGTGGAACTGCACCTGCACACCAACATGTCCAGCATGGACGGCATGACCCCTGCCGGCGACCTGATTAAGCGGGCGTTCAAATGGGGACAAAAAGCCATCGCCATCACCGACCACGGCGTTGCACAGGCGTTTCCCGATGCCATGAACGCTGTGGAAGCCATCCGCAAGGACGGCGGCGAGATGAAGGTCATCTATGGAGTGGAGGCCTATTTTGTCAACGATATGGTTCCGGCGGTTTCGGGACATACCGAGATGGATTTAAATGGCGAGTACATCATATTTGATATCGAAACCACCGGCCTGAGCGCCGGAAACGACCGTATGACGGAAATCGGTGCGGTTCGGATGAAGAATGGCGAGATTTTGGAGAGCTTTGACACGTTTGTCAATCCCGAACGGCCGATTCCACCAAAAATCACAGAGCTGACCGGCATCAACGATGAGATGGTGAAGGATGCCCCCAGCGAGAAAGAGGCGCTGGAAGCCTTTTATACATTCTGTGGCGACAATGCGCCGGTATTGGTGGCGCACAACGCCGGTTTTGATACCTCCTTTATGCGGGCAACCGCTAACCGCTGTGGGATGGAGTTTCCTTTTGCCTATATCGACACGGTGCCGATGTGCCGTTCGATGCTCAAAGATATTAAAAACTGCAAGCTGGATACCGTGGCAAACTATCTCAAGCTGCCGCCCTTTAACCATCACCGGGCCTGCGACGACGCAGCGGTTCTGGCACAGATTTTCCAGCAGCTGCTGATTCGTCTGAAAGAGGATACCGGCGCTCAGAAGGTCATGGATATCAATACGTCGCTGGCAGGCGGCGACCCCAAAAAGCTGCCCACCTATCACCAGATCATCCTGGTGAAAAACAAAGCCGGACTTCGTAACCTTTATAAATTGATTTCATATGCCCATCTGGATTATTTCTATAAGCGCCCCCGCATCCCCAAAAGCGTGTTGGTCGAGCATCGGGAGGGTCTGATTATCGGCAGCGCCTGTGAAGCGGGCGAGCTGTTCCGTGCCATCCTGAGCCATGAGCCGTGGGACAAATTGTGCGAAATCGCCTCCTTCTATGATTATCTGGAAATCCAGCCGTTGGGGAATAACCGCTTTATGCTGCGTAATGGCTCGGCTTCCAGCGAGGAAGAACTGAAAGACTTTAACCGCACCATTATCCGGCTGGGCGAGAAGCTGAATAAACCGGTAGTCGCAACGGGCGACGTGCATTTTATGGACCCCAAGGACGCCCGGTATCGTGAAATCCTCATGGCAGGCCAGGGATTCAGCGACGCTGCTGAACAGGCTCCCCTGTATATGCGTACCACCGCCGAAATGTTGGAAGAATTCAGCTATCTGGGAAAAGAAAAGGCCTATGAGGTGGTGGTGGAAAACACCAACAAGATTGCAGACAGTGTGGAGATTGTGCGTCCCATTCCCGAAGGCGTGTTCCCGCCCTTTATTGATGGTGCTGAGGAACAGCTCAACTCGATTTGCTGGAAGCGTGCAAAAGAAAAATACGGCGACCCATTGCCCGAAATCGTGGAAAAGCGCCTCAAGCGGGAGCTGGACTCCATCAACAAGCACGGCTTCTCGGTGCTGTATATGACCGCTCAAAAGCTGGTGGCCGATTCTGAGGCGCACGGCTATCTGGTTGGTTCCCGTGGTTCGGTTGGTTCCTCGTTTGTGGCGAGCATGTCGGGTATTTCAGAGGTAAACCCGCTGGAACCCCACTATATCTGCCCCAACTGTAAAAACAGCGAGTTTATCACCGACGGCAGCTATGGCTCCGGCTTTGACCTGCCGCCGAAAAAGTGTCCCAAGTGCGGCACAGATTATAACCGGGACGGCCACACCATCCCGTTTGAAACGTTTTTGGGATTTGACGGTGACAAAACGCCTGATATCGACCTGAACTTTTCGGGCGAATATCAGTCCAGCGCACACCGCTATACAGAAACGCTGTTTGGTAAAGACAACGTGTTCAAGGCCGGTACCATCGCTACCGTGGCGGATAAAACCGCCCTTGGCTTTGTTAAAAAATATGCCGAGGAGCGGGGAATCACCTTCCACCGGGCAGAGGAACAGCGGCTGGCAATTGGCTGTACCGGTATCAAGCGCACCACCGGCCAGCATCCCGGCGGCATGGTGGTCGTGCCAAAGGGACATGACGTATACGAGTTCTGTCCGGTTCAGCACCCGGCCAACGACCAGAAATCTGATAACATTACCACACACTTCGACTTCCATTCTATCCACGACACCATTTGTAAGCTGGATGAGCTGGGACACGATGTTCCCACCATTTATCACTATTTGGAAGAATATACCGGTATCCCGGTGATGGATGTTTCCATGAGTGACCCGGAGGTTATGTCGTTGTTCCATTCCACCGAGGCGCTGGGCGTAAAGCCGGAGGATATCGACTCCCTGACCGGTACGTTTTCTCTGCCGGAGCTGGGCACCCCCTTTGTGCGCCAGATGCTGGTGGATTCCAAGCCCAGAACCTTCTCCGACCTGTTGCAGGTTTCCGGTCTTTCTCACGGTACCGACGTGTGGTTGGGCAACGCACAGGATTTGATTAAGAATGGCACCTGTACGATTTCGGAAGTAATCGGTACCCGTGACAGCATTATGACCTATCTGATGCTCAAAGGGCTGGAACCAAAGATGGCATTTAAAATCATGGAGATTGTGCGTAAGGGAAAGGCGCCCAAGCTGCTGACCGATGAACACAAGCAGGCCATGAAGGAACATAATGTGCCAGACTGGTATATTGAGTCCTGCCTGAAAATCAAATACATGTTCCCAAAAGCGCACGCAGCCGCCTATATGATTGCGGCTTTGCGTCTGGGATGGTATAAGGTGCATAAGCCGGTGGAATATTATGCGGCCTATTTCTCCGTTCGTGGAGAGGATTTTGAAGGGGCTGTGGTCACGCAGGGACGCAATGCCGTGCGTCAGCGGATGAATGAAATCAATATGAAGGGCAAGGAGGCTTCTGCCAAGGAGGAGGCCGCTTATGCCACCTATCAGATTGTCAATGAAATGCTGGCTCGTGGGATTGAAGTGCTGCCGGTTGATTTGTATAAGTCTGCAGCCAAGAAATATCTGGTGGAGGATGGAAAAATCCGTTTGCCTTTCTCATCGCTTTCCGGCGTGGGTGAATCGGCTGCCATCAGTTTGGAAGAAGCCAAAAATAGCGGTGGTCCGTATATTTCCATCGATGATTTGCAGGCTCGTTCCAAGGTGTCCAAATCGGTGATTGAAACTTTGAAAGCGGCAGGCGCTCTTGCCGGTATGCCGGACAGCAGCCAGATGAGCCTGTTTTGAACAAAAAAAGATTGACAAGCAGGATATTGTCGTGATATCATAGTAGCACGTTAAAGCGTAAATTCAGGTTTTACCAAATTTGCAGGGGGCTGTGTGTTTTGTAGGGGCGCACCTGTGTGTGCGCCCAAAGCCCGATCGACTTTCCTGCTTGGTCCGTTTCGGCGGCTGAAAAAGGAATCCCTGTTGAGTTGAGGAAGGATGTTACCATGAAACTCTATAATAAGATCACCCCCGAAGGTACACGGGACCTTTTGTTTGAAGAATGTGCTACTCGCCGGATGGCAGAATCCAGACTATGTTCGGTCTTTGTTTCCCATGGGTATCAGGAAGCGGTTACGCCGGGAATCGAATTTTATGATGTGTTTGAGCCATATCATTCCGGGATTCCTCAGGAAATTATGTATAAGATGAGCGACCAAAAAGGACGGTTGATGGTGCTGCGCCCGGATACCACCACTCCGATTGCCCGGTTGGCGGCCACCCGGCTGCAAAACATGCAGCGTCCCATGCGCTTTTATTATAAACAGCCCATTTACCGTAGCAACCCCGGCCTTACCGGACGCAGCAATGAAACTGTGGAGTCCGGCGTAGAGCTGTTGGGCGTTGGCGGAAAACGTGCCGATGTGGAAGCAATCGCCTTGGCGGCGCAGGCCATGGAAAGCTGTCTGCCCGGTTTCCGAATGGAGATTGGTCATGCTGGATTTTTCCGGGCGCTGGCATCGGAACTGCCCATCAGCGAGGAGGAGCGGGAAGAAATCCGAAGCACCATTGAGTCTAAAAACTATGCGGCTTTGAATACCATCCTCGAAAAGCTGCCGGACAGCCCGGCTGTCCGTGCGATGGGGCGGCTTCCCCGGCTGTTTGGCGGGCAGGAAGTGTTTGAAGAAGCGTTTTCACTTTGCAGCAACCCCGAAGCCATTGAAACATTGCGGTATCTCAAAGAACTGTATGAATCCCTTTCCGGACTGGGTCTGGGAAGCCGTATGATGGTGGATTTGGGTCTGGTGCAGCGCAACGACTACTATACCGGCGTGGTGTTCAGCGCATATGTGGAGGAATGGGGCGACGCCGTTCTGCTGGGCGGCCGGTATGATAATTTGCTGGCACGTTTTGATGCTCCCATGCCTGCGGTTGGGTTTTCAGTGAATATGGATGCTGTGACGCAGGCAATGCTGCGGCGTGGAAATGCCGCTCCTGTGCAAAAGCCGGATGTGCTGGTCTATTCCGAAGAAGGGATGGAGCTGGCAGGAATCCAGTATGCTGCCAGACTGACGGCAGAGGAAGGGCTGATTTGTGAAAACGCCCTGTGCGATTCTCTGGAAGAAGCCAGAGTATTGGCGGAGAAAAAGGGCATAGCCCGTATTGATATTGTAGGAGAAAAGGAAATTGTGAAAGGGGGCGAGCGCCAGTGAAACCGCTTCGTATTGCATTGACCAAGGGTCGTTTGGAAAAAGATACCATTGACCTGTTTGAAAAAATGGGCATGGACTGCAACGCTGTTCACAATAAGGGCAGGCAACTGATTTTGCCCGTTGGTGACGGCAGCATCGAGGTGGTGCTGGCCAAGGCCGCCGATGTGATTACCTATGTGGAGCATGGCGTGTGCGATTTGGGCGTGGTGGGAAAGGATACCATCATGGAGAACGGCAGCCGGTTCTATGAGGTGCTCGATTTGGGGTTTGGCAGATGCCGGTTTGCACTGGCCGGGCCAAAAGGGAAGGATTTTTACGAGGGCTTCTCTGAAAAGACGGTAGCCTCCAAATACCCCAATGTGACCCGTGCCTTTTTTGAAAGCAAGGCTATGGATGTGCGGGTCATCAAAATTGAGGGTTCGGTGGAGCTTGCCCCCCTGCTGGGCCTTTCCGATGCTATCGTGGATATTGTAGAAACAGGTTCCACCTTGCGGGAAAACGGGCTGGAAGTAAAGGAAACGGTGGCAGATATTTCTGCCCGGCTCATCGTCAACACCGCCAGCATGAAGCTCCGCAAACAGGAGATCGAAGATCTATCTGTAAGGATGGAAGATGCTATAAGAGAGGATCTGAAAGCATGAATGAAGAACCGATTGCAGTTTGTAACGCAAATTTCACGCAAAAAGAGTTTGTCCGTATGTTTGCTTATCGGGTGTATAGGAACCCGGTTATTTTATTGATCAATATTTTTTTCGTCCTGATAGGACTATTTCTTTTCATAGATCTGTTGCTGGGTATTGAGATAAAAATATCTCTGTTGATACAGGTTATCATTTACCTTATTTTGCTAAATGGAATGACTTATGTGGTTGGACGAATCCGATACCGGCAGAACTGTTCTATGCTTCCTCAAAATTCTCAGATGCAGACAGTATTTTTTTCTGACCGGGCAGAAAAGCGGCAAAACGGTATGGCAACGAAGGTTTTGTATTATCGGGATATAAAAAAAATCCGGCACCACAACAGGGTGCATTATCTTGTGTTTCCCAATCTCATATGGTTTGCTGTACCGGATGATCAATTTATCCAGGGAAATTGGGACACCGTTTGGAATGTAATTCGTGACAAAAAGAGAAAATAAAGTTTTAATAGGATAGGAGGAGTTTTCATGATTCAGACTGTAACCGGCAGCGCAGAAGTCTGCCGTGGATTTATTGAAAAGCTGAAAGAGCGTATTGGAGAAAACGACCGCAAGGTAGACGGTATTGTAGCGGAGATTATCGAAAACGTGCGGAAAAATGGCGATGCCGCTGTGCGGGCCTATACCGAAAAATTTGATGGAGCCGCCCCGGAAAAGACGGAAATTTCCAAGGAAGAACTCAAGGAGCTGGCTGCCCAGTGTGACCCTGTGTTTCTTTCTGCGCTGGAAAAAGCGGCGGCCAATATCCGGGATTTCCACCAGCGCCAGAAGCAGCAGAGCTGGCTTACCACGCAGGCAAACGGCGTGATGATGGGGCAGCGGGTTCGTGGCCTTCACCGGGTGGGAATTTATGTTCCCGGCGGTACGGCAGCCTATCCTTCCTCTGTGTTGATGAACGCCATTCCCGCCAAAATCGCTGAGGTGGGGGAGATCATCATGGTGACGCCCCCTGCCAAAAACGGCAAGCCCAACCCGGATATCATGGCAGCTGCGTTGGTGGCCGGGGTAGATCGTGTGTTCCTGATGGGCGGCGCACAGGCGGTGGCGGCGCTGGCCTTTGGCACCGAAACGGTTCCCAAGGTGGACAAGATCGTTGGGCCGGGCAATATTTTTGTGGCCACAGCCAAAAAGCAGCTGTATGGTGCCGTGGATATCGATATGATCGCCGGCCCCAGCGAGATTTTGATCGTAGCGGATGAAACGGCAAAGCCTGCCTATCTGGCGGCTGACCTTATGTCGCAGGCAGAGCATGACCGCATGGCATCTTCTATCCTCATTACCACCAGCCAGAAGCTGGCGGATGAAACGGTGAAAGAGCTGGAAAAGCAGATGGCCTTTCTCTCCCGAAAAGACATCATCGAAGAAGCCCTTACGAATTTCGGCGCAATCATCGTGTGTGAAACCATGGACGAAGCGGTGGAGTTTGCCAACGACTTAGCCCCGGAGCATCTGGAAGTGTGCTGCGTGAATCCCATGGAATATGTAGGTCGGATGGATAATGCCGGTTCGGTGTTTTTGGGGAACTATTCTCCCGAACCGCTGGGCGACTATTTTGCAGGGCCGAACCATGTGCTTCCCACCAGCGGGACAGCGAGATTTTTCTCACCGCTTTCGGTGGATAGCTTTGTGAAGAAATCCAGTTTTATTTATTATACCAAGCCGGCACTAAAAGAGGCGGCTGACGATATTATTTGTCTGGCAAAGACAGAAGGGCTTACGGCTCACGCCAATTCTATTGAGGTTCGCAAGCAGGATTTTTAATTGTATATAAGATTGATGAAAAGTGAGGGAAGGACTATGTATCAGCTCAATGAGAAAATTCGAAATCTAAAGCCGTATGACCCCATTTCCGGAGAGTATGCCATCCGGCTGGATGCCAATGAATCTTTTTTCGGTTTGCCTGAGGATCTTCGCACGGAGTTTTCTCATATTGCGTCAGAACTGGTACTTAACCGTTACCCTGACCCTCTTTCTACACAGGTTTGTCAGGCGTTTGCCGATTATTATCAGGTGCCAGTAGAGAACGTTACGGCCGGGAACGGCTCGGATGAGCTGATTTCGATCATCTGTACTTCTTTTTTGGAGAAAGGGGATACCTTCCTCACCTTGGAGCCGGATTTCTCCATGTACCGCTTTTATGGCGTGATTGCCGAAGGCGTACCGGTCACGATGCAAAAGCCCGAAAGCCTTTGCGTTGATGTAGATGAGGTGATCCGGGTATGCCGGGAGAAAGATGTGAAGCTCTTGATTTTTTCCAATCCGTGTAACCCCACTTCGCTGGGACTATGTCGGGAAGAACTCCGCCGTTTGATTACTTCTGTTGAGGCGCTGGTGGTGTTGGACGAAGCCTATATGGATTTTTGGAATCAGAGCCTGTTGCCTGAATTTGACCAATACGATAATTTGCTGATTCTCCGCACCTGCTCCAAGGCTTTTGGAGGCGCTGCTTTGCGGCTTGGGTTTGCGGTTGGTTCTTTGGCGCTGACAAACGCCTTGAAAGCAGTAAAATCGCCTTATAATCTGAATTCCTTTACGCAGGCAGCGGGAGCGGCGATTTTGCGTCGTAAAGAAGAATCCCAAGCGGCAATCAAGGAGATTCTGCAATCCAAAGAAGAACTGCTGGCCGGTATGAAAGAACTGGCAGGACGTTTTTCACAACAGATAAAAGTATTTGAAAGCAACACCAATTTTGTGTTTGTTGAAACCCCTGCGTATGAGCAGATTTTCCGGTATCTGCTGGATGCCGGGATTGCGGTTCGGAAGTTTACCGGATATTTGCGGATAACCGCCGGAACCCATGAAGAAAACCAGGCGCTTTTGAAAGCGATGGAAGGCTTTTTTGTCGCCGAAAATCAGGAGGGAAAGTAAATGGAGCAGGAACGGACTGCGCTGGTTACCAGAAAATCAAAGGAAACGGATATCACTGTTTCCGTATCGCTGGACGGTGGAGCGGTTGAAATTGAAACCGGGATTGGCTTTTTTGACCATATGCTCACCGCATTGGCGGTTCATGGCGGCTTTGGGCTAAAAGTCCACGCCGAGGGCGATCTGTATGTGGATTGCCACCACACCATTGAAGATACCGGCATTGTGCTGGGCAAGGCTTTTGCGCAGGCGCTGGGCGATAAGGGCGGTATTTGCCGGTTTGGCAGCTTTTTTGTGCCGATGGATGAAGCTCTTGCTTTTGCTTCTGTGGATATCAGCGGCAGGCCGTTTCTGGTGTTTCAGGGAGAGTTCCCGGAGGAGCGTGTAGGGGATTTTGATACCTGCATGACAGAGGAATTTTTCAGAGCGCTGGCGTTTAACGCCGGGATGACGCTGCATATGCGGGTAGAATACGGCAAAAATTCTCATCATATGATAGAAGCGCTTTTCAAAGCAGCGGCACATTCGCTTCGGGAAGCAACCGCTCCCAACGGCGGCGGAGTGCTTTCCACAAAAGGGATTTTGTGATATACTAATCTATAGAAAGCTAGCTGCCTTGCTAGGGCTTGTTTGAAAATAGAGAAAATGCCGGATTTTTTCCCAGAGCGAGGGGCTTACAAGGAAAAAAGCGCAGGAATCCTTTCCGGATTCCGAGCATTTTTGACACAGGAAGCAGCCGCTATTGGGGAAAAAGACGATGTTTATGATTTTTTAATCAAGCCCTAAGGTTAGCAGCTGTTTTATGAAATCATTGATGGCATAGCAAAAAGGAAGAAAAGAAAATCGAGAGCCCCCAGAGGAAGGGAAACGGATTCGGCGATAGTAATCGCCGGGAAAGGATGAATTTATGGTTATTTTACCTGCAATCGATCTTCATGCAGGTCAATGTGTGCGCCTGCATCAGGGAGATTATGCCACGGCAGAGAAGGTAGCAGAGGACGCAGTAAAGACTGCAAAAAGCTTTGAAGCAGCGGGGGCCCGTTGGCTTCATACCGTAGATTTGGATGGCGCAAAAAATGGGAAACCGCTGAATGATTCTACCATTTTTGAAATTGTGAAGAACACCGATATGCACGTTGAGGTGGGCGGCGGTATCCGGGATATGGAAACCGTGGAGCATTATTTGCAAAGAGGGGTGTCCCGGATTATCCTGGGTTCAGCGGCCTTGCGTGACCCGGCTTTTGTAAAAGAAGCGGTTCAAAAATATGGCAAGAAGATCGCTGTGGGAATCGATGCCCGTGGCGGTAAAGTTGCGGCAGCGGGATGGCTGGAAACCTCGGATGTGGATTATCTGGATATGGCAAAGAGAATGGAAGAAATCGGGGTGCGGTATCTGATCGTCACCGATATTTCAAAAGACGGAACCCTCAATGGCCCGAATCTGGATATGCTGGATAAAATCAACAATTCGGTATCCTGCAATATTATCGCAAGTGGCGGCGTGAGTAACCTCAAAGATATTATCGATCTTTATGAGCTGAATCTTTATGGAGCAATCTGTGGAAAATCCGTGTATGCAGGCAGCTTGGATCTCAAAACCGCTATTTTGGCTGCCCACCGTATTTCCGGCAAGCATATGCATTCCGAAGAAGCCATGGACGATTTCATCGAGCAGTATTTCCAAAAAGGGGATTTGATTCCCGCCATTGTACAGGAAGCCGCTACCGGAGAGGTTTTAATGCTGGCCTATATGAACCGGGAATCCCTCAAACGCACTTTCTCCACAGGATACACCTGGTTTTACAGCCGCAGCCGTCAAACGCTCTGGAACAAAGGGGCAACCTCTGGTCATGTGCAGAAGATTGTTTCCATCTCGGCAGATTGTGATGACGACGCCCTGCTGGTGAAGGTTATCCAGACTGGAAATGCCTGCCACACCGGCGCACACAGTTGCTTCTTTAAGAATATCTGGAATCAGTAACGGAAGGGGAAGGTTTGAAATGAACGATACCTTACAGGCACTCTATGATACAGTTGTCAGCCGGAAAGAAGAAAAACAGGAGGGTTCGTATACCTGTTATCTTTTTGAAAAGGGGCTCGATAAGATCCTCAAAAAATGCGGTGAGGAATGCAGCGAGGTGATTATCGCCGCCAAAAACGGGGATAACAGCGAAACGGTTTTGGAAATTTCCGACCTGCTTTATCACTTGATGGTACTGATGGTGAATGAAGGCATCAAACTGGAAGATGTGGAGGCAGAGCTGGCCAAGCGCAGCAACAAAACCGGTAACCTAAAGACCTTCCATCAGGTAGACAAAAACTCCTGATAGACTTGTTTTACAGTCAGGCAGCAAGCCCGTTTCTTGAATCGGGTTTGCTGCTTTTTTGCTATATAAAGTTTTCTGTGACGAGAAAGTTTGGCAACACTTCCGATTTTTAAAGCAAGCGGTTGACAAGACAAAACGATAGAATTACAATACATGTGTCAAGACACCTAATTTGATACATAAGAGAGGGAATCAAAATGAAGGTTCAAAAGAAGATTCAAACCATGGTGATTGCCGCATTGCTGTGTGCAATTGGGATTGTGATCCCGATGTTCTGTCCCAAAATTATTTTGGAGCCGGCCTCCTTTACGCTTGCCAGCCATGTTCCGCTGTTCATGGCAATGTTTATCTCCCTGCCGGTTTCGTTGATCGTCTGTTTGGGAACCACGGTAGGATTTTTCTTTGCCGGGTTCCCGCCGGTGGTGGTGCTGCGTGCCCTGAGCCAGATTGTGTTTGTGGTGTTGGGCGCTTGGATTCTGCAAAAAAAGGGCAATTTGGTTGGAAAACCGCTTTCCAGCATTGCTTTTAGTTTTGTGATGGGATTGATTCATGGCGTTTGTGAAATGCTGGTTTCGACAGCATTCTATTTCGGTGGCAGTGCTGCAGAAGGAAGCAGTTATATGATGACAGTTGTGGTACTGGTCGGTGTTGGAACGCTCATTCATAGCATGGTGGATTATGGAATCGCCGTGGTGGTGTGGCGTGCAGTACAAAAGGTTGTAACAGTTCCGGTTAGCGTCCATCTGGGCAAGAAGGCGAGAGTAAGTCAAGAATTTGCTACACACAACTAATAGTTTTTTATTTGATAACTGCAATAGTACTTTTTGGATAACGCAGGTCTGTCATATGCAAGAGGATTCTTTTAGAATCCTCTTGACTTTCTTGACAGATTGTGGTATGCTGTTTAAGCCGCATATTCTGGGCTGCGAAGATCATTCGCAAAAGTGGACAACACCCGCCTGAGAATAGCGAGTTTATAGAAAAGGCAGGGCCTTCGATTCATGTTTGCTATTATTGAAACCGGCGGCAAGCAGTACAAAGTACAGTACGGCGATGTCATCTTCGTCGAGAAGCTTGCAGCAGAAGAAAACTCCACCGTTAACTTCCAGGTTGTCGCCATCTGCGGCGAGGACGGCCTGAAGGTCGGCAAGCCCTATGTTGAGGGTGCAACCGTTACCGGCAAGGTGCTGAAGAACGGCAAAGCAAAGAAGATCACAGTGTTTACTTACAAGCCCAAGAAGGGTGAAAAGCGCAAGATGGGCCACAGACAGCCCTACACCAAGGTTCAGATCGAGGCAGTGGAAGCGTAAGCAATGATTACTGCTGAGTTTCTGACCAGACCGAATGGTCAGCTGATAGGATTTATTATCAGTGGTCATGCAGAGGCCGGTGAAGCTGGCGAAGATATTGTGTGTGCAGCGGTTTCGTCTGCCGCTTATCTGACAGCCAATACAATCACCGAGATTCTGCACGTCCCCGCTGAAATCAGCGTGGACGAAAAAGGTGAAATGCGGCTTCGAATCTGGGAGGAAAAAGATATTCCTCTTTGCCGTGACTGTTTGGCAGGTTTCCGTTTGCATATGACGGGACTGGAAGAACAGTATCCAGAGAATATCAGTGTTCATTATTTGGAGGTGTAAGTATGCTGAAGATCAACATCCAGCTGTTTGCTCATAAAAAAGGTATGGGTTCCACCAAGAACGGCCGTGACTCCGAGTCCAAGCGTCTCGGCGTGAAGCGTGCTGACGGACAGTTCGTTCTGGCCGGCAACATTCTGGTGAAACAGCGTGGCACTCACATTCATCCCGGCGAGAACGTGGGCAGAGGTTCTGATGATTCCCTGTTCGCCCTGGTTGACGGTAAGGTCAAGTTCGAGCGTCTGGGCCGTGACCGCAAGAAGGTCAGCGTTTACAGCGTAGAGCAGTAAGAATGTTACAAGAAAAATCCCGGGACAGTAATGGCCCGGGATTTTTTGATATTTACTGGGAATGAATAAACATACGATAAAGGAGGCGGATTCCTTATGTTTATCGATATTGCGAAAATCAAGATTAAGGCGGGAAGCGGTGGAAACGGAGCGGTTTCTTTTCGCCGTGAAAAATATGTAGCGGCCGGCGGCCCTGATGGCGGCGACGGAGGAAAAGGCGGCAATATTGTCTTTCAGGTGGATGACAACCTTTCTACATTGGCCGACTTCCGGTATAAGCGTAAATATGCGGCGCCTAACGGTGAAAACGGACGTGGCGGCCGCTGCTTTGGTCGTGGCGGAGAGGATTGTGTAATCCGTGTTCCCCGTGGTACACTGGTAAAAGACGCAGAAACCGGCCGGATTCTGGCGGATATGTCTGACGATGAGCCGCAGGTTGTGGCAAAAGGCGGACGTGGCGGATGGGGAAATGCCCATTTTGCCACCCCTACCCGTCAGGTGCCCCGGTTTGCTAAGCCCGGTACACCCGGCGAGGAAATGGAAGTCCAGCTGGAGTTGAAGCTGCTGGCTGATGTGGGACTGGTGGGATACCCGAATGTGGGAAAATCCACTCTGGTGTCGGTGGTCAGTGAAGCAAAACCTAACATTGCCAATTATCATTTTACCACACTCACCCCTGTGTTGGGCGTGGTGCGTATGGGAGAGGGAAGCTCCTTTGTAATGGCTGATATCCCCGGATTGATTGAAGGGGCCGGCGAAGGAGTTGGCCTGGGGCATCAGTTCCTGCGCCATGTAGAGCGCTGCCGCCTGCTGGTTCACATCGTGGATGTGGCGGGCAGCGAGGGGAGAGATCCCAAAGAAGATTTTGAGATCATTAACGCCGAACTGCGAAAGTTTAATGCCGAATTGGCAGAGCGCCCCATGCTGGTGGCTGGAAACAAGTGCGATTTGGCTACTGAGGAGCAGATTGAGGAGTTCCGGCAATATGTGGAAGCCAAGGGTTATCAATTCTTCCCGATTATGGCCGCTATCCGCTATGACGTAGATCCCCTGCTCAAGAAGATTCAGGAAATGCTCCAGTCCCTGCCTCCGGTGCGGCGCTTTGAGGCAGAACCTGCCCCTGTGATGCCGGTAGAAACCATGGAGAATACCGAGGTGCAGATTACCCGTCATGACAATGTATTTATGGTAGAGGGTAAATGGCTGTTGCAGCTGATCAATTCGGTCAATTTTGACGACTATGAATCGCTGCAATATTTCCAGCGTGTGCTGATTCAGACAGGTGTTATCGATGCCCTGCGGGAAGCTGGATGTCAGGAAGGCGATACAGTCAGCATGTACGATCTGGAATTTGATTTTGTGGAATAAAGGAGCGCCTTTGTGGAACGTTTTTTCAATCAGGAATGTGATCCCCGTCAGCTCAGCCCGTTGACACTGGCTTTTGTGGGGGATTGCGTATTTGAACTGTTTGTGCGGGAAAAACTGGTGTGTCAGGGAAATTGTCCGGTAAAAAAGCTGCACCAGCGTTCGGTGGAACAGGTGTGTGCGTCGGCACAGTCCCGCTTTTCCCAGAAACTTTTTCCGCTGTTGACAGAAGAAGAACAGCAGGTGTATCAGCGGGGGCGCAACGCTCATGTGAATCATGTTCCCAAAAACGCCTCGGTTGCAGATTATCATGCGGCAACCGCTTTTGAAACTCTGTTCGGATACTTGTATCTCAGTGGCCGCATAGAGCGTTTACGGGAATTGTTTCAGATCTGCATGGAAAACGAATAGAAGAAAGCAGGGAGGAATCTGTCATGTTGAACGCAAAGAGCAAAGCCAAAACGCTGTCGCTGGATTTTCTGTTTTTTCTGGCAGGAAGTATGATCGATGCTGTGGCCATTAATGTGTTCACAGCCCCGAACCATATCGCTCCCGGCGGGGTAACCGGTATTGGTACCATGCTGAATTATCTATTCCAGACGCCGATTGGCGTGGTCAACATGCTGATTAATATTCCCATTGTGATTTGGGCAATTCTGGAAATTGGCTATAAGCTGGTTGCCAAAAGCATTGCAGCCATCATCATTTTTTCGGTTGCCATCGATACGATGGGTCTGTTTTTGCCGGTGTATGACGGCAATCCGCTGCTGGCAGCGATTTTTGGCGGCGCATTGGAAGGAATCGGCCTTGCGCTGGTATTTATGCGTGGAAGTACAACCGGCGGCACGGATATGATTGCCCGGCTGCTGGGGCGGCGGTTCCGCCATCTCTCTATGGGTAAATTGATGCTGGCGGTGGATCTTGTTATCATAGCGGCTTCTGCTTTGGTGTATCAGCAGCTGGAAAGCGCTCTCTATGCCATTATCGCCATTTTTGTGTCTACCCGTATCATCGACACTCTGCTGTATGGTACTGATGCCGGAAATGGAAAAATGTACTTTATCATCTCCAAAAAGAACGAGGAGATCAAGCAGAAGATTTTGGAACAGATTGACCGTGGCGTAACGGTGATCCCCATAGAGGGCGGATACAGCGGTCAGGAAGGCGCCATGCTGTTCTGTGCAGTCCGTCGGTATGAAGTGGCCAAAATCAACGATATTATCCATACGACAGATCGGGATGCTTTTGTGATTGTGGGCGAGGCCGGAGAGATTACCGGAGAGGGGTTCCGTGCGGCGCAAAGCGACGATAAAACCCTCAAGGAAATTGTCCGCTCCCTGCAAAAAAGAAATCAAAAAGAAGATGCCGAATAAATTTTAGAGAATACCGAAAAAAGGCTGTGCATAAACTGTGCAGCCTCTCTGGTGTTCACAAAAAAGGACAGCTGACGAGGCTCCCGTCCATGTGGACAAGGGGCTTCCTCAGCTGTCCCGGCATTATCGGCTCAGATTATCTGCAATTGGAGCTGTGATGGTCGCAGTCGGAATACTGGTTGTATTCGTTGGTGCTCACATGATTCACAGAGTTCTGAGCGTTCTGGGATTTTTTGTTAGATGCGTTTTTCTTGGAGTTGTTCTGGCTCTTAGACTGGTTCATCTGGGTGGAGTTCATGCTGTTTTTGTTTTGCTTTTCCATGGTTTCACCCCCTTTACAGTCGATAGTATGGAACACTTTGACTGTTTTTATCCATAAATAAAAGTAATTTTTTTGAAAGGAAGAAAGCTCATGGCTGTAACCCTGCCGGAACCGTTTCTCCAGCGGATGCAACAGATGCTGGGGGAGGAATTTCCCCAATTCCTCGCAGCATACGAGGAACCTCATGCAAAAGGAATCCGTGTGAATCCTTTAAAATGCGAGGTAGACACCCTAGAAAAGGCGCTGGATGCCCCACTTGTGCCTTCGCCTTTTTCTCCGCTGAATTATTATAGCCCGTTGGAGAAAGTGGGAACTGTCCCCCTGTATCATGCGGGGGCATTTTATTCACAGGAGCCGTCGGCATCTTCGGCGGTCACGCTTTTAGCGCCGGAGCCTGGCGACCGGGTGCTGGATCTCTGTGCGGCGCCGGGCGGAAAATCCACGCAGATTGCCGCCTGCCTGTGTGGGAAAGGTCTTTTGTGGAGCAATGAGATCGTTCGCAGCCGGGCAAACATTCTGCTTTCCAATATGGAGCGCATGGGGGTGCGAAACGCCGTGGTTTCTTCCTGTCACCCCGAAGCTCTGTGCGGCGGTCTGGCCGGCTTTTTTGACAAAGTGCTGGTAGATGCTCCCTGTTCTGGAGAAGGCATGTTTCGACGTGACCCGCAGGCAGTGGCGGAATGGAGCCCGGAACATGTAAAAGCCTGTGCCGACCGCCAGCTGGCAATTCTCCGTTCGGCGGCAAAAGCGGTGCGGGAAGACGGCATACTGGTATATTCCACCTGCACATTCTCCCCCGAAGAAAACGAAGGGGTCATCCGGCGCTTTCTGGAAGAAGAACCGGGTTTTGTGCTGGAACCCGCTCAGGTTTCGTTTGGCCGCCCAGCAGATGGCATGGAGGCCGTGCGGATTTATCCCATGGACGGCGGAGAGGGTCACTTTGCCGCCAAGCTGCGCCGGGTGGCCGCCAATCCGTCCTGTCCGGGAAAAGCGATGTTGCCGCCCGAAAAGGGAGAGGGATACCGGCTGGCTAGAGAACTGCTTTTGGCTATTTTGCAAAAAGCACCGCAGTCGGCGCTGCTTCAGGCAGGCAACCGGTTTTATCTGGCACCGGATGAATTGCCCAACTGCAAAGGGCTGGGCGTTTTGCGGGCCGGTGTGGAAGTAGGCGAACTGAAAGGCAAACGCATGGAACCGGCGCACGGGCTGTTTATGGCGGCAAGGCCGGAAGAATTGGCGTTCTGTGTGAATTTTGGCAGCGACAGCTCCGAGATTGCCGCTTTTCTGCGTGGAGAAGAACTGGGGATAGAGCTGGAAGCACCCAACGGGACTTATGTTGGGGTAGCTGTGGACGGTGTTGTAACAGGGTTTGGAAAATATTCCGGCGGCAGGCTGAAAAACCACTATCCCAAGGGCTTACGCAATAAAAAATAAAGAGGGGATTTTTCCATGACAAATGAAGAAATCTTGCAAGTGGCGCTGCGCCAATCGGCAATTGACAGCAACTGCCGGCCGGAGGATTTTCTGGCTGGAGAAAACAAGGTCGTCATATCCTCGGCAAATCCCGATGCACGGCACTATCTGCAGCTGCCTTTTTCCTGTGACCTGACCTATTATGGCCATCATATTGTCGCCTCAGTGTCGGAGAATCTCCGGGAAGCGGTGAAAGAATACCTGGATTGCTTTGCACCGGAACATTGTTTTGAAACGCCCAATCTCCATGTCTTGGATGAGAAGCTAAAGCCTTTTGGCGTTACTTCCTGCTTTATGGCGGAATATTTTCTCCCGGATGTATCCATTTTACACCCGCTCTCCTGTGCGCTGACGCTTCGGGTTTTGGAGCCGGAAGATTTTTCGGGATGTTACCTGCCTCAATGGTCAAATGCTCTTTGTGAAAAGAGGAAAGAGCTGGATGTGCTGGCAGTGGGGGCTTTTGACGGGAACAAGCTGGTGGGGCTGGCGGGATGCTCGGCAGACTGCGAAACCATGTGGCAAATCGGGGTGGACGTGTTGCCGGAATATCGCAGACTGGGGGTTGCTTCCGCCTTGACGAGCCGGTTGGCTGTGGAGATTTTGGAGCGGGGGAAAGTGCCGTTTTACTGCTGTGCGTGGTCAAATCTTGCTTCTGCCCGCAATGCAATTAAAAGTGGGTTCCGGCCTGCATGGGTGCAGGTAACCGCAAAGCCGACAGAGTTTGTGAATCAGATGAACGGGGAGGCAACCGTATGCGGAGAAAAGACCGGGAAGTAACGGGAAAGAAGAAAATCGAAAAAATCATTCAAAACTGCCGGGTGGTACGGCTTGCGTTTCAGGATCAGGAGGCGCCTTATATCGTCCCTGTGAATTTTGGATATGAATGGCTGGACGACGGGTTAACGCTGTATGTTCATTGTGCAGGCGAGGGCAAAAAACTGGAGTTGATGAAAACCTGCCCCAAGGTGGGTTTGGAAATGGACTGTGGCCATCAGCTGGTGGGAGAAGGCAAAGCCTGTGCCTATGGCTTTCTATTTCAAAGTGTGATTGGCTGGGGAATTGCAGAAATACTGGAAAACCCAGAGGACAAAAGGCACGGATTGGAACGCCTGATGCTCCAGCAAACCGGCAGACAATTTTCCATCAGCGAACAGGATACCCATGCCGTAACGGTGTTTCGTGTCCGGGTGCAGTCGATTTCCGCCAAGGCCAGAAATGAATTTTAATTTTTTGAGGTAAAACCTCACGGATTCTTGTCAGACAACTTGAAATTCATAGAAAAGGGTGCTATAATAAAAAATATCCATTTGCAGGATGTGTATCGATTTCCTGCAAAGGCTTCTGGTATATTAATTACACAGTGAAAGAGGGGCATTTCCATGCAGGAAATTCGTATTGAACTGACAAAAACACCCAAGGCAAAGCCGGTTGACGAGAGCAAGCTGGGCTTTGGCAACATTTTTACCGACCATATGCTCATCATGAACTATGATGAAGGCGAGGGCTGGCATGATGCCAGAATCGTCCCCTATCAGGATATCGCTCTGAGCCCGGCCGCCATGTGCCTGCACTATGGCCAGTCTGTGTTTGAGGGCATGAAGGCTTATCGTGCAGTTGATGGCCGTATCCTCCTGTTCCGTCCGGATCGCAATATGGCTCGTCTGAATGTTTCCAATGACCGCCTGTGCATCCCGCTGATCGACGAGGAGTTCTGCACCGAAGCAATCGCCAAGCTGGTGTCGGTGGATAAAGACTGGATTCCTCATTCCGAGGGCACTTCCCTGTATATTCGCCCCTTCATTATTGGCGTTGATCCTCATGTGGGCGTGCATCCCGCAAAACACCTGCTGTTTATCGTCATCCTCAGCCCTGTGGGCGCTTATTATCCCGAAGGACTGAACCCGGTGAAGATTTATGTGGAGAAGAACTATGTCCGTGCAGTCCGTGGCGGTATGGGATACACCAAGACGGCCGGTAACTATGCCGCTTCTTTGAAGGCACAGGATGAAGCCGAGAAGCAGAAGTATACCCAGGTTCTCTGGCTGGACGGCATCGAGCGCAAATATATTGAAGAAGTCGGCACCATGAATGTTTTCTTCAAAATTGATGGCGAAGTGGTAACACCTGCACTTCAGGGTTCTATCCTGTCCGGCGTTACCCGTATGTCCTGCATTGACATTCTCCGTTCTTGGGGAATGAAGGTGACAGAGCGTGCCATCTCTATTGATGAGCTGGCAGAGGCTGCCAGAGCAGGCAAACTGGAAGAAGCATTCGGCAGCGGCACGGCTGCGGTAATCTCTCCCATCGGCGAACTCAAGTGGGGCGATGAGATCATGAGCATCAACAACGGTGAAATCGGCCCGGTTTCCCAGAAGCTCTATGACACCCTTACCGGTATTCAGTGGGGCAAACTGCCGGATACCTTTGGCTGGACTTATGAAGTAAAATAATGGCATTGTCTGCCGATAGATAGAAAAAACGCTGTGTTCCTCAAAAGAACACAGCGCTTTTTTTGTGTCAGGTAAGAAATTGATACCAGGCTTGTATCAGGAGAAACACATGGACAATACATAGCAGAAGCAGCCATAATAGGAGCCGGTGATCCTGAGCATAGTATTCCGGGCGTCCCTTTTTGTGGGCTTCGGCTAACAACAAGGAGAGTAAAACTGCCAAGCCGGGAAAGTAGAGAAGCTGATACTTGCTGCCAGGCTGGTTGATAATAGAAATGGTGTCTGGCAAAAAGAGCAGGGAAAATAGAGTAATCACAAGCAAAAAGAGGGAGAGTCTAAGCGGCCGCCACCGAGGTTCTTTCCAGAGATTCTTAACTGAAAATGATTGTTTCATTTTGCCCTCCGATTTTCTGGTTGTCTGCTACACACTATTGCTTTCGTTCCCAATTTTTCCAGATTCGATAAGAAACACAAATATCAACTAAAGCGTCGGTTACTAATAAGCCTAGTAGAATTCCCAACAAGACAATACCGCTCAAAAATAAGGAAGCAATCATCAGCAAGATTCCGCATACAGCCATGGAGTAACCGCCAAAACGCTGACATTTTTGCCATACCTCGTCATTTTTCATACTCCATGTAGTCCGAAGGCCAAAAAAAGAGTTTCGACGGGCTTTTGGCATCAGGTTTCCCAGCCAGATCAGTGTGAGGGCTACCAAAAGATAAATTCCCTTGGTGAGAAAAGCAGCTGCAACATCCAGTTGATGAGTCTGTGTGGAAATCTGCCATGCCTGAATCAGGGAAAACAGCTGAATTAAATTTAGGATAAACACAACAGGAATTCCTGCCAACAAAATCAGTTTTTCATTTTGCGGCTGGTGTTTTCGCTGTAATTTGGCCAACCCTCCAAAAAAGATGCTAAAGACGATAGTGATAGCAGGCAGAAAGAGCATTTCGTATTTGCTTCCATAACGGTCTACCTGCCATGAAGCATTATAGTGTACTGGTATTATATCTGGTAGAAAAGTCAGGAAAAATACACAAACCGTCACCGAAAACAAAGATAGGACAAATAAGCAACCGTAAAGCTTTTTGCGAAGGGTTTCGATTAGCCTCTCAAATAGGATTAGAAAATGTACATTTCGTTTACTCATCGTAGCTCTCTCCTTTCAGGGTTTGAATCCACAACAGTATTTCTTCCAGAATCGAAGCGTTGAGTTCATAGATAATGAATTTTCCCTCACGGCGGTCACGCACCAGCCCAGCTTGTTTTAACACCGAAAGATGTCTGGATATGGCAGCAGCGGTAATTTCAAAATGACTGCCAATTTCACCAGCTGTTAAGGGGGAACTTTTCAGAAGTTCGAGAATTTGCCGTCTTGTCGGGTCTGCCAAGGCTTGAAGCGTGTTTTGAATTCCCAAAAATCTCCACCTCTATATTTAACATTTAATTTAATTGTTAAATATATTGTAACACCTGTCTTGGATTTTGTCAATAAAAATCAAAGAACCGGCACTATATAAGCACCGGTTCTTAAAATGTTTTGATATTACGGCTTTTGGGAGTTCTGATCCGAAATTCGATAGCACAATGTCATCAGGCTGTCGTTTAAGTGAACGTTTTCCACAATCGCATCGTGATATTTCATCGCAATGTCATAGTGGCTAAAGTTCCAGAAATTACGGATTCCCATGGCGTACAGTTGATCGGAAAGCCGTTCAACCGCCGCACGGGGGATACACAGAACCGCCATAACGGGCTGTGTTTCTTTGCAGAAGGATTCAAGCTCTGCGGTGTCACGAATGACAAGCCCGTTGAGGTTGGTTCCAATCTTCTTGGGGTCATTATCGAAAATTCCGGTAAGATGAAATCCCTGTGCTTCAAAAGACAAATGCGATGCAATAGCCTGCCCCAGGTTACCGGCACCGATCAGGATACATTTGTAACCATTGGATACGCCCAGTATGTTCCCGATTTCATCACACAGCTGCTCAACAATATAGCCGTATCCCTGCTGGCCAAACCCGCCAAAACAGTTCAGGTCCTGACGAATTTGCGAGGCGGTAAAGCCCATTTTTGCAGAAAGCTCTTTAGAAGAAATCCGGTTGATCCCTTTGTTTTTTAAATGGTTTAAAAAACGGTAATAACGGGGGAGCCGGCGTATGACCGACATCGATATATTTTCACGTTTTGCCATGTTTATCATACCATCCTTTAACAGCCCAAGGCGTGAGATGGCCAGTCACCAACGTTGGGGGCATGTCATGTAATGTATGTAGTTTCGTTAGAATTACAGGAGCTTGCAAAGACGCTCGTTGATTGCGTGCAGGAAGGCTTCGGTGTCCACCGTCTGCTTGTTCTCCAGCGTGGAGAGCGCAGCCAGATCGCCGGTCATCACGCCGTCCTCAATCGTCTGAATCGTGGCTTTCTCCAGCTTGTCTGCAAACTCGCAGAGTTCAGCGGAGTTGTCCAGTTCGCCACGCTTACGCAGAGCGCCGGTCCAAGCGAACAGGGTCGCCACCGAGTTGGTAGAGGTCTTTTCACCCTTCAGGTGACGGTAGTAGTGGCGCTGCACCGTTCCGTGGGCAGCTTCATATTCATAGATACCGTCGGGGGAAACCAGAACAGAGGTCATCATGGCCAGGCTGCCAAATGCGGTTGCCACCATATCGCTCATTACGTCGCCGTCGTAGTTCTTGCAGGCCCAGATATAACCGCCCTCAGAACGAACCACACGGGCAACAGCGTCGTCAATCAGGGTGTAGAAATATTCGATACCGGCCTTTTCAAATTTCTCTTTGTATTCAGCAGCAAAAATATCATTGAAGATATCCTTGAAACGATGATCGTATTTTTTAGAAATGGTATCTTTGGTTGCAAACCACAGGTCTTCTTTGCGGTCCAGCGCAAAATTGAAGCAGGCTCTGGCAAAGCTGGAAATGCTGTCATCCAGATTGTGCATTCCTTCGATAATGCCATCTGTTTTGAACTCATGGATGGTCTGACGCTCCACAGAGCCGTCTGCTTTGGTAACCACCAGCTCTGCTTTGGCGCCGGCGGGAACCTGCATTTCCACATCACGATACACGTCGCCATAGGCATGACGGGCAATGGTGATGGGCTTTTTCCAGCTGGGGATAAAAGGAGTGATGCCTTTTACAATGATCGGAGTACGGAAAACAGTTCCGTCCAAAAGGGCACGGATGGTACCATTGGGGGATTTCCACATTTCCGTCAGGTTGTATTCCTTCACACGGTCTGCGTTAGGGGTGATGGTAGCGCATTTTACAGCAACACCATATTTTTTGGTAGCCATTGCAGAGTCAACCGTAACCTGATCTTTGGTGGCTTCACGATGTTCCAATCCCAGATCATAATACTCGGTGTTCAGATCGATGTAGGGGGTGAGCAGGATATCCTTAATCATCTTCCAGATGATACGGGTCATCTCGTCGCCATCCATTTCAACCAGGGGGGTAGGCATTTGAATCTTCTTAAAATTCTCCATGGGAAAGAACCTCCTTTAAATCACGGGCAATTTGAAAAGCGGTGAATCCAGGTTTCCAATGTCCGATATTTGTCTGGCATTGCCAGTTATTATAATATGAAAACACTCATATCACACTATTGTTTATTATGGCGTATTCGAGGACAGTTGTCAATGTTATAAGAATAACAAATACTTATTTTTTTGATTTTTTCAGGAAAATTTCTTGGAAAATATCACAACAAACGAGATTATGTCACCAAGCAGACAGAACCGGATTTGTTAGATTTAGATAATTGCAGCCTGTTTGAGCGCAAAAACCCACAAAAAGACAGTGAGAATCGAAAACAGCGTTCCAAATACAACCAGCTGACCAGCCAGTGGAGCATCCCCGTCCATTTGTTGCGCCATTGTATAGGAGGATACGGCGGTAGGAGAAGCAAGCATAGCCATAACAACTGCCATTTGCGGCCCTTGAATTCCAATCAGTGCAGCGATGGGGAGAAACAGGGCAGGCATGAGTACCAGCTTTCCCAAAAGACCAATGGTGAGTTGCCGCCGGTACTTGCGGGTGTCTGAAAAATGAAAGGAAGCCCCCAACACAACAAAGGCCAGAGGAGTGGCAACAGCAGAAAGATCTGCTACTGCTTTTTCGCAGGAATAAGGCAAGCGCAGCCCGGTGAACAGAAACAAAAGCCCGATAGCCGATGCAATTACCAGCGGGTTCGTTATGATCCCCCGCAGGATTTTTATAGGCTGGATGTTTCCGCCTCGAAAAATTTCGAGTACAATTACGGAGAGAATATTGAACATGGGAACCACCACAGCAATCACCAGAGATGCAATCCCGGCTGCCTGCTGACCAAAGAGCGAAACCGTTACCGGCAGGCCAAACAACACAAAATTGCTGCGGAACATGGCCTGAATCATCACGCCACGGCGGGAGTTTTCCTTTTCGGTAGCCAAAACCAGAACAAAACTGAGTATGACCATCGCCAATACTGCGATGATAGAAAAGGTCAATAATAATGGGTCAAAGCTATTTTCCAGCGAGGTGGTATAAATGTTATAAAACAGTAGTAGGGGGAGAAAACAGCGAAAAACCATCCGGTTCATCTGTTTTTCGGTTATTTCTGCAATCATCCCAAGCCGTTTCAAAAGCACTCCTACCAAAAGCATCAAAAAAAGCGGTGCAACAACCCGGATTGCCACAAGAAGGTTTTCCATATGATCCCCATCCTTTTTAGTGATAATATAGCACTATGATAATAACATAAGTTTCTTTTGGATTGCAATGGCCGGCGAATTTTTATAGATCCAGGCAGGATAAAAAAGAATATGAAAAAAATTGGAAAATAGGGCTTGACTTTTTCAATTGATATGATATAATAAATCCCGCTGACAAGTTACAGCACAAACAAATCAATATTGCGGTATTGTGTAATGGTAGCACGGCAGACTCTGACTCTGTTTGTCTGGGTTCAAATCCTAGTACCGCAGCCAGGCCTCGGAGAATCCGAGGCTTTTTTCATTTTCTGACCCGTTTTCAAAGAATCGGTCTTTTGACCCGAAGGGTGGAAAAGTTCATATTGATTTGTTATAATGAACTATTATGCGCCGGCGGCAGGAAGTAGCCGGTGTGAACTACAAACACAGGAGGAAATCAAATCTATGGCAACTGTAACCTTACTGGCTTGTACACCTGCCCCGGAAAAGATTGTTGCATCATCTGCAAAGCTTTGCTATTCCCCGGCAGATATCGGAACCCTGATGGAGGGACTGACGGAAGAAAAAACAGCGTCGTTTGTCGAAATGCTGGCGGAGATCGGACACGAAAGCCCGATTGAGCATGCGGTGTTTACCTTTGGAATCGAGGGGGTGTCCCGCTCTTTGTTGGCACAGATTACCCGTCACCGTATCGCTTCTTATAGTGTCCAAAGCCAGCGGTATGTCCGAGAGGCGTCGTTTGAATATGTAGTGCCGCCTGAGATCGAGAAGATTCCCGAAGCAAAGGCGGAGTTTTTGCGGGCAATGGAAGAAGACCAGGCACATTATGAGTCGTTGACCGCAACCTTAAAAGCAGCGCATAAAGAGCGCTTGCTGGCAGAAGGAAAGCCCGAAAAGACTGCTGACCGGCTGGCAGAAAAGCAGGCCATCGAGGATGCCCGTTTTGTACTGCCTAACGCCTGTGCCACCAAAATGATCTGCACCTTTAATGCCCGCTCGCTGCTGAATTTCTTTTCACACCGCTGCTGCAACCGGGCACAGTGGGAGATTCGGGAAGTAGCAGAACAGATGCTGGCATTGGTGAAAGAGCAGGCTCCACATCTGTTTGCCTATGCTGGGCCGCCCTGCTTGAGAGGCGCCTGCCCGGAAGGAAAAATGTCGTGTGGTAAAATGATCGAGGTGCGCCGGAAGTATGGCGTGGAGGTTGGAAACGTATGAGCCTGATTGTAATGGAAGGGTTGGATGGAAGCGGAAAGGGCACCCAAACCGGGCTGTTATATCAGTTTTTACAGGAAAAATGCGCTGCCCGGAGAATCTCCTTTCCAAATTATGAATCACCGTCTTCCTCTCTGGTAAAAATGTATTTACAAGGGGAGTTCGGTTCACGTCCGGAAGACGTGAACGCCTATGCCGCCTCGTCCTTTTATGCGGTTGACCGATATGCGTCTTATCAGAAGGACTGGCGTACCGATTATGAAAACGGCGTGTTGTTCCTTGCCGACCGCTATGCTACTTCGAATATCGTCTATCAGCTTACCAAGCTGCCACAGCAGGAGTGGGAGAGCTATATCCGTTGGATGGAAGATTTTGAGTATGAGAAGCTGCGGCTTCCTAGACCGGATCTGGTGATCTATCTGGACATGCCCACCGAGGTTTCCCAGCAGCTTCTGACCGGACGGTATCACGGGGACGAGAGCAAGAAGGACATCCACGAGAGAAATCTGGCATTTTTGGCACAATGCCGCAAAAGCGCTCTGTTTGCGGCGCAGCTGCTGGGCTGGAAAGTCATCCCATGCGCTGAAAATGGAACGCCCCTTTCAATCGAAAAAATACAGGAAATGATTCAACAAACCGTAACGGAGGCATTTGATGCTGAAATTTTACACACCCACCATTCAGGATAAAACGTGGATTCAACCTATTTTAACAGCCGCCGGCGGCTTGGGGAGTGAAGACGCCTTTGGCACGCTGTTTATTTGGAGCGGAAGCTACCACACCCGTGTTTGCCGCTGGGAAAACCTGCTTCTCACCTCCTATGGTGCGGCGGCAGTCACCTATGGATTCCCGGTAGGGGCAAAGACACAGCAGCAGCTTCTGGGAGCACTGGAGGCTCTCCGTCAGGACGCACGGGAGCATGGACGGCCCTTGAAGCTGTGGGGAATGACACAACAGGAGTGTGAACAGCTGGAACAGGTGATGCCCGGATTCTTTCAGTTTAGCTCTACTCCGAATGATAGCGACTATCTTTATGCTTCGCAGGACCTCGCAACGCTGGCAGGACGCAAATACCACAGCAAGCGGAATCATATCGCCCGTTTTCGCCGCCAATACAGCTATACTTATGAAAAAGTGACACCCGAAAATCTGGCAGACTGTGAAGAAGTGGCACGTCAGTGGTGTCAGGCGCATGGCTGCGGGGGAGAGCTGAAAGATGAGAACTGTGCTATCGTGAGGACGCTGCGCCACTATCAGGAGCTGGGTTTTTGCGGCGGCCTGATTCGCATCGAAGGAAAACCGGTGGCGTTTACTGCGGGGGAGGAAATCAATCCGACTGCATTTGATATCCATTTTGAAAAAGCGCTGGATGGTTATGATGGGCTGTACACCCTTATCAATCAGGAGTTTGCCGCCCATGAGCTTACCGGATATCAGTGGATTAACCGGGAAGAAGATATGGGGATTGAGGGGCTGAGAAAAGCGAAAAACTCCTATTATCCGGCGCTGGTTCTGGAAAAATTCACCGCAATTGGGGGGTGAGCCGATTGGCAGAGGCCAGGATGGTTTTGGGAAAGTACGACATGGTTTCGGAGCTGTCGTCGCTTTGGCAGCAGGTATTTGGCGATGGGGAGCGGGAAGTTTCCTTTTTCTTTCGCAATGCCTGGAAACCGGAGAATACATTGGCAGTAACAGAGAATGGCCGGGTCGTGTCGGCGCTGCATCTGCTTCCGTGCAGAATCAATCTGCCGGGCGGTTCGGTTCAGGCACACTATCTCTATGCGGCGGCTACCCTGCCGGATTTTCGTGGCAGAGGCTATATGCGGGGACTGCTGGAACAGGCCGCCCGCTATGGAGCGCAGCGTGGCGATTGGGCTTCTGTCCTGCTTCCGGGAGAGCCTTCTCTCTATGACTATTATCACAAACATGGCTATCGCACGGTGTTTGGCGTGCGATACTGCCGTGTTGAGCGGGAAGAACTTCCTGTTGTACCGGTGGAAAAAGGGCAGTGTGTGCTGACCGGTTGGGATTGTGCTGTGATTCGCAACCGCTGTCTGCTGCCGATAAAGGGTTCAGTTCTTTGGGAGCCTTTGGCAGTACAGTTTGCGATCAACGCTCAAAAGCATTGGGGGAAAAGAATGGTATCATCGCCCCGTGGGTATTGTCTGTTTCAGGAAGATGGGCTGGTACAGGAGCTGATGGCACAACCGGGAGAGGAAATGGCGCTTTTGGCAAAAGCTGCCCGTTTGATGACGAGTGAGAGCCTGCGGGTGCGCCTTCCGGCAAAAAGCCCACTTTTGCCCGGACGGGGAGAGATCGAGCCGTTTGGAATGATGCGCCCCCTTCGGGCGGGGATTGCCAAAGGGTTTCCGTCGGATGGAAGCCCTTATCTGGGGTTGACGATGGAATAATTTACCGAAATTTTAAGAATTCTGTTTGTTGTTCCCATATACAAAGTGGGAAAAATCCGATATAATAAAAAAATAGCGAAAAGTCCGAACACCCATCAGGTGTTTTGTAAAATGGAAGGATGGTGCAGGATTTATGATTTATCTGTTTTTGGCAAACGGGTTTGAAGAAGTCGAAGCACTGGGAACGCTGGATGTTCTCCGCCGTGCCGAATTGGAAGTAAAGACAGTGGGCGTCGGCTCCAAAACCATTACCGGTTCTCACCATGTCACAGTAACGGCAGATATGGAGCAGTCCGAGGTTTTGACAGACAATATGGAAATGGTGATTTTGCCCGGCGGTATGCCCGGTACCCTGAATCTGGAGAATTCTCCGATTGTAACCGCCTGCATCCGTTATTGCGCCGAAAACGGCCTGCCCATCGCAGCAATCTGTGCAGCGCCCTCGATTTTGGGACATATGGGTCTGCTCAAGGGGAAAAAGGCTTTGTGCTTCCCCGGATTTGAGCAGGAACTGGAAGGCGCTGAACTGGCAGAGGGGCTTGTATGTCGTGACGGCTTGTTGATAACCGGAAAAGGGCCGGGAGCGGCGCTGGAATTCGGGTTTGAAATCGTGCGGATGCTGGTGGATGACGAAACCGCCCAGCGGTTAAGGATGTCGATGCAATGCCCGTAAAAAATATTAAAGAAATCAAAATGCAGCTGCGAGCCCGTTACCGTAACATCCGGGAAACGATGGCGCCGGATGAAAAAGAGCGTCAGGATGCCGAAATTGCCCGGCGGGTGTGGGGGATGCGTGAATATCAAAAAGCGCAAGTGCTGTTTACCTATGTGAGTAAGCCTATCGAGGTAAACACCATGCCGTTGATTCAAAAGGCGCTGGAGCAGGGGAAAGAGGTTGTGGTGCCCCGCTGCGTTCCGGGGACATTTGACATGGAGTTTTACCGGATTACATCGGAGGACGACCTTGAAAAAGGCAGCTTTGGGGTGTTGGAGCCGGTTCCGGAGCACTGCGCTCTGGTCACGGATTTTTCGTCGGGCTTCTGTATCGTGCCGGGGCTTTGCTTTGATTCCCACGGTTTTCGTCTGGGATATGGAAAAGGCTATTATGACCGTTTCCTGTCGTCATTTTCAGGATATACGGCAGGCATTTGTTACAGCAGCTGTACCCAGTGGAATCTTCCCCACGGGTATTATGACCGTCCGGTGGATGTGTTGATTACCGAGCGGTATTACAGGCGGATTCATCGGGAACCTGAAACCGGAAAAAAGAAAGATTGATTTTTCGGTTTCGGATAAAAACCAATGTCTTTACTGCCGCAACTCAGGAGGTTTCTGTTCGTGGACAACAATCAATTTGACAATCAGGAAAGAAAAGGAGCAGGCAGACCCGGCTCTTCGCCGGAACCTGCCAGAAAGTCCGGGACTTTCCAACTGCATATTCCAGAGGAAGCGCTTCGGTTTGGAGATGAAGATCCTAATTCGCTCCAGAGCTTTAGCGAGCCGGCTCCTCAGGAACAGGGTGCTTCTCCAAAAGTGTCTGCCGCCGTGGAGAAGCAGGAGAAATTGTTCCGCAAAAAAGAGAAGAAGGAAGCCAAAGTCCGTGAGAAGATCAAAGGCAGAAAAAACCGTGGGCTTTTTCGCTGTGTGTGGTTTGCCATGGTGATTCTCACCTCGGTTGCGCTGGCCCGTTATCTTTCGGTAGGGGTTGACGACATGCTGGCAATTTCCCGTTCGAGCGGGACGGCGACAGTGGAACTCAAAAAGGGAGATTCCATTCAGACGGTTGCGAAAACCCTGGAAAAAAGCGGAGTGATCAATAATTCCTTTTTCTTCACTCTGTATTGTAATGTGACCGGTGCAGACAGCGGCTTTGGCGAAGGCAGCTTTGCCATCGATACCAATATGGATTACGAAGCAATCGTGAACTTCCTGCAATCCAACAGCAATCAGGCGGAAGTTGTGACGATTACCTTCCCCGAAGGCATAAATCTGCTGGAAATTGCAGAGAAGCTGGAAGAAAACGGGGTTTGTACAGCCCAAGAAGTGATCGAGGCCGCCAACTCCTCTGATTATGATAACTACAACTTTGTGAATGATATCAAGAATGCAGACGAGCGGTATTATAAACTGGAAGGATATCTGTTCCCCGATACCTATGATTTCTATAAAGGGGAAGACCCGAAAGTGGCGCTGGGTAAGATGATTAACAACTGTCAGAATCGCTTCTCAAAAGAGATGCGGGAAACGGTTGAGAAAAGCGGCTATACCATCGACCAGATCCTGACGCTGGCTTCTATCGTGCAGGCAGAAGCAACGGATGAAAAGGATATGCGGATGATCGCCGGTATTTTGATGAACCGTCTTGACAGCGGTTCTTCTCAGGATATTTATCGCCTGCAATGCGACTCTACCACTTATTATCCCTATCGTAAGCAAGCGGATGTGCCAGAAGCGGAAAGAGAAACGTTTAAGAGCCGTTATGACACCTATACCATTGAGGGACTTCCACCCGGACCGATTTGCAGCCCCGGACTGGATGCCATCAAGGCGGTTCTGGAGCCATCCCCTGAATCAGAAGGCGTATATTATTTCTGCCATGATGAAGATGGAAAGGCTTATTATGCTTCCAGCTGGTCACAACACCAGAGCAATCTGGCAGAAGCTGGTTTGCTTGATTAATTTATTAGGGGCTATCTGAAAAGTCGAAATTATCGTCTTTTCCTACGGACATCATGAAATGATGTCGTGCAATGGCAGCTACTGCGTTAAAAATCGTTTTTGCCTTGTATCTGCCTATTGCTTGTGGAAAATCTTTCAATTTCTTTGTTTTCAGAAACGCCCAAGAAAAACGGGCGTGTTTTCAGCGCCCGTTTTGTTTCGAAAAAAAGGAGGAATTTCCATTGAGTACTAACGTTGCCGAGCTGTTATCTCCGGCGGGAGACTTTGAGCGGCTGCGTGCGGCCTTCCGCTATGGGGCGGACGCCGTCTATTTGGCGGGACATGTGTTCGGTATGAGAAGCGCATCCCCCAATTTCAGCTTTGAAGAAATGTGTGAGGCTTCCCGTCTGGCGCACGAACTGGGCAAAAAAGTATATGTTACCTGCAACACACTTCCAAGAGGCGATGAGCTTTCTCAGCTGCCGGGTTATCTGGAAAGCTGTGAAGCAGCCGGGGTGGATGCCCTGATTATCAGCGATATGGGCGTTTTGCGGATGGCAAAAAAATACGCCCCCAAAACCGAAATCCATATTTCTACCCAGACAGGGGTGGTAAATGCAGAGGCCGCCTGCATGTTCCACGAGCTGGGTGCTTCCCGTGTGGTGCTGGCCAGAGAGATGACGCTGGATGAAATCCGGGAAATCCGGGCCAATACCCCAAAAGAACTGGAAATCGAGGCGTTTGTCCATGGGGCGATGTGTGTGTCTTTTTCGGGCAGATGCCTGCTTTCCAATTATTTTACCGGACGTGACGGAAACAGGGGAGAATGTGCTCAGCCCTGCCGCTGGAAATACAGCCTGATGGAAGAAACCCGTCCGGGGCGCTATATGCCGATTGAAGAAACCGGAGAGGGGACGTTTATCCTCAATTCCCGTGACCTGTGTATGGCGGAACATATCCCGGAGCTCTTAGAGGCGGGCATTTACAGCCTGAAAATTGAGGGCCGGGCCAAGGCGGATTATTATGTAGCCAGCGTGACCAAAGCCTATCGTGGCGCACTGGATGCGGCTCTCGAAGGCCGCCCGCTGCCCGAATGGGTAATGCCGGAGCTGGATAAAATCAGCCACCGCAGCTATGGCACCGGATTTTATTTTGACCGTGGCGGCCCCGGACAGGATTCGGAGCGGGGCGGCTATGTCCGTGACTGGGAAGTAGCGGCGGTTTGTATGGGAATGGTGGATGATACCCATGTGCGCCTTTCTCAGCGGAACCGGTTTTTCAGTGGAGAACCACTGGATGTTCTGTGCCCGCAGGAAGAGCCCTTTGTCGTGGTGTTGGAAGACATGAAAAACAGCGAAGGGGAAGCCATCGAAGCCGCTCCCCATGCAACCATGGAGGTTATCGCCAAAGTCAGCCATCCCATCCCGGCCGGTGCCTATTTGCGCAGGCGGCGTGGAGAAAAGAATGTGCTGGAAACAGTATGATAGAGAAAGAAGAATAAATTTCTAGCTTTTATCAACAATTCACCATATCTTTTTTGTGTAAGATACGGTATAATAGGGACAAAAACGATTTGTGATAAGGATATCACGAGTGGTTTTATCATGAAAGTGAGGTAGATTGTAATGAAAATTTTGGTTACCGGTGGCGCAGGCTACATTGGAAGCCATACCTGTATTTGTTTGATGGAATCCGGGTATGAGGTGGTTGTGGTTGATAATCTTGTCAACAGCAAGATCGAAGCCCTTCACCGTGTGGAGGAACTCGTTGGTAAAAAGGTCACCTTCTATGAGAAGGATGTTTGCGACCGGGAAGCTATGGAGGAAATTTTCAGCAAAGAGAAAATCGATGCTGTGATTCATTTTGCCGGCCTCAAAGCAGTTGGTGAGTCGGTTCGGATTCCCCTGCGGTATTATCAGAACAACCTGATTTCCACGCTGGTACTGTTGGACGTTATGAAAAACCACGGTGTGCATAACTTCGTGTTTAGCTCCTCTGCTACCGTTTACGGCGACCCTGCTACGGTTCCGATCACCGAGGATTTCCCGCTGTCCACCACCAACCCCTATGGCGCCACAAAGCTGATGATCGAGAATATGCTCAAGGATATCGCCAAGGCAGATCCGGAGTTTAATCCCATCCTGCTGCGTTACTTTAACCCTGTAGGTGCCCACAAGAGCGGACGCATCGGTGAAGACCCCAACGGTATCCCCAACAATCTGGTTCCCTATATCACGCAGGTGGCAATCGGCAAGCTGGAAAAGCTGCGTGTGTTTGGCGGCGACTATCCCACCCCCGACGGCACCGGTGTGCGTGACTATATCCATGTGGTAGACCTGGCGATGGGCCATGTGGCTGCTGTGAAACTGTTTGGCGAGGATGGAAAAACCAACTGCGGGCTGCGGATTTATAATCTGGGTACCGGTACCGGCTATTCCGTGCTGGATATGGTCAAAGCATTTGAGAAGGCAGTGGGACATCCGATTCCTTATGAGATCGTCGAGCGCCGTCCGGGCGACATCCCGGCCTGCTATGCAGATTGCAGCAAGGCCAAGGCAGAGCTTCATTGGCAGGCTCAAAAAACACTGGACGATATGTGTGCGGATTCCTGGAGATGGCAGTCCCAGAACCCCAACGGTTATGACGACTGAGTTCGGGTAAACCTGAATAGTGATTTGAGTTCATAAAAGGGAGTAGAGCGATTTGCTCTGCTCCCTTTTGTCTTGTGAATTGTGTACAGGCTTTCCGGCAAAAATCCGGGTGGAAATCTACTATCAGCGCCCTTTACAAATTCTTAATATCTATATTACAATACAATAAGTGTGCTTTGAGCACATGAGTTTATGGAATAAGGGGAAAAGGCAATATGACCAAAAGTTCGTTTGACAGCCGGGTGTTTTACAAGTCGGTTTTGGCGCTGGTGCTTCCTATGGCAGCGCAAAACCTGATTAACGTGGGCATCTCGTCATTGGATGTGATTATGCTGGGCAGTGTGGGGGAAACCGTCCTGTCGGGTTCTTCTCTGGCCAACCAGATTCAGTTTATTATGACCATGATCTTTTTTGGCGTTACCTCCGGTGCCTGTGTGCTGACCGCCCAGTATTGGGGAAAAGGGGATCGCCGTACCATTGAAAAGGTGATGGGAATTGCCCTGCGGATTTCGATTACTACCGGAATTGTTTTCACATTGGCGGTGGAATTGTTTCCCGCACAGCTGATGAGCCTGTTTACCAATGAGCAGCCGGTGATCGAGGAAGGCGTCAAATATCTTCAGGTGGTGGGAGTTTCCTACCTGTTTATGAGCATCACCATGATCTACCTGAACATCATGCGGAGCGTGGAGCGTGTGATTATCTCCACGGTGGTGTATTCGGTGTCGCTGGTAACGAACGGCGTTTTGAATGCAGTCTTTATTTTTGGCCTTTTGGGATTTCCTGCCATGACCATCCGTGGTGCGGCATTGGGTACGGTTGTTGCCCGTGGAGTAGAACTGGTGATCGTTCTGATCTATGCCTATCGTCCGAATCAACCTGTTAAGCTGCGGATTTCTGACATTTTTGCAAAAGACCGTCTGCTGCTGCGTGACTTTTTAAAGTATTCGATTCCCGTTACACTGAACGAGCTGATGTGGGGCGGCGGCGTTTCCATGATTGCCGCTGTGATTGGCCACATGGGCAGCGCTGCGGTTGCGGCCAACTCGGTGGCGCAGGTTACCCGGCAGCTGGCAACGGTGGTGGCGTTTGGTATCGCCAATGCCACAGCGATTATGATTGGCAAGGCAATCGGCGAGGGGAACGAAGATAAGGCGGAGGATTTTGGACGCCGGTTTGTCTGGCTCACGATTATTGCCGGAGTTGTAGGCGGATTGGTCGTGCTTTGCGTCAGCCCGATCGCCAGCCACTATATGACATTGACCGATCAGGCACGGGAATATCTGACATTTATGATGTTCGTGATGTCCTATTTCGTGGTTGGACAGGCATTCAATAGCACGATGGTGGTGGGTGTGTTCCGAGCTGGCGGCGACACCAAATTTGGTTTGATAGAAGACTCGATCGCCATGTGGGGAATTTCCATCCTCATCGGCGCTTTGGGCGCATTTGTGTTTGGATGGGGTGTCCAGGCGGTGTATGTTGTGCTGATGAGTGATGAGATTATCAAGATTCCGGTGAACTGGTGGCGCTATCGCACCAAAATCTGGCTGCGAAACGTAACCCGGTAACGAAAGGGGTGTTATGATGCAGGAGATCATTCTGGCTTCCGGCTCTCCCCGCCGCCGGGAGCTTTTAGAGATGGCAGGGGTTCCCTTTTCGGTGATAACGGCGGATGTGGACGAAAGCCTGCCCGAAGGAATCGACCCGGTTGAAGCGGTACAGCTTCTGGCGGGCAAAAAAGCAGCGGCGATTCAAAAAGAAGCCAAATTGATTTTGGCTGCCGATACCGTTGTGGCGTTGGACGGGGAAATATTTGGCAAGCCGTCTGATACAGAAGACGCCAAGCGGATTCTCCGAACCCTTTCGGGAAAAATCCACCAGGTACACACAGGGGTGTGCCTGCGGGAGGGCAATCGGGAAAAGCGCTTTTGCGTTACGGCGCAGGTAGAATTTTATCCGCTGACAGAAGAAGCAATCAGCCGGTATGTGGATTCCGGCGAACCCATGGACAAAGCGGGCGCCTATGGGATTCAGGGAAAAGGCGCTTTGCTGATTCGGCGCATCGAGGGAGATTACTATACCATCGTTGGGCTGCCTATCGCCCGTGTGGTGCGGGAGCTGGAAAACTGGAACCGCTGCTGATACCGGCGGATAAAATAGCCTCAGGAACCAAAAACCGCCTTCTATCATAGACTGGAATATAGGTCTGTGGGAGGTGGCGGAATGAGACGCTTTCATAGAAGAAGACCCCGGCGCAGGCTCAACCGCCGGGGCTTTTTTACCCTGATTTTGCTGACGGCGCTGGTGTTGACCGGGCTTGCGGAATGGCGTATACATACGGTTTTTGACGATGTTACTTATTATCAGGCACAGAGGATGATTACCGAAGCAGTTAATGAGGCGGTTGCCTCCATTTCACAGGAGATTTCAACCCAGGAATCAGAACCGCTGGTGTCGGCTGTGCAGGGAGAAAGCGGTTCCACACAAAGCCTGATGGTAAATTCTGTGGCTATGAACCGTGTCAAGAGCGAAGTGGCGCTGCGGGTACAGGAATCGCTTTCCGGCAATCACTGTGAAACCGGAATTCCGCTGGGAACCCTTTTGGGCAGCGCACTGCTGCATGGCCGGGGGCCGTCGTTGCCGCTGCGGGTTTCGGCAGATGGCAATGTACAGGTGGACTATGAGAGCAGCTTTTCTTCTGCGGGGCTCAACCAGACGTGCCACCGCATTGTCTTAACGGTGCAGGTGGAGGCGTGTACCTATGTGCCGGGTGCTTCAGGGAAAGTTCAGTCGGAAACCTCGGTGGTGCTGGCAGAAACGGTGATTGTGGGCGGCGTGCCGCAACTTGTAACCGGCTGGAATGGGATTTCTGACTAAAATTCTTTATTGTGTTTTTCTGCTGGTCAAAAAGTAGCCTATTTTTTGAATCACAAGCATAAAAACAGGAATACATAAAAATAATTTATTTGTTGACAAAAAATTTATTGTTTGGTAATATATAAGCGTACATTTTCGTTCCAAAAAAATTAGGTGTATTTCCCTTAAAATTCAAGGAAATACACCTAAAAAGAAGTTAAAATTCTTTTTTTATTCATGAACGAAAATGTACGCCTTTTTTGTCAATGTAGTTCACTGGTCGATTCCATGTCCTATCTTTTTGGTTACCCATCTCTATTGTCCGGGATGTGGGGTGACAAGGATGTGCAGTGCTTTGCTGCAACTGGATTTTGGTGCGGCGGCTCGATATAATCTGGGGTTGATGCTGGTTGCTCCGGCAATTGCGGCGATATTCGTCCCGCAGCTGATTTCCTATCTGCGAACAGGGGACAGTACTCTAAAACGCTGGCAGAATTTTCTCTTGTGGGGCGTGATTTGCTGGCTATTGCTGTTTGCCGTTTTGCGGAATCTGCCGGCGTTTTCATTTTTAGCACCATCATAGAAAGGAAGAAAATCCGAATGGTCGTAACTGTTACCTTTAACCCTGCTTTGGATTATATTGTGTATTTGCCTTCGTTTGAAACCGGTGGGCTGAACCGTACCGAAAAGGAAAGTATTGTGCCGGGCGGAAAAGGGATCAATGTATCTGTTGTGCTGGCACATTTGGGAATCCCAAACCGTGCTTTGGGGTTTGTGGCCGGTTTTACCGGAGAGGAAATTTGCCGCCGTTTGCAGCAAGCGGGATGTGAAGCGGATTTTATCCGGATTCCGGATGGCTTTTCCCGAATCAATGTAAAAATAAAGGGAAATGAAGAAACCGAAATTAACGGCCAAGGCCCGAAGATTGAAGAAGCACAGCTCAGACAGCTCACACAGCAGCTTTCAGAGCTTACCAGCGGCGACTATCTGGTTTTGGCGGGGAGCATCCCCAAAACATTGCCGGAAAATTTGTATCAGCAGATTTTAAAGCCGCTTTCCCAGCGGGGTGTGAATTGTGTAGTAGATGCAACCGGAGAGCTTCTCCGCAGCGTTTTGCCCTACCGCCCGTTTCTGGTAAAGCCCAACCACCATGAGCTGGGCGAGCTGTTTGGCGAAACCCTTTGCTCAGATGAAGATATTTCCCGCTGCGCTCATCGGGTGCAACAAATGGGCGCCCGAAATGTCTTGGTGTCCATGGCCGGAGACGGCGCTTATCTTCTCACAGAGAGCGGGGAGGAGTACCGGTTGCCGGCGCCAAGCGGGACGGTTGTCAATTCCGTAGGGGCGGGGGATTCCATGGTGGCGGGATTCCTGGCGGGATGGATTCAGACGGGAGCCTATGAATCGGCATTTCGTTTGGGGGTTGCATCTGGCAGCGCCACTGCTTTTAAGGAATGGCTGGCCGAGCGGGAAGAAGTGGATGCTATCCTGCAAAAAATGGAAGAAAATCATTAAAGAAGCGCCGTGCTGAAGGAAATCCTTCTCAGCACGGCGCTTTGGTTTTGATATTATCGAGAGGCACCTAAAATGCTTTCGGCCACTTCCCGGCGTGAGATACATCGGTCCATCGCCTGCTTTTCGATAAAGCGGTGGGCGTCGGATTCGTTCATTTTCAGCTGATCGATCAGAACCCATTTGGCACGGTTGACGATGCGGATCTCCTGCATTTTTTCTTCCAGCGAAAGTTTTCTCCGTTCCAACTTTTTTAGCCGCTCTCTGGTGGCAATCATCCAGTCGATTGCCTGTGAAACCATGATTCGGGAGGTCGGCTTTGCCAGCGTATAGACCCCATAGCCGGACACCCGGCTATATACATCAGCATATTCTTCTGCTTTGATGAGCAAAAGGGCAATGGTGTTTTTTTCGCTGCAAACATCAATGGAGAACCGGATTCCGGTTTCATCGGGAAGCGGAGCATTTATCACAACAAAGTCAAATGCTCTTTCGAGTATGGTCTGTCTGGCAGAAGTAACGCTGCTTTCCAGACGGATAGGGGAAAATTTTCCTTCGGGGAGGACAGAGAGCAGAGAGGCGTTAAAGCTTCTGGCAGCGGATACCACCAGAACGCTGTAAACCCGTTCTTCTAAATCCATGATGTCCCTCTCCTTTTTGCGGCTTGGTTTTATTGGTTACGGCAATAGCTCTCAATAACCGCTTTTGGCAGTACCGTTTTGATAAATTCACTGTTGGCAGCGATTGCAATGGCTTCTTCTCTGGTGGCAGGCAATGTCTGAAATTGTCTAAGCGTGTCGGAATCAGCTGTAAACAGATTGATATCAGCAGCTTGAGGCGGCTGCAAAGCATTTTGTATCCCATATAGTCCGGCATAGATCAGCAGTGCAAACGCAAGATAGGGGTTGGCAGAAGGGTCTGGAGAGCGCAGCTCAACCCGCTGATATTGCCCAACCGCAGCCGGGATACGAGCCAACTGAGAGCGGTTTTCTTTTGACCAGGAGATATATCGGGGCGCTTTGTCGGAGCCAAACCGTTTGTAGGAATCGGCTCCGGGGTTGAGAAAAGCTGTCATCTCAGAAACCTTTTCGAGTACGCCTGCCACCAAAAAAGGAAGCAACTTCTGGTGATCGGGGCGTTGTGCAGAAAGATTGATGTGGAACCCGCTTCCCGGTTTTCCGGTGAGCGGTTTGGGTGAAAAATCGGCCCACAAGCCATTGCGGCAGGCCACCGTTTTTACCACCGTCTGAAAGGTGAGAGCATTATCAGCGGCAGAGAGCGGGTCGGAATACCGGAAGTCAATTTCGTTTTGACCCGGCCCTTCTTCATGATGGGAACTTTCGGGACGGATTCCCATCTGTTCCAGCGTCAGACAGATTTCACGGCGGATATTTTCCCCTTTATCGTCGGGGGCGATATCCATATACCCAGCGTCATCATAGGGGATTCTGGTTTTATCCCCATTTTCATCCAGCTTGAAAAGGTAAAACTCCAGCTCGGAACCAAACGAAAATCGTATCCCGGCTTCCTCAGCCTCCCGAATTGCCTTTTGCAGAATACTCCGGGTGTCACATTCAAACACCCTTCCATCCGGATAGGTGATGGTGCAGAACATCCTCACCACCCGCCCGTGTTCCGGACGCCAGGGAAGAATCGCCAATGTGTCGGGGTCGGGATGCAGCAAAAGGTCGGAATGGGTTTCATCCCCGAACCCCTCGATTGCCGATGCGTCAAAGGCGATTCCGTATTCAAATGCACGGGCAAGCTCGTCCGGCATGATGGAAATATTTTTTTGTCTGCCATAGATGTCGCAAAACGCCAGACGAATAAACTTGACATCTTCTTCGCCCACATATTGCATGACCTCTTGTGCCGAATAGTTCATTTTTCAACCTGCTTTCTACTGGAGTCTGTTTACAAACCGGCAAATCGCCTCCGATCATCCTGATTGTTGGACAGGATTCCCAACTTGCCCAGCGGTTGCGGGCAGGGGCTAGTTTGCCACATACATTTGTTGATACGGGTTTTTGCTGTCAGGTGTAACAACGGTAAACGGTGCATCCAGAATCATTCCCAAATCCACTTGGAACAGTTGGGCGTATTCCAAAAGCTCCTCCCGGATTTCGTCTAAATCTGCATCTGTGGCAGGACGTACCGTTACCTGGCTTGGGAAGGAGAGCTCCCGGCAGTCGCCCCGCAGATACATCTTTCCACCGTGCATCCCGGTTCCAGGAAAATTCCCCACAATTTTCCGGTTTCCGGCCGATAAGCCCAGGACGATGATTTTTCCACCGGCCTGATATTCTCCCAAAAAGCTCCCGGCAGTTCCGCCAATCACCATCACCGGGATTTTTTCCTGATAGGCTTTCATGTGGATGCCGGCACGGTATCCGGCGCTGCCTTTGACGTAAATTTTTCCGCCACGCATCGCATAACCGGCGGCATCCCCAATGTTGCCATGGATGATGATTTTTCCCTCGTTCATCGTATCTCCAACGGCGTCCTGAGCGTTGCCGTATACGATGAGTTGGGCGCCGTCCAGATAAGCGCCCAGAGCGTTTCCCGGAATCCCCGAAAAGGATATGGTGTGCTGTGTCAGGCCGGCAGCCAGAAAGCGCTGGCCAAGACAGTTGGAAACCGTGCAGTCACAGGCGCTGCTGCGAATGGCTTCGTTTAAAGCCCTGTAATCCAGATGGGCTGCATCAATTTGTGTCATATTATACCACACTTCCCACTTGATTTCTATCAAAATGAATTTGCCTTGTATATAAGACCGGTTATTCGCCTGCATGGGATATCCCCAAAATCGAAAGCTCCCGGTCGCTGAGCCCCACGCCACGAAGCATCAGGCGGTTGCCACGCAAACTTTCGATGGAGTTGATCCCCATTCCGCCCATCAGTTCCATGATCTCATGCCGCCAGGCAGTAATCAGATTTACCAGCCTTTGGCTCCCGATATCGGGGTTCAGGCGCTTTACCAGCTCTGGGCGCTGGGTGGCGATGCCCCAGTTGCAGTTGCCGGTCTGGCAGGTACGGCAGAGGTGGCAGCCCAAAGCAATCAGTGCGGCGGTTGCCACATAACAGGCATCGGCTCCCAATGCAATGGCTTTTACCACATCCGCTGCACTGCGGATACTTCCGCCCACAATCAGCGAAACCTGGTTGCGGATTCCTTCATCACGCAGCCGCTGATCGACTGAAGCGAGCGCCAGCTCGATGGGGATTCCCACATTATCACGAATTCTGGTGGGGGCAGCGCCGGTGCCGCCACGATAGCCATCTATGGCGATGATATCGGCGCCGCTTCTTGCAATGCCGCTTGCAATGGCCGCAATGTTGTGGACAGCGGCAACCTTGACGATGACTGGTTTGCGGTATCCGGTAGCTTCTTTTAGGGAATACACCAGCTGTCGCAGGTCTTCAATGGAATAAATGTCATGGTGCGGGGCGGGGGAGATAGCGTCGGAGCCTTCGGGAATCATACGGGTGCGGGAAACATCCCCCACGATTTTAGCGCCGGGCAGATGGCCGCCGATGCCGGGTTTTGCGCCTTGCCCCATTTTGATTTCGATGGCGGCGCCTGCTTCGAGATAATCCCGGTGAACACCAAACCGGCCAGAAGCCACCTGAACGATGGTGTTTTCACCATAACAATAAAAGTCCTCATGCAGGCCGCCTTCACCGGTGTTATAGTAGATGCCGAGCTGAGAGGCGGCTCTGGCCAGGCTTTCGTGTGCATTATAGCTGATCGAGCCATAGCTCATTGCCGAAAACAGAATCGGCACAGAAAGGCTGAGCTGCGGCGGAAGCTGTTCGTCAAGATTTCCCGCAGCATCAAAATGCAGGGAAGAAGGCTTCTTTCCCAAAAACACACGGGTTTCCATCGGTTCCCGCAAGGGGTCGATGGGCGGGTTGGTCACCTGAGAAGCATTGATTAATAGGCGGTCCCAATAAACCGGCAGCGGCTTGGGGGCACCCATCGAAGAAAGCAAAACGCCGCCGCTTCCGGCCTGCTTATAAATCTCTTTGATGGTGCTTTCCTGCCAGTTGGCGTTTTCCCGAAACACACATCCGCTTTTTGTGATTTTCAGCGCATGGGTGGGACACAGCGCCACACACCGCTGGCAGTCAACACATTTGGAATCATCGGCAATCATCACTTTGCCGTTGGGTTGATATTGATGTACGCCGTTGGCGCATTGGCGTTCGCAAATCCGGCACCGGGTACACCGGGCGTCATTGCGTACCACCTCAAATTCAGGATATAGATACAGATTCTCTGTCAAAACAAGCCCTCCTTCACCCGGATAATCACCGGTTCCCCGCCTGCCGGGGCATAGATATTTTCTGCATTTGGCTCCATTACTCGAATGGCGGCTTCTTCACTGGCGATAAAGACACAGTCGTCTTTTTCGCCCACCACCATCGAGCGGAGCTTTAAGCGGTCATTCAGAGCCATCAGCCCGCCGTCAAAGCCCAACACAATCGAAAACGGCCCTGTAACCAGCAGACTAGGAAATACGGTTCTCAGAAAAGTCAGCTTTTTTCGTTCTGCTTCCGGTTTGCGGTTGATGGTACTCCAGAAGGGGGCTGCGATTACAGAGGCGGCATCCTCCAGGCTGAGGCCCTGTCTGCGAAGGAGATAATCCATAATATAAGTAATCACTTCTGTGTCGGTTTGCAGTGTGCATTTATAACCAAACATTTCGATAAAGCGTCGGTTTGCATCATAAGAAGAAATCTCGCCGTTGTGGACAATGGAATAATCCAGCAGCGTAAACGGGTGTGCGCCGCCCCACCATCCGGGCGTGTTGGTAGGATAGCGCCCATGAGCGGTCCAGGAGTATCCCTCATATTCTTCCAGCCGGTAGAACTTTCCCACATCCTCTGGAAACCCGACAGCCTTAAAAGTACCCATGTTTTTTCCGCTGGAAAAGACATAAGCGCCCGGCATCTCGGTGTTGATTTTCATCACGGTTCTCGCCACAAACTCTTTTTCATCCAGCTGCTGCGAAAACAGTGCAGAGCGCAGCGGCGCCACAAAATATCTCCAGATCACCGGTTCGTCGGTGATTTCCGGAATTTTGCGGGTGGGGATCAGCTCCGACTGGATAATCTCGAACCGTTCTTTTAGAAACTGCTCGCAGCTTTTGCGTGTGCTGCGCCCGTTATAAAAGAGATGCAGCGCATAAAAATCCTGATATTCCGGATAGATTCCATATCCGGCAAACCCGCCGCCAAGGCCGTTGGAACGGTCGTGCATGGGTTTCATGGCGTTGGTAATCATTTCGCCGGTCATTTTCTTTCCCGTTTTTGAAATAACCGCCGCAATGGCACAGCCGGAGGGGATACGCACCTGACCTTCAATTAGCATGATTCTCTTTCCTTTCGGGAATAAAATAAAAAAAGCAAAGGCAGCAATCCTGATGTCAATCATACATCAAGATGAACGCCTTTGCTCATCTGCAGGAATTATATCGCTCAATTTTCATTTTGTCAAGCGATAATTCTAAAAAAATTATATATAAGATATTTTTTGCAATTTCGACTGAATAAAATTGCAAAACAGGGGTTGACAAGAGAAAAACCGGGGTGTATAATGCAGAGCGAAAGGCAAAGGCGTCTTTGAGAACATGATCTCGAAGGCGCCTTTGCCTTTTCAATTTTACACCAAAAGGAGAATCAACTATGGGAACTGTATCCGAGTATTTTGGCAGCCTGGTGTTCGACGACAGAGTGATGAAAGCCAATCTCTCTGCAAAGGTATACCAGTCTCTGAAAAGAACCATCGACGAAGGGGCAAAGCTCGATATCGGAGTTGCCAATGCTGTGGCAACCGCTATGAAGGATTGGGCAGTTGCAAATGGCGCTACTCACTACACCCATTGGTTCCAACCTTTGACAGGGATAACGGCAGAAAAGCACGACAGCTTTATCTCTCCCGCTCCGGATGGCCGTGTGATTATGGAGTTTTCGGGAAAGGAGCTGATCAAGGGAGAACCGGATGCTTCTTCTTTCCCTTCCGGTGGACTTCGAGCCACCTTTGAAGCCAGAGGTTATACCGCATGGGACCCTACTTCCTATGCCTTTATTAAAGGAAAGACGCTTTGCATCCCTACTGCCTTTTGTTCTTATGGCGGGGAGGCACTCGACAAAAAAACGCCTCTGCTCCGCTCGATGGAGGCTCTCAGCCGGCAGGCAATCAGAATTTTGCGTCTGTTTGGCAACGACAGCGTAAAGTGTGTGCGTACTTCTGTGGGGCCGGAACAGGAATACTTCCTGATCGACCAGGAAATGTATAACCGCCGCCGGGACTTGCGTTTTACCGGCAGAACTCTCTTTGGCGCCAAGCCTCCCAAAGGGCAGGAAATGGACGACCATTATTTTGGCGTAATCAAGCCGAGAGTGGAAGCCTATATGGAAGAACTGAACCAGGAGCTTTGGAAGCTGGGCGTGCTTGCCAAAACAGAACATAACGAAGTGGCGCCGTCACAGCACGAGTTGGCTCCGGTATATACTACCACCAATATTGCCACCGACCACAACCAGCTGACAATGGAAATCATGCAAAAAGTGGCAGCCCGCCATGGTCTGGTGTGCCTGCTGCATGAAAAGCCCTTTGCAGGGGTGAACGGAAGCGGCAAGCATAACAACTGGTCGATTGCCACAGATACCGGCGTCAACCTTTTGACACCCGGCGAAACCCCCTATGAAAACGCCCAGTTCCTTTTGTTCCTCTGCGCCGTTATCAAGGCGGTGGATGATTATCAGGATTTGCTGCGTGTTTCGGTTGCCACCGCCGGAAACGACCATCGCCTTGGCGCAAACGAAGCGCCGCCGGCAGTGGTTTCTATTTTCCTCGGTGACGAGCTGACAGCAATCCTCAATGCAATCGAAACCGATACCCCATATAGCTCGGCTGAAAAAACCGTGATGAAGCTGGGGGTCAATGTCCTTCCCAAGTTTACACGGGACACAACCGACCGCAACCGGACTTCACCGTTTGCCTTTACCGGAAACAAGTTTGAATTCCGGATGCTGGGCTCCTCCAACAGCATCGCCTGCGCCAATATTATGTTGAACAGCGCTGTGGCCGAAAGCCTGAAAATTTATGCTGACCGTTTGGAAAAGGCAGAAGATTTCCAGTTAACGCTGCATGAGATGATTCGCAAGACGATTAAAGACCACAAGCGTATCATATTTAACGGAAACGGCTATGACGAATCCTGGATTGAGGAAGCCACCCAAAAGCGTGGCCTGCTCAACTACCGCACCACCCCGGACTGCATCCCGCATGTGCTGGACGAAAAGAACGTAAAAATGCTCACCTCTCACGGCGTTTTCTGTGAGGCAGAGCTAAAGTCCCGGTGTGAAATCACGCTTGATAACTACTGCAAAACCGTTGTGATCGAGGCGAACACCATGATCGACATGGCACGCAAGGAAATCCTCCCGGCAATCGAATCGTATGTATATGAGCTTACCAAAACCGCTGCGGCCAAAAAGGCGCTTTCCGAAACGATTTCCTGCGGGTATGAAACCGGTCTGGTCGAGAAGCTTTCCACATTGGTTGAACAGATCGCCGCCAAAACAGATTGCCTGGAATCCTCTTTGCAGCAGGTAAAGGCGATCGACAATGTGACAGAGGAATCCGCTGCTATCCGGGATTTAATCCTGCCGGCAATGGAAACGCTGCGAGCCGATTGTGACACAGCGGAAACGCTGACGGCCGAAAGCTACTGGCCGTTCCCCACCTATGGCGACCTGCTCTTTGGCGTAAGATAAGAGCGAAACAAGAAGGGAAAAGAGAAGAAAAGAAAGAAGGGACAACAGATGACGTATAGTGCTGTTAACACGATTTGGGTGCTGCTTGGCGCCGCATTGGTGTTCTTTATGCAGGCTGGTTTTTCGATGTGTGAGGCAGGGTTTACCCGTGCAAAAAACACCGGCAATATCCTGATGAAAAACCTGATGGATTTCTGTATCGGCACACCGGCATTCTGGCTGGTAGGGTTTGGACTGATGTTTGGCAGCGGCAGCGCTTTGCTGGGCACTTTTGACCCGTTGATTCTGGGCGATTACAGCCATATTCTTCCGGCTGGCGTCCCGCTTTGGGCGTTTGCAATCTTTCAGACGGTGTTCTGTGCCACTTCTGCCACCATTGTTTCGGGTGCCATGGCAGAAAGAACCAAGTTCAGTGCATATTGCATTTATTCGGCGGCTATTTCCCTGATTATTTATCCCATTTCCGGACATTGGATCTGGGGCGGTGGCTGGCTGAGCCAGCTGGGCTTCCATGATTTTGCCGGATCTACCACCGTCCACATGGTAGGCGGAATCTGCGCCCTGATCGGCGCCAAGATTCTTGGCCCCCGTATTGGCAAGTATGACAAGTCTGGAAAGCCTCACGCAATTTTGGGACACAACCTGACGTTTGCAGCCTTGGGCGTGTTTATTCTCTGGTTCTGCTGGTTTGGATTCAACGGTGCTTCTACTGTTGGAATGGACAGCGACGCTCTGCTGGAGCGTGCCGGTCTGGTGTTCTTCAACACCAACCTGGCGGCAGCGGTTGCCTGCTGCACCACGCTGGTGGTCACCTGGGTACGTTATGGAAAGCCCGATGTTTCCATGACCTACAACGCAGCGTTGGCCGGTCTGGTTGGCATCACCGCTGGATGCGATGCGGTTGAACCACTGGGCGCTGCTATTATGGGGCTTGTGTTTGGTATAGCAGTGGCGTTTGCAGTGGAGTTCTTTGATAAGATTGCAAAGATCGATGACCCGGTTGGCGCAATCGCAGTTCATTGTGTTTGTGGCGCACTGGGAACCCTCCTGACTGGATTTTTTGCCACCGGTGTTTCTACCGAAAAGGGCGTGTTCTATGGCGGCGGATTCCATTTCGCCGGAGTGCAGGCGTTGGGTGTTGTGGCAGTTGCGGCCTATGTAGCGGTTGTGATTACAATTGTTTTCCAGGTGATTAAGCATACCAGCGGGCTTCGTGCCGAACCCGCCGATGAGCTGGCCGGACTGGATATTTCGGAGCATGGACTGCTCACTGCCTATGCCGGTTTTGCGATGCAGCCCGATACAGTGACCGAAGACGGAGCAGCAGAGCCTGTGATGGTTTCTGGAGAAGTTCCGGTAGCCGAAGCGATTCCGGTCAAGCGGGTAGAGTCTTTTGACCAGACTGTGCCCAAGCTGACCAAGGTGGAGATCATTTGCAAGGAAAGCCGGTTTGAGGCACTAAAGAAGGCCATGACCGATCTGGGAATCACCGGTATGACGGTATCGCATGTGCTGGGCTGCGGGATGCAGAAGGGCAAGCCGGAATATTACCGTGGCGTAGAAGTGGAGGTTTCTCTGCTGCCCAAGATTCAGGTGGAAATCGTAGTGAGCAAGGTTCCGGTTCGCAGCGTGATCGAAACCGCCAAAAAGGTGCTGTATACCGGACATATCGGAGACGGCAAGATCTTTGTCTATGATGTGGAAAACGTGATAAAGGTTCGTACAGGTGAAGAAGGGTACGATGCCCTTCAGGATGTAGAATAAAATACACAAGTGGCTGGCGATCCGGCTTTTGGCAAAAGTTTTGCAAGCTCCAAAAGCCGGACGCCTCTGGCAGCCAGAAGCAGTACGTCGGATTGCCATGGAAAACCGGGCAGTCCGGCGTCCTCTGTGAAATGCCGGATTACCAATTGGAGGTGTTGAGAATGTGTTCAATCATGGGCTATTGCGGCAGCAGCGCCACGATGGCGGCGTTTCAAAAGGGATTTGAACGCACGGTGTCACGGGGGCCGGATGACAGCAGGGTCATCGATACGGGAAAAGGGCTGCTGGGGTTTCACCGTCTGGCGATTATGGGGCTTACCCCTTCGGGGATGCAGCCGTTTGAGCTGGATGGAAGCTATCTGGTTTGTAATGGAGAAATCTATGGGTTTGAAAAATGGAGAAAAGCGCTTTCGGGAAAATACCAGTTTACCAGTGATTCAGACTGTGAAGTGCTGCTCCCCCTGTATCGGGAATATGGCGTTGGCCTCTTTGCCATGCTGGATGCAGAGTTTGCCTGTATCCTCTATGACGGGGAGCGGCAGGAATATATTGCGGCAAGAGATCCTATCGGGATTCGCCCGCTCTATTATGGATATGATGCTGCCGGAGTAATCCTGTTTGCCAGCGAACCGAAAAACCTTGTGGGGCTGGTGGAGAACATCATTCCTTTTCCGCCGGGACATTATTATCAAGGCGGAAAATTTGTGTGCTATTGCGATATCGCAAAAAGCGAGAGCGTTTGTCACGATGACCTGGAAACGGTTTGCCGCAAAATTCGTGAAAAGCTGATTGCCGGGGTGGAAAAGCGGCTGGTCGCAGACGCCAAAGTGGGGTTCCTGCTGTCGGGCGGACTGGATTCCTCGCTGGTGTGTTCCATTGCAGCCAAAAAAAGCCGGACACCTATCCGCACCTTTGCGGTCGGCATGGACAGCGATGCCATCGACCTGAAGTATGCCCGGCAGGTGGCGGAGTTTATCGGCAGCAACCATACAGAAGTTATCATCACCGAACAGGATGTGCTGGATTCGCTCGAAACGGTGATTCAGCTGCTGGGAACCTATGATATTACCACCATCCGAGCCAGCATTGGGATGTACCTGGTCTGCAAGGCCATCCATGAAACCACCGATATCCGGGTGCTGCTCACCGGCGAGATATCCGACGAACTGTTTGGCTATAAATATACCGATTTTGCTCCGGATGCCACAGCGTTTCAGGAGGAATCGCAAAAGAGAATCCGGGAGCTGCACATGTACGATGTGTTGCGGGCAGACCGCTGTATCTCGGTGAACTCGCTGGAAGCCAGGGTACCGTTTGGCGATTTGGATTTTGTGCGATATGTGATGTCGGTTGACCCGGAGCTGAAAATGAACCGGTATGGCAAGGGTAAGTACCTGTTACGTCATGCGTTTGAGGGCGACTATCTGCCGCAGGAAATCCTGTATCGTGAAAAAGCTGCGTTTTCGGATGCGGTGGGACATTCGATGGTGGATGATTTGAAACGATATGCCGAAAGCCGTTATTCCGACGAGGAATTTGCACAAAAACGAAGCCGGTATTCCCATGCGGCTCCGTTCACCAAAGAATCCCTGCTCTACCGGGAAATCTTTGAGAAGTATTATCCGGGACAAAGCAGCATGATTGTGGATTTTTGGATGCCGAACCGCTCTTGGGAAGGCTGCAATGTGGACGATCCATCTGCAAGGGTTCTTGCAAATTACGGAGATAGCGGGAAATAATATCGATAAAGCAGGAGAAACGGAGGAAAAAACAGGATGACGAAATATATTTTTGTGACGGGCGGCGTTGTTTCCGGGCTGGGAAAAGGCATTACAGCCGCATCTCTGGGAAGGCTGCTCAAGGCCAGAGGACTAAAGGTTGCGGCGCAGAAGCTCGACCCGTATATCAATGTAGACCCCGGCACGATGAGCCCCTATCAGCATGGAGAGGTGTTTGTAACCGAGGACGGCGCAGAAACCGACCTGGATCTGGGGCATTATGAACGCTTTATCGATGAGGATTTGAACCAGTATTCCAACCTGACCACCGGCAAGGTGTATTGGAATGTGTTGAATCAGGAGCGGCGGGGAGAGTATCTCGGCTCTACTGTGCAGGTGATTCCCCATATCACCAACGAGATCAAAGAGTTTGTGTATCATGTGGGAAAGAAAACCGGGGCCGATGTGGTGATTACCGAAATTGGCGGCACGATCGGCGATATCGAGTCGCAGCCCTTTATTGAGGCGGTACGCCAGATTTCGCTGGAAGTGGGGAGAGAGAACAGCCTGTTTATCCATGTTACGCTGGTGCCATACCTGCGTGGCTCTGGAGAACACAAATCAAAGCCCACCCAGCACTCGGTAAAGCAATTGCAGGGGATGGGCGTAAACCCGGATATCATCGTCCTGCGCTGTGATGAGCCGCTTGAAAAATCCATCTTTAAAAAAATCTCGATGTTCTGCAATGTAAAGCCGGATTGTGTGATTGAAAATATTACCCTGCCGAATCTCTATGAAGCGCCCCTGATGCTGGAAAACGCCAACTTTTCTTCGGTGGTTTGCCGGGAACTTTCGATTGATGCCCCCGCCCCGGAGCTGGAAGAATGGAAACAGATGGTGGAGCGAATCCGGCAGCGGCATGATGTGTGCAAGATCGGCTTGGTTGGAAAATATGTGGAGCTGCATGACGCCTATCTTTCGGTTGCCGAAGCCCTCAACCATGCCGGATATCATCACGATGCCCATGTGCAGATTTCCTGGATTGATTCCGAAAAGATCACTGCTCAAAACGTGGAAGAAGCCCTGGCAGGGCTTGACGGAATCCTTGTTCCCGGCGGCTTTGGAAGCCGGGGCGTGGAAGGAATGGTTCTGGCAGCAGAATATGCAAGAAAACGGCAGGTCCCGTTTTTAGGGATCTGCCTTGGCATGCAGGTTGCTGTGATTGAGTTTGCCCGCCATGCAGCCAGGCTTACAGACGCCAATTCCGGTGAATTTGATGAACGCTGTGTCCACAAAGTGATTGATTTTATGCCAGGCCAGAGCGACGAGATCAACAAAGGCGGCACGCTGCGCCTGGGCGCCTGCAAATGCCGGATTGAGCCGGGCACAGTGATGGAACATTGCTATCAGAGCGAGCTTATCAGCGAGCGCCACCGTCACCGCTATGAATTTAACACAGAATATGCCCACCAGCTGCAGGAGGCCGGGCTGGTGTTGAGCGGGAAATCGCCCGATGGCAGGCTGGTTGAAACCGTGGAGCTGAAAGATCATCCTTTTTATGTGGGCGTCCAGTTCCATCCGGAATTTAAAAGCCGTCCCAACAGGCCGCATCCCTTGTTTGTGGGATTTGTGGGGGCTGCGCTCAACGGCCGCCGGAACGGGGGAAAGCTATGAGTCTGCATGAAGAATGTGGCGTGTTCGGAGTATACAGCCCGGCTCCCTGTCAGGCCGCCCAAACCGCCTATTATGGGCTGTATGCCCTTCAGCACCGTGGACAGGAAAGCTGCGGAATTGTGGTGTGTAACGACGGGTTGTTTTACTCCCACAAAGACCTGGGACTGGTCGGCGAAGTGTTTTCTGGCGAAGTTCTGAGCCGGTTTCCACAGGCAACCATGGCAGTGGGTCATGTGCGCTATGGCACAACCGGAAGAAACAGCCGCAGCAACTGCCAGCCGATTGAGGTGAACCATCAAAAAGGGAGGATGGCGCTTGCCCATAACGGCAACTTGAGCAATGCGGCGGCGCTTCGGGACGAGCTGGAGCTTTCGGGCGCCATTTTTCACTCCACCAGCGATACCGAAACCATCGCCTATATTATTACCCGTGAACGGCTCAAAAGCCCATCGATTGAAGCGGCGCTCGATGCGGCAATGGACACGCTCGACGGCGCTTATTCGCTGATTTTGATGTCGCCGCAAAAATTGATCTGTGCCAGAGATCCCCATGGATTTCGGCCGCTGTGCTATGGCGTTTTGCCGGACGGGAGTTATGTGGCGGCCTCTGAAAGCTGCGCTCTCCGGGCGGTTGGGGCGGAATTTGTCCGTGATCTGCTGCCCGGAGAAATTCTGGTTTTCAGCAAAAACGGGATGACTTCTAACCGGCGCCATTGCGGGAAATGTGAAAAAAAGCTGTGTGTATTTGAATATATCTATTTTGCCCGCCCGGATTCGGTGATCGACGGCATGCCAGTTCACACGGCAAGAATAAAAGCCGGTGAAATCCTTGCCCGATATCATCCGGTTCAGGCAGATGTGGTGGTGGGAGTGCCGGATTCCGGGCTGGAAGCAGCGCTTGGCTATGCCAGAGAATCGGGGATTCCTTATGGAATTGGGCTTATCAAAAACCGCTATGTGGGCCGTACCTTTATCTCGCCGGGACAGGAAAACCGGATGAGCCAGGTGCGTATCAAGCTCAGCCCGGTGGTGGACTGCGTGCGGGGAAAAAGCGTTGTACTGGTGGATGATTCCATTGTCCGTGGCACCACCAGCGGATTAATTGTCAAGCTGTTGCGGGAGGCAGGCGCAAAAGAGGTTCATATGCGGATTTCATCCCCGCCGTTTTTGCATCCCTGTTATTATGGGACAGACATCGATTCCCGTGAACATCTCATCGCCTGCCAATATCCAATGGAACAGATTGCAGGCGTGATCGGGGCGGATTCGCTGGGCTATCTTCCTGTTTCAGAGCTTTCACAGCTGGCTGGCTCACAGGGCTATTGCAGCGCTTGCTTTGACGGCAGTTACCCCACTATGATACCGGAAGATACCCGAAAAGACCGGTTTGAGCGAAAGCTTTCTGAAATCACAAAATCAGGCAACGAAAGCGAGGCAACTACATGTCAATCGAACAGAACAGAAAATTAATCCTGGAGGATGGCAGCGAATATCTGGGAACCGCTTTTGGAAGCAGGGAAAACCGGGTTTGTGAAATCGTGTTCAACACCTCTATGGCGGGATATCAGGAAATTTTGTCTGACCCTTCTTATGCTGGTCAGGCGGTGGTGATGACCTATCCGTTGATCGGCAACTATGGAATGGCAGACGATGATTATGAAACCGATATCCCATCCATGGGCGCACTGATTGTGCGGGAATATGAAGATTCCCCCTCGAATTTTAGAAGCACGGCAACACTTTCAGAGGTGATGTGCCGCTTTGGGATTCCCGGAATCTTTGGAATCGATACCCGCAAGCTGACCCGTTCCATCCGCAATCATGGAAGCTGCAAGGCGCTGATAACCGATGCCGCCACCACGCTGGAGCAGGGGCTGGAAAGGCTTTCGAATACAGTTCTTCCCAGAGATCAGGTTGCAAGGGTGAGCAGCCGGGAGATCCAGAGGTTTCCCGCCGGTGAAGAAAGATTCCATGTGGCGGCAATCGATTGCGGGATGAAGAAAAACATTGTGCGCTGCCTCAATAAGCGGGGCTGCACCGTAACGGTTTTTCCCTGGAATACGCCGGCAGCTGAAATCGAAATGCTGCATCCAGACGGGGTTTTTCTTTCCAACGGTCCGGGAGACCCCACAGATGTTGCGCCGGTAATCGAAACGGTGAAAGCGCTGCGGGGAAAGTATCCGATCTTTGGGATTTGTCTGGGACACCAGATTCTCTCTTTGGCCTATGGCGCCAAAACGTATAAGCTCAAATTCGGGCATCGGGGCGGCAACCATCCGGTTCGCAATTTGAAAACGGGAAAAATCGAGATCACGTCCCAAAACCATTCGTATGCGGTAGACGCTGCCAGCCTGGAGGGAACCGGGCTGCGGGTGACACATCGAAACCTGCTGGACCAGACGGTGGAAGGGGTGGCCTGTGAGCAGGATCGTGTATTCAGCGTGCAATATCACCCCGAAAGCGCTCCCGGTCCACAGGACAGCGCTTCTCTGTTTGACCAGTTTATAGAATGGATGGAAGGGAGCCGATAAGATGCCAAAAAGAACAGATCTTCACAAAATCCTGGTGATCGGGTCAGGCCCTATCGTGATTGGGCAGGCGGCGGAGTTTGACTATGCAGGCACACAGGCGTGTCTGGCGCTGCGGGAAGAAGGCTATGAGGTGATCCTGTGCAATTCCAATCCCGCCACCATTATGACCGACACCTCGGTTGCGGACAAAGTGTATATGGAGCCTTTGACATTGGAATATGTGGCCAAAATTATCCGGCACGAGCGTCCCGATGCGATTTTGCCGGGCATCGGCGGGCAGACCGGCCTGAATCTGGCGATGCAGCTGGAAAAAAAGGGCGTGCTTCGGGAGTGTCAGGTGGAACTGCTGGGAACCAGCAGCGCCAGCATCGACCGTGCCGAAGACCGGGAGCTGTTTAAGGAGCTGTGTGAAAGCCTGGGAGAACCTGTGCTGCCTTCTGATATTGCCGGGTCGGTGGAAGAAGCCGTAGCAGTTGCAAAAAAAATCGGATATCCGGTTGTGCTTCGTCCGGCGTTTACGTTGGGGGGAACGGGCGGCGGATTTGCAGATGATGAGGCCGATCTGCTTCGTCTGATTAAAAACGCACTGCTCCTTTCTCCAAAGCATCAGGTGCTGATTGAAAAAAGCATCCGAGGCTATAAGGAAATCGAATATGAGGTGATGCGTGACCATAACGATACGGCGCTCACGATTTGTAATATGGAGAACCTTGACCCTGTGGGCATCCATACCGGAGATTCCATTGTGGTCTGCCCGTCGCAGACGCTTACTAACAAAGAATATCAGATGCTGCGTGACAGCGCCCTGAAAATCATCCGTGCGCTGAAAATAGAAGGCGGCTGCAACGTGCAGTTTGCACTCGACCCCAAATCGTTCCAGTATTATCTGATCGAGGTCAACCCCAGAGTGTCCCGTTCGTCCGCACTAGCCTCCAAAGCCAGCGGCTATCCGATTGCCCGTGTTTCTGCCAAAATCGGAATCGGGATGACGCTGGACGAAATCCAGATTGCCAATACGCCCGCTTCTTTTGAGCCTGCGCTGGATTATGTTGTGACCAAGATGCCACGCTTCCCATTTGATAAATTCACCGAAGCAGATCATTCGCTGGGCACCCAGATGAAAGCCACCGGCGAGGTGATGAGTGTGGGGCGTACACTGGAAGAAAGCCTGCTAAAATCAGTTCGTTCGCTGGAAACCGGCGCATGGCATTTGTATCTGCCCAAATTTGACAGCGAAAGCACGCCCGAACTGCTGCATACCATTGAAACCGGCAGCGACGAGCGACTGTTTGCCATTGCAGAGCTGCTGCGGCGTGAAGTCCCTATCCGGGAAATTGCGGCCAGAACCGCTATCGATTTGTTTTTCCTTCAAAAAATCCAGCGCATTATCGAAGAAGAACGCCGGCTCCACAGCCATCCCGGAGATCGTGACGCCTTGTATGAAGCCAAAAGGATGGGGTTTTCTGACCGTGAGATTGCCCGCCAGTGGGGGAGCAGTGAAATCGAGATTTTTGAAACAAGAAAGCGGGAGAAAATTTTCCCGGTATACAAAATGATCGATACCTGCGCCTCGGAATTCAGCAGCTATATCCCGTATTTTTATTCTACCTATGAAGAAGAAAACGAATCGATTGTATCCGACGGGAAAAAAGTGGTGGTTCTTGGCTCCGGCCCCATCCGAATCGGACAGGGGGTAGAGTTCGACTATTCCACAGTCCATGCAGTAAAAGCCATTCAGGATGCCGGATATGAAGCCATTGTTATCAATAATAATCCCGAAACCGTATCGACAGATTACACCACATCTGATAAACTTTATTTTGAACCTCTTTGTGTTGAGGATGTGATGAATATCCTGGAGCTGGAAAAGCCAGAGGGGGTAATCGCAACACTCGGCGGACAGACAGCCGTGAATCTGGCAGCTCCGTTAAAAGAACGGGGCGTTACCATTATCGGTACAGACTGTGAGGCGATTGAGCGGGCGGAAAACCGGGACGCTTTTGAAAAGCTCCTGCTTGCTATCGGGATTCCGCAGCCAAAAGGGCAGGCCGTCACCCAAATTGAGGAGGGAATCCGGGTGGCCGGAAAAATCGGCTATCCTGTGCTGGTTCGTCCCAGTTTTGTGCTGGGCGGCAGAGCCATGCAGATCGTGGCAAAAGAGGAACAGCTGCGTCATTATCTCAAAACAGCGGTGGAAATCGATGAGGATAAACCCGTGCTGGTAGACCATTATATCCGTGGCAAAGAGGTAGAGGTCGATGCAATCTGCGACGGCCACGAGGTGTTTGTCCCCGGTATCATGGAGCTGGTGGAGCGCACAGGCGTTCATTCCGGCGATTCTATCAGTGTGTATCCGCCGTTTAGCCTTTCTCAAAAGGTAAAGGATACGGTGTTGGAATACACCCAAAAGCTGGGGCTGGGAATCGGGATTATCGGCCTGTTCAATGTCCAGTTTATCGTAGACCAGCAGGAACAGGTGTATATCATCGAGGTCAATCCCCGCTCTTCCAGAACCGTTCCGTTCCTTTCCAAGTCTACCGGATATAGCCTTGCAGAGATTGCAACTCGTGCCATTTTGGGAGAGAGCCTGGCACAGCAGGGCATCCGGCAATCGGATTTGATTGAGCGCAAACGCTATTATGTCAAGGCGCCTGCCTTTTCGTTCTCCAAGCTCCACGGCATGGATGCCTATCTTTCTCCAGAGATGAAATCTACCGGCGAAGCCATCGGATACGACAAAAAGCTGCATCGTGCCATGTATAAGGCGCTGATTGCTTCGGGTATCCACCTGCAAAACTATGGCACCGTTGTGGTAACGCTGGCGGATGAAGACAAGCAGGAGGCACTGCCGTTGGTCAAGCGGTTTTATGACATGGGCTTTAATATTGAAGCCACGATTGGAACAGCTGAGTTTTTAAAGAAGCATGGAATCCGCACCCGTATCCGCCGCAAGCTCAGCGAGGGAAGCGAGGAAATTCTGGATTCTATCCGTGCGGGATATGTAAGCTATGTGATTAACACCAGAGCGATTCTATCCGGCGTGCATTATGAGGACGGCATTGCAATTCGCCGCTGCGCCACAGAAAACAATATCACCATGCTGACTTCACTTGATACGGTGAAAGTGTTGCTGGATGTGTTGGAAGAAACCACCATGGGCATATCGACAATTGATGCCTGAGAAAAAAGGAGGACTGGATGATGGTAACACCCAATCTTTATTACGCAGACCTGAAGGACTCTTATCTTTTTTACCATATCGCACAGAAGACCGGCGCTTATCTGGAGCAGAATCCGGGAGCGCATCTGTATCGGCTGGGAATTGGGGATGTATCGCTGCCCCTTTGCGACGCTGTCATCAAGGCGCTGCACGAAGCGGTGGACGATCAGGCTACTGCCGGCCGTTTTCATGGCTATATGCCCGAATGTGGCGCACCGTTTTTGCGGGAAGCAATCGGCGGCTATTATGCCCGCAGAGGTGTGCAGCTTTTAACGGACGAAATTTTTGTTTCCAGCGGTGCCAGCGATGAGCTGGGGGATATTCTCCACCTGTTTGACCGCAAAAACAGCGCACTGGTGATAGAACCCGCCTATCCGGCCTATGTGGATGCCAATATCATGGAAGGGCGCAAAATCATCCATTTGCCCTCCAGTGAGGCAGAGGGCTTTTTGCCCCTGCCGAGCGAGCATATCGAAGCAGATTTGATCTATCTTTGCTCTCCCAATAACCCAACCGGCGCAGTTTTTAACCGGGATCAGCTGCAATTATGGGTGGATCATGCCAACCGGACGGGAGCCGTCATTCTGTTTGATGCCGCATATGAAGCCTTTATCGAAGAAGATGGGCTGCCGCACAGTATTTTTGAGCTGGAGGGTGCCCGCACCTGTGCAATTGAAATCTGTTCGCTCTCCAAAACAGCAGGCTTTACCGGAACCCGGCTTGGCTATACAGTGGTTCCCAAGGAGCTGGAACGGCAGGGGATGAATTTCCATGATATGTGGGTGAGAAACCGCACCACCAAAACAAATGGAGTGTCCTATATCATTCAAAAAGGTGCGGCGGCCGTCTTTACCCCCGAAGGTCAGCGCCAGATTCAGGAGAATATTCAGGTGTATAAGAAAAACGCCGCCTGCCTGATGGAAGTGCTTGACGAGCTGGGAATCTGGTATTGCGGCGGGAAGAATGCCCCGTATATCTGGATGAAGTGCCCCGACCATCAAACCGGCTGGGAATTTTTCGACCGTCTGCTGCATGAAATCCAGGTGGTGGGGACACCCGGAGAAGGCTTTGGCGCCTGTGGGGAAGGATACTTCCGCTTTTCTACCTTTGGAAGCCCCGAAGATACAAAAGAAGCAGCCCACCGTCTGGCAGGGCTGCTGAGAAAATAACAGGCTATTCGGTTTTTTCGGCTGCCTTAGCAGAATCTCTCAGCTCGTCCAGCGTATGGCGCAGCTTGAGAAAATCTTCAAAGGCGCCCGGCTTAGAAGAAGGATTCCGCAAAAGCGCCGCCGGGTGCAGCGTGGCCATCATCAGGGTGTTTCCCTTTTTGAAAAACTGGCCATGTTCTTTTGTAATCTTCATATCGGGTTTTATCAGCTTCATAGCGGCGATGCGTCCCAGGCAGACGATGATTTTGGGGCGCATCAAGGCCACCTGGTTGCGAAGCCACTGGATACACGCATCCTGCTCCTGAGGCTGTGGGTCACGGTTCTGCGGGGGGCGGCATTTCACGATATTGGTGATATAGAGGTCTTTTTCCCGGTCAAGATCAACTGCTGCCAGCATTTTATCCAGCAGCTGGCCGGCACGCCCAACAAAAGGCAGCCCCTGAAGATCTTCGTTTTCGCCCGGCCCTTCTCCAATAAAAAGCAAGTCTGCCTGCGGGTTGCCCATACCAAACACAACATGGTGTCGGGTTTCACAAAGGCCACACCGGGTACAGCTTTTACACGCCTGTTCGAGTTCTTCCCACTGCATCAGCCGGGGAGATTGTTCCGGTGTTTGAAAATGGGCCGTGTTTTTTTGTGTGTCGTCCATATCAAGGCGCAAATCTATTCTATCGTTGTTTTCCATGCGATATTTCCTCCTGATCTTTTTGGATATTTATTGTAACATACTTATATCATAAATTCCAGATGTCCAACAGACAAGGTATGGTTTTGCCAGTTTTTCCGCTTTCATAGTTGCAATCTGATAAAAGAAATAGTACAATAAGAATAGTCCGATACCGTTTGTTTATCAGGCAAACAAATACATAAAATAGGAGATGTTTCCATTGAAGGTAATGGTAGAAACTTCCGCTCGCCATCTGCATGTATCCCAGGAGGATTTGGTAAAGCTGTTTGGTGAGGGCGCTGTCCTCAGCAATAAAAAAGATCTGTCCCAGCCCGGACAGTTTGCTACAAACGAAAAGGTCGAGGTTGTAGGCCCCAAAGGTTCTATGAAAATGTCGATTTTGGGACCGGTTCGTCCCGAAACGCAGGTGGAGTTGGCTCTTACTGATGCCCGCAAGCTGGGAATCACGGCTCCCATCCGTGAATCTGGCGACCTGGCCGGCACCCCTGGCTGCAAGCTGGTTGGCCCTGCTGGTGAAGTGGATATTCCCTACGGTGTAATCATTGCAAAGCGCCATATTCACTTTAACCCCGACGAGGCAAAAGAGGCTGGCGTTGTCGATAAGCAGATCGTTTCTGTAAAGCTGGACTATAACGGCCGTTCTCTGGTGTTTGGCGATGTCGTTTGCCGTGTTAGCCCCAAATATGCAGCTGCTATGCACATCGATACCGATGAGTCGAATGCAGCCGCTCTGCCGGGCACAGTTGATGGAGAAATCATCCTGTAAGATAAAACGAGAATTTACTGGAAGCAGAAATTTCTGCTTCCAGTTTTTTGTTTTAGTTATTGACATATGACAGAAACACCGCTATAATAACTGACATAAGTCAGAAATAGTGCAGAGGGGGAGCATCCATGCCACGTCCACAAAAGCAAAGGCGGGTTTGTGCCATGCCTCGAACTTGTCGGTTTGGTCCAGTGGGGAGAAGAAGCTGCGACAGTATTGTGATGACGGTAGATGAATATGAATGTATCCGTCTGATCGACCTGCTGGAATATACGCAAAGTGAATGTGCCGAACAAATGGGGGTGGCCAGAACAACGGTTCAGGCTGTTTATGACCATGCCCGAAAAAAACTGGCAGAATCGCTGGTAAGCGGCAAGGAACTGGTGATTGCAGGCGGAGAGTATTGGGTGTGTCCTCATGGCGATGGCTGCACAAAAGCAAAATCCAAAAGAAACGGCTGTAAATGTCAAGGATTCAATAGAAAGGATGATAATAGATGAAAATCGCAGTAACTTATGAAAACGGTCAGGTGTTCCAGCATTTTGGTCACACCGCTCAGTTTAAGCTGTATACTGTAGAAAATGGCGAGGTAACCCATTCTGTAGTGGTGGATACCAACGGCAGCGGCCATGGAGCACTGGCCGGATTTTTAGCCGCCCAAAACGTGGACACGCTGATTTGCGGCGGTATTGGCGGAGGAGCCAGAACTGCCTTGGCACAGGCAGGCATCCAGCTGTATCCGGGCGTCAGCGGAAATGCTGATGCCAAAGTAGCGGAATTAATCGCCGGTACTCTGCTGTTTAATCCTGATACAGTTTGCGCTCATCATCACGGCGAGCATGGCGGAACACACCAGTGCCACAGTCACGAAGGCGGAGAATGCCGTCACGGCCATTGCGGAGAATAAAGGAAAAAAGTTTGTTACAAAAACAGGAACTCCCCACCGGAACTATCCGGCGGGGAGTTTCTTAGCAGATGCTTACTTTTTGGGTTTGAAACTATCTTTCAGCGAAACAGAGCGGTTGAACACCAGATGTTCAGCAGAGCTGTCTTTGTTGTCCACGCAGAAATACCCCTGACGCATGAACTGGAAGGAATCTCCCGGTTTGGCAGCGGCCAAAGAGGGCTCTACCTTGGCGTTCTCCAATACCTTGAGGGAATCGGGGTTCAAGACCTCCAGAAAATCTCCCGCATCCGGGTCGGGGACGGTGAACAGGTTGTCATACAGGCGGATTTCCGCATCCAGTGCGTCGGCGGCGTTCACCCAGTGGATGGTGCCTTTGATTTTGCGGCCATCGGCGGGGTTTCCTCCACGAGACTCCGGGTCATATTCCGCATAAACAGCGGTCACATTGCCGTTTTCGTCTTTTTCGCAGCCGGTGCAGCGGACGATATAGGTGGTTTTCAGGCGGACTTCATTGCCGGGGAACAGGCGGAAATAGCCTTTGACCGGTTCTTCCATAAAGTCCTCGGCCTCAATCCACAGTTCACGGGAGAATGTGACGGTGCGGTTGCCGTCTTCGGGACGGTTGGGGTTGTTTTCCACCTCAAAGGTTTCTGTCTGGCCTTCGGGATAGTTGGTGAGGATCAGCTTGAGCGGATGCAGGACGCCCATCACACGCTGTGCGTTCAGGTTCAAGTCTTCCCGCAGGCAGTGCTCCAAAAAGCTGTATTCCACGGTGCTGTTCACCTTGGAAACGCCGTTGCGCTCGCTGAAATTACGGATGGATGCCGGGGTATATCCACGGCGGCGCAGTCCGCACAGGGTGGGCATACGGGGGTCATCCCAGCCGCTTACATAGCCGCCTTCTACCAGCGCACGGAGCTTTCTCTTGCTCATAACGGTGTTGTTGATACCCAGACGGGCAAATTCAATCTGGCGGGGCTTGGAGGGCAAATTCACATTGGCGATTACCCAATCGTAGAGGGGGCGGTGGTCTTCAAACTCCAAAGAGCAGAGGGAGTGGGTGATATGCTCCAGTGCATCCTCAATGGGGTGGGCAAAGTCATACATGGGATAGATGCACCATGTGTCGCCGGTACGGTGGTGGGACATATGGTTGATACGGTAAATAACCGGGTCACGCATGTTAAAGTTGCCGGAAGCCAGGTCGATTTTGGCACGGAGAGTCATCTTGCCGTCTTCAAATTCGCCGGCACGCATCCGGGCAAACAGGTCGAGGCTTTCTTCGATGGGGCGGTTACGATACGGGCTGGTGGCGGGGGTGGTCAGGTCGCCACGGTTTTCCCGCATTTGGTCGGGAGTCAGCTCGCACACATAGGCAAGCCCCTTTTTAATCAGGTCAACAGCGGCCTCATACATCTGCTCAAAATAGTCGGAAGCATAGTAGAAGCGGTCATCCCAGTCATAGCCCAGCCAGTGGATATCTTCCTTGATGGCGTCTACATACTCGGTGTCTTCCTTGGTGGGGTTGGTGTCGTCCATCCGCAGGTTGCAGATTCCCTTAAAGCGTTCGGCTGTTCCAAAGTCGATATAAATTGCCTTGGCGTGGCCGATGTGCAGATAGCCGTTTGGCTCCGGTGGAAAGCGGGTGTGAACCTGCATCCCTTCGCAGCGGCCGCCCTCGGCCAGGTCTTCTATAATAAAGTCGTCAATAAAGTTGGAAGAAACGACTTCTTTGATTTCTTCGCTCATAAATTCCAATCCTTTCCGGAAATCTAAAATAGTAATGCCGCAAAAATGCTATAAAATTACGGACTACGGATTGCCGTAGAGCGCACAGACAGGTGCGCCCCTACGAACTCCAATCAATATTTTTTACAGTTTGGCAAGTCCTAGTTCCAGCCGGCGCAGGGATTCCTCTTTACCCAAGATTGCCAGAATTTCCATGGCACCGCCGGGCGTTACCTGCATACCGGCAGCGGCGATGCGTACCGGCCAGAGAAGCGTTCCGTTTTTCACTTCCAGCTGCTGTGCCAGACCAATCAGGCAATCATGAATCGAAGTGACGTCCCAGCTTTCCAGTGCGGTCAGCGCCTCGATAGCGGCTTTAAGCATAACCGGGGCGTTTTCGAGGTTTGCTTTGCTCTTTTTGTTGATAAACAGCTCTTTATCATATTCCGGCAGCTCTTTGAGGAAGCCAATCATGCCGGGAATATCGATGAGGCGAACCACACGGGGTTGGAGAATCGAGGTCAGCACAGCCCAATCCACCTGTGTATCGCCAAATACCTGCTGATAGTACGGCATGGCGATTTCGGTGAACTGCTCCGGCGTTTTGGCACGGAGATATTCCCCGTTAAACCAGGCGAGCTTTTCATAGTCGAACACAGAAGGAGCCTTGCTGATTCCGTCGATAGAGAAGTTTTCTGCCAGCTCTGCCAGCGAGAAAATCTCCCGGTTGTCTTTGGGACACCAGCCCAGAAGGGCGATATAGTTGACGATGGTTTCGGGCAGATAGCCTTCCTTTACCAGCCCGGCAAAGCTGGTGGAGCCATGGCGCTTGGAGAGCTTGCTCACAGTGCCGTCTTCGTTTTTACCCATAATCAGGGGAAGATGGACATAGGTGGGAACCTCCCAGCCAAAGGCCTCATACAGCAGGTTGTACTTGGGGGTAGAGGTGAGGTATTCACAGCCACGCACCACATGAGTGATGTGCATCAGGTGGTCGTCGATAACATTGGCAAAGTTATAGGTGGGGAAGCCGTCTGACTTGAGCAGAATCTGGTCCTCCAGCTCTTTGTTTTCGATGGTGATGTCGCCAAACACAGCGTCATGGAACGTTGTGGAGCCTTCGGTGGGCATCTTCTGGCGAATAACATAGGGCGTGCCGGCATCCAGCAGGCGCTTAACTTCTTCGGCGGGAAGGTCACGGCAATGACGGTCATAACCGCCAAACCCATCCTCGTTGTGGAGGGAATCAAGGCGCTCTTTGGTGCAGAAGCAGTAATACGCCTTGCCGTCCCGAACCAGCTGTTCCGCATAGGGCTTATAGGAGTCTTTGCGTTCACTCTGGACATAGGGGCCGTATTCTCCGCCCAGGTCGGGGCCTTCGTCGTGCTGCATGCCTACCTGCTTGAGCGTATTGTAGATCACGTCCACAGCGCCTTCTACCAGCCGTTCCTGGTCGGTGTCTTCAATCCGAAGCACAAACTGCCCGTGTTGGGACTTGGCAATCAGATATTCAAACAGAGCCGTACGCAGGTTTCCCACATGCATAAAACCGGTGGGGCTGGGGGCAAAGCGAGTGCGAACCGTTTTGTTTTCCATGTTTTTTTCCTCTCTTAGATACATAAGATTCTTATATTATACCAAATTGTAGGAATTTATCAATTCCCTGAGCGGGAAAAGGAGAGAAACTTTTTTAGAAATCATCCGGTTTTCTACACGAGATGTCAAATCAGGGTGGGGAGGATATGGATATTCTGTTAATTTTCGGAAGAATGGGCAGGAAGGGGGAGTTTTCGTTGCCGTAACCAAGCGGATGTGCTATAATAAACAACGAATTTCAGATAGATTGCTTCCAGGATAACTGGTTTGATAGAGGAATTGTTTCTATACGAAGCTCTCGCCGGATCATGCTTCCGGCATCGTTTTTCCAGAAAGGAGAGAATGGTTTGGCAAGATTTTTTGGACGAATCTGGCAATATATCAAGGATATGGACAAGCTGATGTTCCTGTTGGTTCTGGTGATTTCGGGATACAGCCTGCTTCTGCTAAAAAGTGTTTCCCGCTCGGCGGACTCTAACTATTTCAAGACACAGCTGATGGCCATTGTGCTGGGGCTGGTTGGCGCTTGGATTCTCACATTGGTGGACTATAATGCGATTGCCAGCTACTGGTATCTGGTGGCGGGATTCAGCGTGTTCTTAATGGTCTATACGCTCTTGTTTGGTATCTCGGTTCAAAACGATAACGGCGTAAACGCCAAGGCGTGGATTAATCTGGGTGTGACGACTTTCCAGAGCTCAGAGCTGGTCAAGATTGCGTTTATGATAACCTTTGCCAAACACCTTGCGGTGCTAAAGGAACGGGATTTGATTCGCCGGTTTGTGCATGTGGCTCTATTGGGCGTGCATGCGTTGATTCCAATGGCGCTGTGCCATTTGCAGGGCGACGACGGCGCCGCCATGATCTTTTTCTGCATGTTCCTCGCAATGTCGTTTGCGGCGGGCGTCCAGCTTCGGTATTTTGCGGGGCTGTTTGGAGTACTTCTGATGATTGCAGCGCCGCTGGCATGGAAGTTTGTGCTGGAAGAATACCAGAAAAGGCGGTTTACGGCTGTCTATAATCTCGATGACCCCATTGTGGCGAGAGGGGACGGCTATCAGCAGTATCAGGGAAGAATTTCGATTGGTTCCGGGCAGTTCTGGGGCCGTGGCCTGTTTGAAGGCCCCCGTGTGGAGAGCAACCGGGTCACCTTCCAGCAGAGCGACTTTATTTTCTCGGTTGCAGGAGAGGAACTGGGCTTTATAGGGTGCATGCTCCTGATTGCGTTGCTCTGCCTGCTTCTGATCCGTACTCTCCATAACGCAAGAGTAGCCCGTGACCCGCTGGGAACGTATATCTGCATGGGCTTTTTTGGCCTGATCGCCGCCCAATCGATTTTCAATATTGGAATGTGTCTGGCCATCCTGCCGGTAATGGGCGTAACGTTGCCGTTTTTCAGCGCAGGCGGTTCATCGGCGGCCTGCCTCTATTTTGGATATGGATTGGTTCAAAACGTCTATCTGCACCATAAAGAAGTAAACGGCTTCACCTTGCGACGAGGCCGGTAATCATAAGCTGACAAGCCGGGATTCCCTTTTTGGGGAATCCCGGCTTTTTGTGTGCTGCGGATAAAATAAAGAACAGGAGGAAAAAGGAAAAACCGGCTTGTTTTGGGAGTGGGAGAAAGTTGGGCGGTACTGGGATAATTCCTGCCGGCAGTGCATATGGTTGGAAACAAGGGGGTGCCTTAAATGAAAAGAAGGTTCCGAAAAAGACTGATCTCCCTCGCCATGATTCCGGTGCTTTTGGGAAGTATGGGATGGACAGCGGCGGCCCTTTCTCCGGAGAAGATTTCCGCCCCGTCCGCTCTGTTGATGGAAGCAGAAACCGGGCGGGTGCTGTTTGAGAAAAACGCCCATGAAAAGCGCCCGTGTGCCTCTATCACCAAAGTGATGACACTGCTTCTGGTGATGGAAGCGCTGGACGAGGGGAAAATCAAGCTGGAAGATGAAGTGGCGGCCAGCGCACATGCGGCTTCCATGGGCGGCTCGGATATCTGGCTCAAAGAAGGGGAGGTCATGAGTGTTGACGACCTGCTAAAGGCGACGGTCATCATGAGCGCCAACGACGCTGCCGTGGTGCTGGCTGAGTATATTGCCGGGAGCGAGAGCGATTTTGTGGCGCAGATGAATCAAAAGGCAGCCGAACTGGGGATGAAAGATACTACCTTTAAAAACTGCAACGGGTTGGATGAGGACGGACATCTGACCAGCGCTTATGACGTTGCGCTGATGAGCCGGGCGCTGATTTCTCATGAGAAGATTTTCGATTATACGCAAGTGTGGATGGACAGTGTGCGTGGCGGAGAAACCCAGCTGGTCAATACCAATAAGCTCCTGAAAACGTATAATGGCATTACCGGGCTGAAAACCGGTACGACCGGTAAGGCAGGAAGCTGTATCACCGCCACAGCGACCCGTGATGGCCTGAGCCTGATTTCGGTTGTGCTGGGTTGCTCCAACACCAAAGACCGGTTTGATTCGGCGGCAAAACTGCTGGATTATGGATTTGCAAACTGGGAATCGGCACAGCTGGAAATCCCCGCCCTGCAACAACTGGCAGTTACCAACGGCATGGAAAGCCTGGTGGGGGTAGAAGCGAAATCCGAAGGCAAGGTATCGGTTCTGGTTCCCAAAGGGAAAGAGGAACAGGTAAAGGTGTCGGTTTCCATGCCCGAAAGTGTTCGGGCGCCGGTGGAAAAAGGGCAGAAGCTGGGAGAGGTGCTGTATCAGCTGGAAGACGATACGCTGGGCAAGGTTTCGATCACGGCGACAGAAGCGGTAGAGGCGATTGACTGGCAGAAATGCTTTGTAAAGCTGTTGGAGAGCCTGCTGTGCTTTATTTAGGGTTGCGTGATACTCTGATGAGAAAAAGGCGTACTTTATGATGAATTAGAAAAAAATTTATGAATAGTAGCAGTTCTTCTTGCAATGCCGCCGATAATATTGTAAAATATATGCAGACATCTCAATAGCATAGGAGGCTTATAAAATGTCACTGAAATTTGAAACACAGCACCTGGCGTCCTTTGTAGGTGAAAAGGAATATTCTGCCATTGCCCCACAGGTAAAGCTGGCACACGAGATGCTTCATTCCGGTACCGGTCTGGGCAATGACTTTATCGGTTGGGTAACTCTGCCCACTGATTACGACAAAGAGGAGTTTGCCCGCATTAAGGCAGCTGCTGAGAAGATTAAAAAGGATACCGACGTTTTTGTTGTGATTGGTATCGGCGGCTCTTATCTGGGAGCTCGTGCCGCAATCGAGTTCCTGAAATCCGACCGCTATAATTCCATGAAAAAGGATACACCCGACATCTATTTCGCTGGCAACAGCATCAGCTCCACCGCTCTGGCAGAGCTGATTGAGATCTGCGAGGGAAAAGATGTTTCCATCAATATGATTTCCAAGTCCGGTACTACTACCGAGCCCGCCATTGCGTTCCGTGTGTTCCGTGAGCTGCTCGAAAAGAAGTATGGCAAGGAAGAAGCCCGTAAGCGTATCTACTGCACTACCGACCGTGCCCGTGGCACCCTGAAGCAGCTGGCAGACCGTGAGGGCTATGAAACCTTTGTGGTTCCGGACGATGTGGGCGGCCGTTATTCTGTGTTAACCGCTGTGGGTCTGCTTCCCATCGCAGTCAGCGGCGCTGATATCGATGCCCTGATGGCTGGCGCTGCCGCCGCTCAGGAAGAATACAACAACCCCGATCTGGCAACCAACCCCTGCTATCAGTATGCAGCCGTTCGGAATATCCTGTATCGCAAGGGCAAGAGCACCGAAGTGATGGTGAGCTATGAGCCCTGCTATACCATGATGAACGAGTGGTGGAAGCAGCTGTATGGCGAGAGTGAGGGCAAAGATCAGAAGGGTCTGTTCCCGGCATCTGTGGTCTTCTCCACCGACCTGCACTCTATGGGTCAGTTCATTCAGGACGGCAGCCGCAACCTGTTTGAAACCGTTGTGCTGTTCGACAAAGCCAAGAAGGAAATCGTCATCGGCAACGACCCCGAAAACGTTGACGGCCTGAACTTCCTGGAGGGCAAGACCATGTCCTTCATCAACGAGAAGGCATTTGAGGGAACTGTGCTGGCACACTGCGACGGCGGTGTTCCCAACGGTATCATTCGTGTTCCCGATTTCTCCGAGGATTCTCTGGGCCGCTTGATTTACTTCTTTGAAAAGGCCTGCGCCATTTCCGGCTATGTACTGGGCGTGAATCCCTTTGACCAGCCTGGCGTAGAGAGCTATAAGAAGAATATGTTCGCTCTCCTGGGCAAGCCCGGCTATGAAGATGCCAAGGCTGCTTTGGAAGCAAGACTGAAGAAATAATTTTGTAGAAATTTCTATGAGGTTTCTACAAAAGAAATAAAAATTTATAAGGAGGACCTCATTATGATAAATATTCTTATCGGTAAGAAAGGTTCCGGAAAAACAAAGAAGCTCATCGAGTGTGCCAATCAGGCCGTTGCAAATTCCAACGGCAATGTGGTTGTAATTGAAAAGGGTCTGAAGCTGACCTATGACATCTCCCACAAGGCTCGCCTGATCGATAGCGATGCTTATGGTATTACCGGTTTGGACGCCATGGAAGGCTTCCTGTGCGGCATCTGTGCTGGTAACTATGATGTGACCGATATCCTGATCGATTCTACCCTCAAGATTATCGGCCAGGATATGGCAGCTCTCTCCGCTTTGATCGTTAAGATCAAGAAGCTGGCAGAAGAAGCCAATGTTACCTTTACCCTCTCGATTTCTGCTGATGAAAGCGAAGTGCCGGAGGATGTTCTGGCAGTAGCTACCAAGCTGTGAGATTGTAAAAACGGCCTGCCTGTTTTCTAACAGGCAGGCTTGTTTTTTATGAAAGGTTGTGTTTTTATGAAAATAATGGTTGCTTCCGATATCCACGGCTCAGCGCATTACTGCCGCAAACTGATCGAAGCGTTTGAAAAAGAAAAGCCGGATCGGCTGCTGCTGTTGGGGGATCTTCTGTATCATGGGCCGAGAAACGATTTGCCCCGTGAATATAACCCCAAACAAGTGATCGCCATGCTGAATCCTATCAAAGAGCATCTGATTTGTGTAAGAGGAAACTGTGATACCGAAGTAGATCAGATGGTATTGGAATTTCCTATTTTGGCAGATTCCTGTATTCTGTATTTGGGAAATCGGATGTACTATGCTACTCACGGGCATCATGCAAATTCTCAAAATCCGCCCTTCCTCAAGGCGGGGGATGTGCTGCTTTGTGGGCATACCCATGTGCCGAAGCTGGAGAAGCTGGGTGAAGCATACTATCTCAATCCCGGTTCTGTGGCGATTCCCAAAGAAAAGAGCCACCACAGCTATCTGTTGATTCGTGATGACGAAGTGGTGTTTAAAACCATGAGTGGAGAGATTTATCGTGGTGAAAGATTTCCTGAGGCAAAATAAAAATTCTGAGAAGATTCTCCTATAACCCAAAAAAGAAAGTAATAGCCGGCACCCACCAGTATTCCAGGTCTGGGTGCCGATATTTTTTAAAAAAGCTGTTGACAAACACCAAGCGGAATGATATAATAACTAAGCGCTCAAAAGAGCGGCACAAAAGAATATGCGAGAGTGGCGGAATTGGCAGACGCGCTAGATTCAGGTTCTAGTGAGCACTACGCTCATAGGGGTTCAAGTCC
>CAJFNK010000040.1 GCA_904394685.1 Candidatus Heritagella gallinarum
AAGAATTTTTCACAATCAACAGGCAGATACAAGGCAAAAAACGCAGGAATCCTTGATGGATTCCGAGTTTTTTTAACGCAGTAGCTGACCTTGATTGTAGGAAAAGACGATAATTTCGACTTTTCAGATAGCCCCTAGAATCACTGCCCTATATCGGGCGGCAAAACAATTAATTAAAATCTTAAAAATAAAAAGGATGTGTTATGATGCAATCTGTATCTGTATTGGAAAGATTCTTGCGTTATGTTCAATACGACACCACTTCCAGCGAAGAAAGTTCTTCCACCCCCAGCACGCCGGGGCAGCTGGAATTTGCCGAGGTGCTCGCACAGGAAATGAGAGAACTGGGGATTTCCAATGTCCGCACCCAGAACGCCTATGTATACGGGGAGATCCCTGCTACCTCCGGGCTGGAAAACGAACCCGCTATCGGTCTAATCGCCCACATCGATACCGCCCCTGCCGCATGTGGCAAGGGCATCTCTCCCAAAGTGATTTCTTATGAGGGCGGCGATATCCTGCTGAACCCCGAAAAAGAAATCTGGATGAAAGTGTCCGATTTTCCGCATTTGGCAGACCATATCGGTGAAGAACTGGTGGTTACCGACGGCACAACTCTGCTCGGCGCAGACGACAAGGCCGGAGTGGCCGAAATCATGACGTTGGCGGAGCGTGTTCTCAACGAAGAAATCCCTCACGGGAAAATTTGCATCGCCTTTACGCCCGACGAGGAAGTAGGCCGGGGCGCAGACGGCTTTGATGTGCCCGGATTTGGCGCTGACTTCGCCTACACAGTAGACGGCAGCGACCTGGGCGACATCAACTATGAGAGCTTTAACGCCGCCGACCTGAAAGTAACAGTAAAGGGGCGGAGCATCCACCCTGGTTCTGCCAAGGGAAAAATGCTCAACGCCCTGCTTGTGGGAATGGAATTCCACCATATGCTCCCGGCATCGGAAAACCCCATGTATACCGAGGGATATGAAGGATTTTACCATCTTTGTGAAATGCACGGCACAGAAGAAACCGCACATCTGCACTATATCATCCGTGACCACGACCGGAAGATTTTTGAAAGCCGCAAAGAGCGGGTACAAAAAATCGCCGCCTACCTCAACGGGCAGTACGGCGATGAAACCATCCAGCTGCAACTGTCTGATACCTATTACAACATGCGGGAAGTGCTGGAAAATCAGATGGAAATCCTGCATCGGGCACAAAACGCCTTTTCTGCCTGTGGAATTGCTCCCTATTCCACTCCCATCCGTGGCGGAACCGACGGCTCCCGGCTGTCCTATATGGGGCTTCCCTGCCCGAACCTTTCCACCGGCGGCGCAAACTATCATGGCCGGTTTGAATTTGCCTCTGTCCCAGCGATGGAAAAAATGTGCGAGGTATTGGTAAAGCTGGTACAGCCGCTGTAACAGCTTTACCGGCAGATCATTCGGGAGAAATCTCGCCAAACCGAGGCGTAAAGAACAGCGAGCGGACATCTTCCCCCTCTTGCCCCAAGCACCACATCATTTTGGTGACAGCAGCCTCCGCCGTCATATCTCTGGCACCCCAAATGCCGTTTTGCAGCGCCATGCGCCCGCTTTCATAGACAGAGAGGTCGCTGCCATCATACAGGCATTGGGAAACTGCCGCCACGCAGATGCCCCGTGCGGTGAGTTCTCCCAGACATTCCACCAGATTCCGGCGCAAAAAGGCCATGCCGCCAGCGCCAAACGTTTCGATGATAATCCCCTGGTATCCGGCCTGTGCCAGCCAATGAAAAATTTCAGGATGGATGCCAGGGGTGAGTTTTACCAGAAACACCTTCTCGTTCAGGTTGGCTCTGAGTGAAAACTCTCCCGATATAACCGGAATCGCTTCCCGGTTCAGGCTCAGCCCGGCCGCAGATACGGTGCCCGCCAGCGGGGCATTGACACTCTCGAACGCATCAAAGCGGGACGAGCGGGTTTTCACCGCACGGGTTCCCAGAATAATCCGGTGTTGGAACGCCACAAACACGCCGGGAACTCCGCTGGCCGCCATAGCAAAAGCGCAGCGAAGATTTTCATATCCATCGGTCAAAGCGTTTTCCAGCGGCAGCTGGCTGCCTGTGAGTACAATCGGAACCGGAGGGTTCACAAGCATATACGAAAGCATCGCCGCTGTGTAGCCCATCGTATCGGTGCCATGGGTCAAGACAATTCCATCCCATGTGTGGCTGGAAAGTTCTTCCCAGATACACCGGGCGGCTGTTTGCCAATGCTCTGGCTGTATATTGGAAGAATCCAGCGAAAACAAATCAAGTGGATAAATATCATAGGTGGAAGTCATGCTGTTCAGGTGGCTTAGCAGTTCCTGACTGTCCAAAGCCGGGCGCAGGCCATCGTCACCCGGACGGCAGGCAATCGTACCGCCTGCACACAGCAGCAAAATTCTTTTTTTCTCACGCTTCATGGGAGTTTACTCCTTTTCATAACAAATCAAACAGAGAGGATGAGCAGCAGATGAACCCAGTTTTACAAGCCATTCATGACCGCCGGAGCATCCGCAGATTCAAAAGCCAGCCGGTAGATCGCCAGCAGCTGGAACAGGTGGTGGAAGCCGGACGGCAGGCCCCTACCGGCGGAAACACCCGCACCACCCGCTTTGTGGTGATTCAAAACCCGCAGATTCTCGAAAGAATCCAGGAAACCGCCTGTGGTGCGTTTGCACAGATGGAAGCTGACGAGAACACCTACAAAAGCCTGCGGCACTCCATTCAGGCCTCAAAAAAAGGCGGATACCGGTTCCTGTATGAGGCTCCGGTGTTGATTCTCACCACAAACCTGCGAAACTATGGCAACGCCTATTCAGACTGTGCCTGCGCTTTGGAAAACATGATGCTGGCAGCCCATTCTCTGGGGCTTGGCTCCTGCTGGATTAACCAGCTGCGATGGCTCAACCAGTGTGAACCGGTTTGCAAAATGCTGGAGGAATATGGAATCCCGCCGGAAGAAATGGTATGCGGCGGTCTGGTGGTGGGAGTCCCCGATCAACAGCCACCCATCCCCTCTCAGGAAGGCTGCCATGTCCTCTGGCTCTGATACTTATTATACTACAAAACACACCCGTTTTAAACGCTGAAAGCCAGCTCTTTTGAGAGCTGGCTTTCAGCGTTTATTCTGAATCTGTCTTGGTACAATGGCTGCGGTATTCTTCTGGGGTCATTCCATACATTTTACGGAAAGACTGGATATAGTGAGAAACATCGTTATATCCCACATGGACGGCAATATCGCTGACTTTTAATATCGTTTTTTCCAAGAGTTCTTTTGATTTCTCCAGACGGTACTCAATCAAATATTTTGAAAAGGTCTTTCCCTTTGCAGCCTTAAACAGACGGCTCAAATAAGAAGCATTCATAAAATACTTTTTCTCGGCCAAATCCTGAAGTGAAATATCATATTGATAGCTTCGACTGATATAGTCGATAATCTTCTGGATAATATCGCTGCCTTTTTCCTCCTGTTCCTGACAACAAATCTCTTGTACAATTCCCAGCAGATATTCTTCCAACTCTGATACATGACGGAAATTATAAAGGTCGTATCGCCGTGAGAACAGGAACATCATGCGTTCTTTGGAAACTGCTCCACGATTCACCTGATGATTATACTGCTGGTTGAGTATCCCTAGTATATTGATGATTCTATTATACAAAGCGTAAAAATCTCCGTTGTGAATCAAATCCGGATTTGTAAAAACCTCATGGATTATTTTCTTAGCGGCATTGTAATCCAAGGACACCAAAGCCTTTTGCAGCTCCATTTCTTCCGCCTGACTCAAACTGGTACTCTCTTTTTCGGGATTATACTGATAAACTTTATTCCAGCCCTGAAGCAGACGAAGACTAATTGCATAAACAGCCTCTTTATATGCGCCATAAACCTCTTTCATTCCTGTATGCTGCCGGCTTACTGAAATCGTTACCGAAAGGCCACTGGATTCTTTACTGTGAGAAAGGAGGCTGGCACAAAACGCCTTCACATGTGAAGGGTCTTCCGCTTTCTTTTGAAAATACAGGATCACAAACTCCTGATTGCCAGCAAAATAAAACATCTCGCTGGTTGTTCCTTCCAAACGATCGGCCAGCAACCTTTTCATGTCTTCTTTCAGTTCCCACGAAAGGCTTTTTTCACATTGCAGCAAAATCAGATGATAAGGGAGTTCCTCTGCCCAATGCAGGCTATTCTTCATAAACTGTTGCTGCAACTCCTGATTTTCATTCAACTCTTTCATAGAAAGCTGTTCACAGGTAAACTCTACAATGCTTTTTTCAAGTTGCTTTTGTATCTCCTGAAATTTACGCTTTCGATTTTCAATGATATTCACCAGAGCTTTTTTTAGTTCATCACGGTTAATCGGTTTGGTAATGTAATCCCTCACGCTATACTGCATCGCCTGGCGGGCATATTTAAAGTCCGAATATCCGGTTTCAATGATAACGTCAATAGACGGGCGCTCCCTATGAATGTACTCTGCCAGCTGTAATCCATCCATTTCCGGCATACGAATATCGGTAATTACCGTATCCACTTCTGGATGTGTTTGCAGAAATTCAACAGCGTCACGACCGGTTTCCAAATCCGCTACTACTTCCAAATTGATCTCTAATTTTTCCAGAACTTTCACTAATGCTTTGCGGGCGTAATACTCGTCATCGACAACCACTACATTCATTCATCTTTTCTCCCTTCAGGCAAGCCTGTTATCGGAGCATCCTCTGGTTTATCATCTATTGTGCCCATCGCATGCAGCCGTAGGATCACCTTGGTATATTCATTCTTCTTGCTCAGAATTTTGATTCCATATGCCTGACCGTAAAAATTCTTTATGCGAGAGTTGACATTGACGAGCCCGATCCCATTATCATCCTCACGTTCGGAACGATCATCAACATCGCCATCTTTAAGTCGGCGGTTCCATTTCTCGCAGGTTTCCTCGTCCATACCAATGCCATTATCCATAACGGAAATCATCAGATCTTTTTCGATTACTTCGGCACAAATTTCAATCCGGGCTCCAGTGCGTTTATCGCTAAGCCCATGAGAAATAGCGTTTTCAAGCAGCGGCTGCAATAAAAACTTCAACATATAACACTGTCTGGCTTCATCAGATATATTCAATACCGTTTCAAATCTTCCCGGAAAACGAATATTCTGAATTTGCTGGTAGTTATTTACATATTCTATTTCATCTTTCACAAGGACAACGTCTTTCCCCTTTACATTGTAATAAAGTATTTTGGAAAGACTCTCAGCAACCTGGACAATATTCTCCATCCCTTCAATTTCTGCCAAAGCACTAATCGTATTCAAGGTATTATACATAAAGTGGGGATTAATCTGATATCGAAGCATTTTCAGTTGTATTCGTTTATTATTTAATTCATAAATATAAGTAGCATAAATATAGTCATTAATTCTCTGTGCCATTGAGTTGTAATGGCCAAGCAATTCCAGCATTTCAGGATTACTTTCACTATCTGGAATATCAATCAATTTCAAATGCCCCTTGGTGGTTTCTTCCATCGCAGCTATCACATGTGTCAGGGGTTTGGTAATCTGTATCGAAAGAACTGCGCTCAGAGCAATCGAAAGACAGATTACACATAACATCACAAGCAACATTCCCCGAATCGCAGAAAAGGCGATCCCATTAATCACATTCATTGGAACATACTGCACAATCGTCCAACCTGTCCGATTATTCTTTGCTGCAGTAATCAGATATTCCTGTCCATGAATTCTTATTTTCCCAGAATGGCGTCCTTTATCAGAAGAAAGCTCCTCAGCCATCTGTGAAATCTTGTCGATAACTTCACTCTCTTTGAGTTCTTCTTCTGACAAATAAGCTTCTTTAGAATTATAAAGCAATTCTCCTTCAGAAAGGACACAATAGGAACTTGCAAAATCACTGGTATAACTTTGGTCGAAGCCTTCAGTTATTTTTTCAAAGTTAAAATCCACACATAGCAGCCCTACATAAGAACCATAGTAGTACATCCGCTGCAACATGGTTACCACAGAATGTTTGGACAACTGCACACGGGTTTCATGAATCGGAGAAAAATAGATCTGATCTTTATCAATCCAGTCTACTCTCATAGAGAGTGAGTCTACATATTCCCGGTAGTTTTTTGTGTCAGAGCTGATACTACAAAAAACATCTCCATATTTATTGATAATTCCACCACGAAGAACGAACTGGCTGGCTCGAAATGCATGATTCAGACTATTCTGTACATATAGGCTATCAGTAAAAAGTTGTAGTTCATCTTTTTTTGAATTGTCTGAAACCAGAATCTTTCGAAGCTCACCATCTGCATAGTGAAGATAGTTTACACGGTCAAAAAAAGAAAAAATAGTTTCAACGTTTAACTCTACCTGCCCGTTAATCTGGTTCATATAGCTGACATTTGTTTCAATTGTGCTGTTAATTGTTTGCTGGTATAATATCAAGCTTGGAATTAATGTAATTACCAGCAAAAGCAGATTACCAGCAAATATTTTTTTACGAAAGGTGAGCTTATGAAATAATTTCACCTCGACTCATCTCCTAAAAAAATTACCCTCTTTATATATAATAATATACAAAGAGGGTAAAAATCAATAATTTTTCAGTTTTTCCATCAAGTTTTTACAGCACCCTGCGTCAAACCAGCCACAATATACTTCTGAGCACAGATATAAGCAGCAATTACAGGCACCATTGCGATCAGATAAGAAGCAAATGCCAAGTTATAATCGAAGGTATACTGCGATTTGAAGTTATACTGGAACAACGGCAGTGTCCAAGAATTGGGGCTCTCGTTCAGAATGATCAACGGCATTTGGAAATCGTTCCAAACCCACAGAGCATTCAGAATCAGAACGGTCATGGTCATGGGTTTAATCAGGGGAAGAACCACCTTCCAATAGGCTCCCATAGTGGTACATCCATCAATGGATGCTGCTTCTTCCAGATCTGGCGGAACGGAACGAATGTAGTTCACCAGCAGGAAGATAGCCTGAGAGGAAGCCAAGGTAACATGCATGATAATCAGGCCCAACTGGTTGGTCAGGCTCATTGTACCCAACAGCTTTACAATCGGAACCATGATAACCTGGAAGGGAACAAAGATACCACAGAGGATGTAGTAATAAATGGCCTTGTAGTATCTGCCTCTGCCAAGATTACGGGAAATTGCATATGCACACATGGGAGACAGCAGGAAAATAAATACCAGAGAACAAATGGTAACAATTGCTGAGTTAGAAAAGTAGGTAAGATAACCTGCTTCCTGGAAAACACTAACAAAGTTATCCAGATAGAAGCTGGTAGGAAGTGCGAAGAAATTCTCCGCTGATTCCTGCTGGGTTTTAAACGCTGTAATAATCGTGATAAAGAACGGGAAGAGGATTAAAATTGCACCGCAAATCAAAAAGATAAAAGAGAGCGCTTTTAACACGATACCGCCTTTCGACAGCTTCATTATTCATCCCCTCCTACCTGTTTGTTGCTGGTCAATTTAATAGTGATAAAGGAAACAATGGCAACGATCACGAACAGGATCATAGATTCTGCCACCGACTGAGCAAACTTACCTTCACTCATTGCATGGCGATAAATCAAGATACCAATTGCTTCGGTTGCCTGTGCGGGGCCACCATCGGTCATAGCTTTGATATAATCGAAGATGGTGAGGCCGCCCTTTACGGAGGTGATTACCACCATCGTAAGAATCGGAATCAGGAACGGCACGGTGATTTTTCTAAATTTCTGCCAGGCATTAGCGCCATCAATAGTAGCAGCTTCATAAAGATCTGCCGGCACACTCTGCAAACCTGCAATAAACAGAACAGTAGGAACTGCACAGCCTTGCCACAAGTTCACGATCAAAATACCATACATTGCGAGAGAAGGATTCGCCAGCACACTGGTACTGAGTGCCTCAATCCCCAATGCTTTACCAATTACCGGGAAAGCACGCAGATACAACTCGTTCCAAATCAAACCAACTGTTACCAAACTGAGAACTGCTGGAATGAAATAAATGGAACGGAAGGCAGTGGTGGAACGTTTAAGCTGATTCAGTGCCAGAGCAATCAGCAGAGAAAGTACCACTGTGCCAATCACCAGGAAAAAGGTATATTTAAAGTTGAAGAAAATTGCTTCATAGAAACGGTTATCCTGCAATACTTTTATGTAGTTATCCAAACCAATAAACTTATAGTTAGGATTGATACCCGTCCAGTTGGTCATGCTGTAATAAACGCCCAGCAGCATAGGGAGCAAAAAGAAGATTGAATACAGAATTACCACCGGCAATGTAAACAACACCATAACGATGTTTCTGCGCTTCATCCCGTTTCCTCCTGCTGCCTGTTGAGCCGCAGCGTTGGGTAGCCGTGTCATGTCCTGCACACCTCCATGTTTCACTATTTCCAAATCAATTCGCTTTACCGACAAGACCCGGAATGATCCGGGTCTTGTTCAGGTAATGATAAACTATAGCTTTTATCAGCCTTCGTTGCTCTTTTCTGCCTCATAAGCAGCCAGGAAATCTTCGGTCATGGTGGTCAGGAAAGCATTAACGTCTTTGTCAATGAATACCTGCTGGAGCTTAGAGCGTTTGGTCTCCTCAAAGCCTGCGGGAGGAGCAGATACGTCCAGAACACTGCTGGTTTCGATCAGATCGAGAACTGCCTGTGCCTGCGGGATCTTGGCCTCAACGCCATCGATGCAGGAGGGAGAGTGGTCGAGATCAGAATACTTCTGAGCTGCCTCGGGAGAAGCCAGATACTGGAGGAACTTATCAACAGCCTCAGCTTTTTCGCCGGTAGTATTGGCGCCAGCACAAATAGCCATATCAACGCCAACAGGCTGTTTCATGTCGCCCTTCTCATTGGGCATGGGGAACATCGCAACGTTCTTGTCGGGGTTAGCAGATTCGATAGAAGGAAGTGCCCAGATGCCCTGAACGAACATATAACCAGTGCCAGTTGCAAAATCGTTAATAGCCTGATCATAGCCCAGAGAAAGGGTGTCTCCCTGAGAATAGTCACGCAGCTGGAGCATTTTCTCCATGGAGTCAACGGCAATTGCATCATCCTGATAAGTGGTGCTTCCATCTTTCAGGCCTGCATAGAAATCGCCCATGCCGCCACGGTCTTTACCGCCAATGTTATCCCAGCACTGAGAAATCGTCCAGGAATCCTTATCCGGGAATACGAAAGGAACTTCGCCCTTGGACTTGATATCCTCAGCCAACTTAATCATTTCGTCCCAAGTTGTGGGAACTTTATAGCCGGCTTCTTCGAACTTATCTACATCATAGAACACGCCCATGAAGTTCAAGGAAATCGGAATAATGTAATATTTACCGTCAATAGCGATTTCTTCCTTATAACGCTCAATTACATTATCCATGCAAGCGTTATCGGTCAGATCCTTGAGCTTACCAGCCTTTGCAAACTGGATGTAAGCGGAATCGGAAGGCCAGTGGGTCAGAACGTCGGGCATTTTACCGGAAGATGCACGGGTCATCAGGACGGTACCAGCATCAGGAACTGTATTCTGGGTAACCTTGATGTTGGGGTTGGCATCCTGGAAGTCCTTAATCAGAGCGTCGAAGGTATCGGTTGCCTCACGCTTCTGCTGCAGGAACTCGATCTCAACTGTGCCGCCTGCCTCGCCGCCGGAATTGTCATTGCCAGAGGTGCTGCCCTGTGAGTTGTTGCAGCCTGCAAATGCGGTTGCGATCATTGCCGCTGCCAAAAGAGCAGAAAGAATCCGTTTTTTCATAACTGGGTGCCTTCTTTCTCAAAAATATTTTTTGTACAAACAAACCGCCGAAACTATCGTACAATTTGTTGTCACATCTGTGACTAAATTATATCAATTTAACCAACCGAGTCCTATGATTTTTTTGACATGTCCAATGTGACTCATTTTACTTTTTTGTATATTCCGTGACTAAATTTGCTTTTTAGAGGATTATTTTGTATTCTTTTTGGTTTTTAGCGTCAACATCAACAGTTTTTCCGTTGATTGTTACGCAGTTTACCTCTTTTTGAGAATAAATTGTGACCTCTTTTAGCGGCAATGTGGTTTCAATTGTCAATAAAGTCCCATCCATCTTTGCAAAAAAGTCATATTGACGATCATCATCCTGCCAATTGCAACAAACCTCGTTTTTCAGGTTCAAAACAACATGCAGATTGTCAAACGGTTTTTCCTCAATATATTCGACATCTTCCGAACGCAGAATCACAGCGCTGTCCTGCCGCAGATATACCGGTATGTCCTCCAAAGTAGTTTCAGGCTGAATCCAGGCAGCACCCTCAACGAAATCGCCGGAACCAAGATCCACCCACTCTCCTTTGGGCAGATACACCGCAAAGTCATCCTGATCAAACACAGGCGCCACCAAGAGGGAACCGCCCAGCATGTATTCCAGTTCTACAGTTCGAGCGGAGTAATCCTGAGGGAACTCCAAAAACAGAGGACGCATCATAGGAATTCCAGTGTGATGGGACTCCCATGCGGTGGAATACAGATAAGGCGTCAGGCGATAGCGCAGTGAATCATATCGTATAAAGATTTCCTGTGCCCTCTCGCTAAAGTTCCAAGGTTCTCTCGGAGTCTTGCCATGGCAGCGGCTCAAGGGGCTGAGCAGGCCAAACTGGGCACTGCGGATATACTGCTGCTCCGTAGGCGGGCATTCAAAGCCTTCGCTGTCTGTATTATAGAAGCCGCCAATGTCATGACCCCAGAAAGGCACACCGGATACTCCAATCGAAAGACCACCACGAAGGACACAGGCCAGGTTATTTTCGTGAGTAGAGGAGTCGCCAGCCCAGTTTCCGGGATAGTTCTGGCTGCCGGCATAACCGCTGCGTCCCCACAGCATGGGGCGTTCACCATTAGGCGTTTTGCAATCACGGCAAGCCTCATAAATCGTCTTGGCATAGAGCAGCGGGAGCTTGTTGTGCCCCTGCAGGCCGTTAGAGCCATCATAATAGACAGAGTCCATGGGAAGCGCCTCTGAGAAGTCGGTTTTGATTACGCCAACGCCGTCTTTTACAACGTTTTGCACCAAGCCACGATACCACTCTACCATATGAGGATTGGTGAAATCAAAAGCAGCAAAATAATAATCATTTGTTGCAGCAGAATGGAAAGTGGAAACCTCTCCCTTTTCATTCATCACAAGATAGCCTTTTTCCAGTGCATATTCATATCCCTGGCTGCCTACCCGGATATACGGCCACATCCACAGGCTCAGGTGGACATTCATTTCACGCAGCGTACGGATCATTCCCTGCGGGTCGGGGAAACGCTCCCGATCCCACTGCCATACGCCGGAATTGTCACGATCTTGCCAGCCGTCGATATGGATAACATCCAGTGGGATATGTTTTTCACGGCAGGTACGGGCAACTGTTTCTACTTCTTCTTGTGTCATATAACTACACTTGGACATCCACAGGCCAAAGGCCCACTTGGGGATCATGGGAGAACGCCCTGAGAGAGCTGTGTAATCCTCCAGCAATCCTTTATAGTCACGGTTGCAGAACAGAATATAATCCAGCATGGCGTCTTCTGCCTCTACGCCCCAGGACACACCGGAAGTACAGCCCATATCAAATGTATTGTCGGTATAGGTGTTGAGCAGCATCAGATAGCCTCTGGTGCTGAGGAAGCAGGGAATATTTTTATAAGACGCTTCCGTGTTGGTGGAAAGAGCATCACTTTGGCGAACATGGATTTTCTGCCCACGCTTTTCAAATCCGGTAAATTTTTCACCAAATCCATAGAATTTCTCATCCGCATAGAGATACATGGCTTCCCGCACACGCACCACCTTGCCGTTCTCGTCCCGATCAAAACCAACCGGCAGGTATTTGCACATATTGTCCACATTGGAGTCGCACACATTTTCATGCAGCAGCGGCTTTCCGTCCAGCAGCACCGACATCTCCCAAGGCTGTTTGCCAAAGCGGAGGGTCAAACGGCCGGTTTCTGCCAGCAGGCAATCTTCCTGCTCCTGCACCTTCCACTCCCCTTCTCCGTGCGGCTGAAATACAGAGTTTTCAAACACAGAGGTGTTTTCGTCGGGATACATCCGAAAACGGAAAGAAGTATCCGTCAGACGTGTTACCACCACACGGGCACTGCCCTTCTGGTAGGTGTCCACTTTAAAAATCAGGTCTGCTCCCTGTACTTGATACTCCCGAATCGCAGTGAGAAAATCAAAGTTATGGGTAAAAACCGTTTTCAGATACCCAAGCTGCGGATTGTACGTTACTTCTACTCTTTTTTCCATTACAAGGCCTCCATCCAGTTTGTTGTGTATGTATACAAAACCTCAATGTTATTCTAACAAAATGCAGCCAACATGATTAGGAATTATTTTACTTTTCTAATATGATTTTTTTGATTTTCTCACTTTGTTTTTAAACAAAATTTATTCTCTTATGCTGATTTCGCACTTTTTATCTCCCCGGAAATTGGAATCGAGAATGATTTCTCCAATGGAGTCTGATGTGATGTGGCCACTAATCGGGTTTTTCACACTGTCAATTTTTCCTCGCACGGTGGCGGTTACCTCGCTGTTCTCAAATGAGAGGTCACAGCCTTCCATCTCGCAATCCTCCAGAATTAATCCCTGTGCATAGCAAAGAGGCTGCGTGCCGATGATCTTGCACCGAACCAGCCGCAGATTATGAGAATACCAGGCCAGATATTCGCCTTTGACAACACTGTCATATACCGTTACATTACGGCTGTGCCAAAAGGCATCTTTGGTGTCCAGAACCGAGTTCCGGATGACCATGTTTTCTACATACTGGAAGGAATATTTTCCTGTCATTTTAAGATTCTCAATCACCAGATTGCGGCTCTGCAAAAAAGGATATTCCGAAACCAGCGTGCTGTTGCGAATCGTCAAGTCACGGCAGAACCACCCGAACTCCTGAGAAGAAATCTCACAGGCTTCCACCAGCGTGTGGTCACATTCCCGAAGGGCTTTGATGCCCTGCAAAGAGCAACCCTTTAATACAACATCCCGGTCATACCAAAGTGCAGCTCGACAGGTTTCCTCCATGCTACACCCCATCACCTCTGCTCCCGACACATGCCAGAAAGGATATCGAAGGGCAAACCGGCAGTCTTTCACCTGAATGTTTCCACACTCCTTCAGGGCAGACTCTCCGTCCGCTGGGCCGCTGAAAGAGCAATTGGCTATCAGAAGATCATGAGAGCCATACAAAGCCCGTTCCTCATCAAAAACTTTCCCTGTGATTTCTTTCATTTCCAAAACCTCCTAAAACTATGGCTGGCAAACCGCCCGCCATATCCGAAAGATCTCCTTTATTATAAATCTAAATTTACAATCTGTCTAATCCAACCAGCCAACCCCGGTTTTGAACAAAAACACAGGAAGAACGAAGCCTGTTTTTAAGCTCCGTCCTTCCTGTGTCTTTTGCTTTTCTAAATTGATTATTCCACGTCAGATGCGCCTGTGCCTTCATAGCTGGCAACAGCATCTCCTACATACCCTTTGGTTGTTCCCTCTGAGCTAACACTCACTTCTCTGCTTACATCTGCGTTGCCAACCGAATGGGAAACCGTACTTTCATCAGTAAAAGGTTCGGTTGTATTGGAAAACACCAGCTCATGCCCTTCACAATTCCCGGTGATATACGATACAACCGCCTCCACCTGTTCTTGGCCAATATAAAACGCCTTTCCGGTAGCCAAAATATTGGTGGTGAGATATCCATTTTGAGTAAGAGAAATACTGATATTCTCATAGCCCAACACCGGAATATCAATGGAAATATCCACTACACTCACATCTTCCATCTGCTCCGGTGAATCATAATATCCTTCTGCAAGCGGAATTTCTGTTTTGGAAAACAGCAGCTCATACAGGGTCTCCGGGTCCGCCCCTGTAAATTCCACTGTGGCCACTTGTCCATTGGGCTTCTGATAATTCTCCCACCAGATCGTACCAAAACGCAAATTCGCCTTAAGATTCAAATCTTTTTGAAATCCCCCCAACGTTTGCGGCTGATAGGAATGGTTCAGATATACATAATACTCCTTTCCTTCCCCGCTTAAATCTGCCATCACAGCACAGCTAGGCGAAATTCCACGGATTTCGTATATCTGTCTATCCAAACGGTGATTTTCCTCTGTAGTGATATCAACACCTTCCAGCGTGGCTTCCCCTAAAGAATCTCCTAGGCTGTTTTTCTCACCCTGGCGCATTTGACTCTGGTATTGCACCCCCTGATACCACAGTGTATCATATTGTTCCTCAAGCGACCGTTCTTCCCATTTTTTCACAACTGCAATATCAGTTGTATTCTCGTGATATTCATTTGTATAGGAATAAGAAACCATCTTTACCGGCCATCTGCTGCCATTACCTTGCATCCAAAAAACGGTTGCCATGCCCACAGCAACAACCAAGCACGCCGCCAGCCCCGCCATGAAAAAAAACTGTTTTTTCTTTCTGCCAGATTTCATCATGTGTTCACAGCGTAACAGAAGTTCCTCATCCACTTCGCCGATTCCTTCAAAAATTCGATACTCCTTCAAACGATCACACCTTCTTTCTCCAAAAATAGTTTCAGCTTTTGACGTGTGCGGAAAAGGTGGGACTTTACAGTCCCTTCCCCCATCATACAGGCATGGCTGATCTCCCGGATGGAATGGCCATACCAGTAACGAGCAAGAAAGATATTACAGTCTTTTGCCGGCAGTGACAACAAAAACCGATTGATTGAACGTCCCAGCTCCCGGTCTTCTGTCTGTCTCTGTATATCCGTAACAGAAGGCACACATTCCGCCAATTCCTCTAATAACAAGGTGCCTTTTCCGCCTCCACGCTTGTCCGCATTCTCTTTTTTAAGCCGATCCAACACCAGATTCCGAATGATTTTCCCAAGAAAAAGACGCAGGTTCCCTGGACGGCGAGGCGGAATTGCGTGCCACACCTGGTTCCATGTGTCGATCACACACTCCTCCACATCTCGGCTGTCTTTCAGCAAACGGTTTGCAATGGTGTGGCAATACGCACCATACTTCTCCTCAACTTCTAAAATTGCTTCTTCATCCCGGTTCCAAAACAACTCGATAATCTCCCGATCATCCATCTCCTTACCCCCAAATCAAAAGGCCTTTTCACTTATATATACGATAAAAAAGCAAAATAGTTGCATACAAAAAGGCCGAAATCGAGGGATTTCGGCCTTTTTTTCAATTTTTTATAAACTCAATCCTTCAAAACGCCCTCTTTTTCAAGCCGCCAATCCGAAAGATGAATATAGGGGCTTTCCAGCGCTGCCGGAATGAACACCTTATTGGTCATCAGGTAACCATGGGTGGGATCCAGAGTACCATCCATCGCCTTGAACACATATCCCTCTTTCTGGGCTGTTTCAATGATTTTTCCCACCTGCTCCAGTGTGGTTTCTTTTCCAAAGATGTTATGCATCAGAATCACATTGCATCCACGATGGATTGCATCCATTGTGTTGCTGTAAATCACACTGCCGCTGACGCTGGCAGCATTGGCATCTCCCGAATCGCCATCCCAGTCGTAATACACGAACCCACGACGGGTCATTTCTTTGATGATATCCTCATAAACCTGCTGATTGTAGCCATTGGAGCTGCCGCCAGGGAAACGGAAGAAGTTGGCTGGTTTCTGGCCGGTCGTTTCTTCAATCAGCGTATACATCTTATAGAAGTCATCCAGATAGGCATCTACCGAAGCATACACTTCTCTCATCTTATGGGAGTAGGAGTGTACCGCTACGGTGTGACCCTCATCCACGCAACGTTTCATCAGCGGAGCAAACGACTTCTGATAGTCCGACTGACAGCAATTAAAGAAGGTTGCCTTTGCATTATATTTTTTCAAAACATCCAGTAAAGGAGCTGTCAGGTCGCTGGGGCCATCATCAAAAGTGAGGTATACAATTTTATCCGCATCATCCAGCACCTGCATCTTAGGACGGTCTGTCACATACAGGTCGGGATATTTTTTCTGATACTCCGGACCATTGGGGTCTATCGAAACTTCTGTCTGGGAGGCTGTGCTGCTTTCTGTTTTGCTGCTGGTTTCGCTGGAAGACGAATCCGTGCTCTCCTGTTGCGTTTCAGAATTTTTTTGTTCATCGCCGGATTCCTGCTTTGAAACCTGCGAACTCTGTGATGACTCTGTTTCTGCCACAGGCTGCTGAGAAGTAAGTTGTTTTCCAATAAACACTGCCGCCAAAACGATTACAGCCACACAGAGTGCCCCCACTCCAATAATTGCGGCACGGTTACGGAGAGATTGATTTCTGCGGGTAACATGCACCGCCTTGTACTTTTTGCGCTTCATGACAAAGACTCCTTTTCCTTTCAGTAATAAAACAAATTCTCCTGACAAACAGTATTTACATACTATCATACCCTGCAAATTTTGTCGAGAGAACCCTGGGAATTGTCACCAATTTGTAAGCAACGTTACGCTTTTGTAACACAAAAAAAAGACACATTCCTGAGAATGTGTCTTTGGCGGAGAGGATGCGACTCGAACGCACAATGCCTTGCGGCACACCACATTTCCAATGTGGCTCCTTACCATTAGAATACCTCT
>CAJFNK010000041.1 GCA_904394685.1 Candidatus Heritagella gallinarum
CGCATGGACAACCAATAAATGGCTATCTCATGCGGTTGTTTTGGAGCTGGAGATCGGACTTGAACCGACGACCTGCTGATTACGAATCAGCTGCTCTACCGACTGAGCCACTCCAGCAAACAAAATATATTATAGTGAAAGAAACAAATTTTGTCAATCCTTTTTTAAGAATTCTCTGAGGAAACAAAATCTTCTTAACACTTGCATTTAGCACAATTACTGTATTACAGCGATTTTGTTTTGATTTATTTCAATTCTTATTAAATAATCACAAAACCCCAACCGGATATTTGACAATAGAATGGACCATGTTATAATAAGGTTACTTGATTCCATCAGAATATGGGGGAAATAGGATATTGGAACAGACAAATCATCTGTTGGTTTCGTTTTGTGTGATTGCCAGAAATGAGGAAAAAGCGTTACCAACTTTGCTAAACGATCTTCTTGCCCAGCAGTACCCACATCATCGAATCGAAGTCGTGTTGGTAGATGCCCTCTCCAGTGATGGTACCAAAAGCTACATGAAGGCTTTTCAGAAGCAGTATCAAGAGGAGTTTTTTGGCGTACAGGTATTGGAAAACCCTAAATTGATTCAGGCGGCAGGTTGGAATGTGGCGATTAAAAATGCTAAAGGGGATGCTATTTTCCGTATTGATGCTCATTCCCATATTCCTGCTGATTTTGTTCTTAAAAACGTACAATGTCTCGAAAGCGGCGAGTTTGTATCAGGCGGCCAGCGCCCCTGCTTGCTCAAAAATCCTACTTCCTGGCAAAAGACTCTCCTCCTTGCTGAGAATTCTCTTTTTGGCAGCAGCATCGCCCCGTTTCGTCGTGATGTCGGGAAGGTGTATGTCAATTCGCTGTTCCATGGAGCCTATCGGCGAGAAGTTTTTGAAACAGTAGGTGGCTTTAACGAAGAATTAGGGCGTACCGAAGACAACGAAATGCATTACCGTATCCGTCAGGCGGGATATCGCCTTTGCTATGACCCGCAAATTATTTCCTACCAGCATGTAAGAAGCAGTCTGTCCAAAATGCTTCGTCAAAAATACGCCAACGGCCGCTGGATTGGTCTGACAAGCGGTGTTTGCCCCGGATGTCTCTCTTTGTATCATTTTGTCCCATTGGCTTTTATTTTTGGAATTTTGCTAACATCCATACTGGCTTTGGTAGGAATCTGGCAGCTTGCGGCGTTGATGTGGGGGCTTTATGGCCTACTGGCACTGGTGATGACAGTTTCCTGTGTCTGGGATAAAAACTGGAATTTAAGTTCCCTGCTGCTCCCGATTCTGTTTTTGCTGCTTCATGTGAGTTATGGAGCAGGAACCGTAGTGGGGTTAGCTCAGCTTCCCGGATGGAAAAAACAGCATCACGGCGGCATCAGTCCCAGTATCGAAGATGTGCGCTGCTGTTTGACCCACCAGTCCAAGGAAAGGGGGAAAGAAAATGGAGATTCAAAAGAATCCGCCTCAAACAGAGATGCCGGCAGCAATGCCGAGTGTGCGGGAGTTTCAGGAGCAGAGCCTGAAAATGGCCCGGTACTTTAAAGAGTTCTGCGAAGAAAACGGATTGCTCTTTTATTTTTGCGGGGGCTGCTGTATCGGTGCTTTACGCCATCAGGGATTCATTCCCTGGGATGATGATGCAGACTTCTTCATGCCCAGAAAAGACTATGAAAAGCTCAAGCAGCTTTGGCCACAAAAGGCAGATACAGAGCATTATACATTGGTACAACAGACGGAGAATCTGGTAGACCATAACCTGTTTGTTACCATCCGTGACAATGAAACGACCGGCATTAAGCCTTATCAAAAAGACATCGATATGTGTCACGGCTTTTCTATGGATATTTTGCCGCTGGATGGCTATCCGGATTCTCCCTGGCAGCGCAAAAAACAGGTTTTCTGGGCATTGTTGTATTCCCTTTTCTGTGCTCAGCTGATTCCCGAAAATCACGGGAAGAAAATGGCCTTGCTCGCAAAGATCGCTTTGGGGATTGTCCCTTCTCAAAAACTGCGTTACCGGATCTGGAAGCTGGCAGAACGGAACATGACACGCTATTCTATTGAGGAGTGCAGCGCCATCACAGAGCTTTGTTCCGGCCCCGGTTATATGAAGAACCGCTATCCCAAAGAGCTTTTTACTTCCTCCGTTTACCATACATTTGAGGGAGAGGAATTTCCACTTCCCGCCGGATATGACCAGTATCTCCGGATTGCATTTGGGGATTACATGCAGCTCCCTCCAGAAGAAAAGAGAGTGCCTTCTCACGACCTGCTGTTTTGCGACCTTCATCACAGCTATCGTCAATATAAAGGTGTTTATTATTGTACTGGAGAGAAAAAACACGGAAAGAAATAATGTCTACTTAATTCCGGAAAGAAGGATGTCAATATGATTTTTGGAGCGATTTTAGCAGGCGGCATTGGAAGCCGAATGAATATTGCAGATATGCCGAAACAGTTTTTGCAGTTGGGAGATAAACCCATCATTGTCCACACTCTGGAAAAGTTTCTGTTGTGCAGCCGCTTTGAACGGATTTATGTAGGGGTTCATCCCAGCTGGCTGTTGCATATGCAGGATCTGCTTGAAAAATATGTACCCGATCAGAAAGAGAGGGTCACGATTGTTCCAGGCGGCAGTGACCGGAATTCTACCATTATGAATATAGCTGACCAGATTGAGTCCGATTTTGGCGAGGATGATTCCCATATCATCGTGACGCATGATTCTGTCCGTCCCTTTGTCACCTTGCGGATTATTGAAGAAAATATCGATGCTGCTCTGGCCTGCGGTGCAGTGGATACGGTGGTGGAAGCCACGGATACCATCGTTGTTTCAGAGGATGGAAAGGTCATTACCGAAATTCCCAACCGCCGCAAAATGTTCCAGGGGCAAACTCCCCAGAGTTTCCGTCTGAAGCTGTTAAAATCTCTGTATCATGACTTGTCCGAGGAGGAAAAGGAGATTCTCACAGATGCGTGCAAGATTTGCGTGGTGCGGAATCAGCCGGTAAAGCTGGTTCGTGGTGAGGTTTCCAATTTAAAAATCACCACCATCAGCGATTATAAAATCGCACAAGCTATGATTGGAGGAAACGCAGTTGATTAATTATGTGTATCAGCTGGTCAGTCCCCATGTTTTTTCTCTTGATTATCAGGATGTAGACTTTACCAGCGAGGTAATGGTGCGTCCACGGTATATGGCGGTGTGTCACGCCGACCAGCGTTATTATCAGGGGCAGCGTGATGCTTCTATCCTGCGAAAAAAACTCCCCATGGCGCTCATCCATGAGTGCTGTGGCGAGGTGCTGCGTGATTGTACCGGTACCTTTCAGCGTGGACAAAAAGTGGTGTTGATCCCCAATGTTCCAGGCGAAGACGACGGCATGATCTATGAGAATTACGCACGGGGCAGCCGGTTCCTTTCCAGCGGAAGCGATGGATTTATGCGGGAATTTGTGAACCTGTCTCCTGACCGAATTGTGCCTTATGAGGGAGTTCCGGAACCGGTGGCGGCGATTACCGAATTTGTCAGTGTAGGGGTTCACGCAGCTTCCAGACTGGAACTTCTGGCACATAGCCGCCGGGAGTCTATCGGCATCTGGGGAGATGGCAGCCTTGCCTATGTGGTTGCCTGTGTAGTCCGCCGGATGTTCCCCCAAGCTAGAATCACGGTGATTGGAAAAAACCCCCGGAAGCTGGCCTGTTTTACCTTTGTCCATCAAACCTGTATGGCGGATATGCTGCCGCCGGGGTTCTCGGTAGACCATGCTTTCGAATGTGCCGGGGGAGAGGGCAGCTATTATGCGATTGATGACATCATCACCTATATTCGTCCTCAGGGAACCGTGATGCTAATGGGTGTGAGTGAAAATAAAGTGGCCATCCGCACTCGTGATGTGCTGGAAAAAGGCCTGACTCTGGTAGGCAGCAGTCGCTCTGGCCGTCAAGATTTTGAAAAAGCGGTTTCCCTGATGGAGAACCGGGAATTTCAGAACCGGCTGCAATATATTATTTATGAGGACTGGCCGGTACGGTGTATGAAGGATATCCAGCGGGTGTTTGAAACAGACCTGTCAACCCCGTTTAAGACCACATTCCGCTGGGACATGTAAAAAGGAGAAGGGTAGTAAGTCCATGAAAATCGAAGCTGGCAATCATACGTTGACATCCGAAGAAATTCGGGAATTGCAAAAAAAGTCATTGGAAATCCTGGTGTATTTTACGGATTTTTGTAAAAAACACAATTTACTGTTTTATTTTTGCGGGGGATGCTGTATTGGCGCCCTGCGTCATCAGGGCTTTATCCCCTGGGATGACGATGTCGATGTGTTTATGCCAAGAAAGGATTATGAACGGCTGAAAGAGCTATGGCCGACAGAGGCAGATGCCCGGTATGTTTATTGCCGTTCTGACAAAAAACTGTATCTGCGCTCTCTGCTTACCGCTATCTCGGATGAGGAAACCACCTTTATTAAAGAGAGACAGCAGGATCTGGATATCCCGCATGGAATCAGGCTGGAAATTCTTCCGCTCGATGCTTGTCCTGAATCCCGGTTTGCCCGGAAAATGCAGATTATGTGGGCACTGATTTATTCCATGTATAACAACAATGAGCCGCCCACGAGCAAGGGGAAAGGGGCGTATCTGTTAGGGAAATTCCTGCTTGCGCTGGCTCCCACACAAAAAATGCGATATCGGATCTGGCGCTTTGCAGAGAAGCGCATGTCACGCTATCCCATTACCCCACAGACAAAGCATATTACAGAGCTTTGCGCCCGGTATCAATATATGGTCAACGAGTATCCGGCAGAAGCGTTTTCCTCGGCTCTCTGGGTGGACTTTGAGGGGCTGAAAATGCCTATCCCCGTAGGCTATGATACCTATCTCCGCATGGCGTTTGGCGATTATATGAGCCTGCCACCGGAAGAAGAACAAAAGCCAAAACATGAAGCGGTGTTGATTGATACAGAGTGCAGTTATCAAAAGTATCGAGGAGAGTATTACTGCAAAACTTGTGAATATCATTCCTGAAAGTATAAAAATCCCTGACGGCTATTTTCCGTCAGGGATTTTTATACTTAATGACTAGGGCGTTTCTGAAAACAAAGAAATTGAAGGATTTTCCGCAAGCAACAGGCAGATACAAGGCAAAAAACGTAGTAGCTGCCCTTGATTGTAGGAAAAGACGATAAATTCGACTTTTCAGATAGCCCCTAATACATCGGTTTTCCAATAGCGACACAGCGAACCGTAGTATCCAGCGTAATTTCTATCTGTTTTTTTGCCATGATCGTGTTGTCGGTAACCGTACAGATGATTTGTAAATCCTCGCCTGCACCACGACGTAGTGCTTCTTCCCGTGCATATCGCTCGCAGGCTTCTTTTGCAATCGATATGGCATCCTCTTTTTCTTCCGCAGTCAGGGTCATATCCCGTGCATGTACAAAATAAAGCTGCTCTCCGCTCTGGCTTTCCCGCAGCTTAACTTGAGCCTCACAAATCACAGAAACCCTGCCAGCTAGTGCGCCAATGGCGTTGGCAACTTCAGCGTCCTTGGGAATCAGGCAGGTAGTGCCCAGATACCGGGCAACATCCGGCAGGAAGATATGAATTGGCGCACCAATTCCGATTAGAGGCGGAACCGCCTGAAACCCAAAATGGATAAAGCTGGGGGAGTCGCCATGGACAGCTCTTTTCCAAGACTGTTCAATCAGGAAATCCAGCCCTTTATCCTCACAATCATCCAACTGACCGGGAAATTCATTTCGCAAGAGGATTTTTATAATGTTGGTGTAGATTCTCTTTTTTACCATCCGATACACATCGTCGCACAGCTTCTCCACACTTCGGTCGGTACAGCATGCAACAAATTTTGCGGCATATTCCGCTGCTTCCCGGTTATAGCGGGTAAAGTCACCCTTGAGGTGCATGATATCCGTAGGCGTGAGTCCTGCACGGAGAACGACACCTTCTTTTTCCAGACGGTCGGTTTTCAGGTTATAGACATCTGTGCCATAGCACTCGGCTGCTTCCGAAAAGATGAGCGGGCCAGCTCGAAGCTGCTCACAAAAACGTTTTTCCTGAGGCGTATAGCCGGAATCCTGTGAAATATCATGAACAAGGACAAAAAATTCATGCAGAAATTTTGTATGGGGCTTGTCCATAGCCGCAAGATCCCGCAGCTTTGGGATAATTTCCGGATGACGGTCTGCCAGCACGCAGATAGGAAGAATCCGCTGTTGCTGGATTTCGAGAGCATCGTTTCGGTTGTATCGTACAGCGGTATCTCCACCCAGACCAAAAGTGTCAATAGCCAGCCCTTTTACAAATGTTTTCCATCCTCCAATGTGTACGCCATCTTTCGACTGGATGGGAATGGAGTCTTTGACCAGTGCGATATCGGTAGTGGTACCGCCCATATCCACCACGACTCCCTCAGTTTCTCCGGTGAGCGCCAATCCACCCATCACGCTGGCGGCCGGCCCGCATACCAGTGTTTCAACCGGATGCGTTTCGGTAAATTCTTCCGACATGATAGAGGCGTCGCTGCGCATAATAACGGTTTTGGCATGAATCCCTTTTTGGTCGAGAGAATGATGGATTGCTTTGAGAAAGCTGCGGATAATCGGCACCAGACGTGCATTTAGTAGAGTACTGGAACCCCGCTGTAAGGAATTGAGGTCGGTAAAAAGATCGTTGGATGGGATGACTTCAACCCCATATTCATTTTCCAGCTGTGCCTTTGCTTTTCTTTCCAATACGCCCCCGTTATTCATGGCATAGATTTCAACCACGCCAATCGAATCAGCATCGTCCAGATACTGGTGGCTTTTTTCGAGAAAATCCTGCCAGTCGGGTTCCTCAAGGATTTCCCCGGAAAAAGTACCATGGGTATCATAAAAGAATATTTCGCTGCTATCCGGCAGGCCGTAGTTTTTGCCGAGCTCGTTTACAACTTTCGGATAAAGACCCATACATACCAGTTTTGCCCGCCCGCCTTTGTTTTCCACACAGGCGTTAGTGGCCAGGGTAGTCGAAAGCGCCACAACGGTAATTTCGGGGTATTGCGATAATGGCAAAGCGTCCAGCGCTTCGCAAATTCCTTCAGTTAGCGCATGCGGAGTTGTCAACGCTTTTGATTTGGCAAGGATTTTGCCTGCTTCCAGATCGTAGAGAACCGCATCGGTGTAGGTTCCGCCTGTATCGATCCCAATTCCAATTTTCATGTGTGATGCACCCTTTTCAAGTTGATTCTGGGATTTATGATAATACAAAATCATATGAAAAAATAGTATTTTGTTGACAGGAATTTGGATTTATTTGAATTATTCAGGGGAGAAATCCCCCGTCTGTTGCCAGTAAAAAACGAAACCGGAACGGATCTGTCAGAAACAGAACCATTCCGGTTTTTATCAGGAATATAACAGGAGTATATTTTCCGGTGCGATTCCCAGTTCTTCGGGAAACTCTTTGGGCTTTTTGTCTTTTGGAATCCGCCACCACACAGGAGGCGTGTTCTCTGCTTGTGCAGCAAAACGGAATTGAAGAATCCATTCAAACGGTTCCTCAACCTGATGCTGGAATATGACCGGAAAACGGTTGTATCGGGATTTAGGGTTAAAATAATGCGCCCGGATTCCTACACCACAAAGGGTGTCGCCAACCGGCTCGGAGGAATGGAGGTGAATCCCCCATTCCGGCACCCAGATCGTGAAATCGTCTTTTTTTTGCGCCGAAACAATGTTCTTACATCCGGTCAATTGTGCGGCATAACGGCTGCCCGGATTGGCGAACACCTTTTTGGTTTCATCAAATCGGATAACAGCGCCCTTTTCCATCAGCATCAGATGCGGACACATATGATAGGCTTCGTCCCGGTTGTGGGTTACCAGCAGTGCAGGAGTGCCCAGCTGCCGCAATAGCTCCATCATGTCCAGTTGAAGCTGATCCCGGAGAAAACTGTCCAAAGCGGAAAAGGGTTCATCCAGCAGCAGAAGTTTGGGATGGGAAACCAGAATCCGAGCCAGTGCCACCCGTTGTGCCTGTCCGCCGGAAAGCTGAGCGGGACGGTGGCTTTCCAGACCGTTGAGTCCCAGCAGGTTGATGATTTTGACGGCTTCTGCTTCCTTTTTTTGGCGGTCTTTCTCGTGAAACAGCCCGGTCAAGATATTCTGGCGAACTGTCATGTTGGGAAACAGCGCATAATTTTGAAATAGATAGCCGACCTGCCTCTTTTTGGGGGGCAGGTCGATTTTTTGCCGGCAGTCTTGCCGGCTGTCAAACAGAACGTTCCCATCCAGCACAATCCTTCCCTTGTCGGGACGCTCGATTCCTGCCACACAGCGCAGCGTCATACTTTTTCCGCAGCCAGAAGCCCCCAACAGGCCGGTAATTCCCTCCTGCGTTTCAAACCGGGCTTGCAGGGTAAAAGAGCCCAGCTTTTTTTCGATATCTACCAACAGGCTCATTTTTGGGGCCTCCTCTGTTTTTTCTCCAGAAAGTTGACTGCCAGCAAAACCACCGCTGAAATCGCAAGATTCACCAGTACCCAGACAAAAGCCAGTTCGTCGTTATCAGTCCGCCATAACTGATAAACGGTGGTGGAGATGGTGGCAGTTTTGCCGGGGGTATATCCGGCAATCATACTGGTAGCTCCATATTCTCCCAGCGCCCGTGCAAACGCCAAAACTGTCCCGGCCAGAATCCCCTGGCGGCAGGCAGGCATCCGAATACGCCAGAATATGTACCAGCCGGGCAGCCCCAGCGTTTTTCCGGCATCAGAAAGCGTTTCGTCAAAGCTCTCAAAAGCGCCTCTGGCGGTGCGGTACATCAGGGGGAAGGATACGACAATAGCGGCAAACACCGCCGAATACCAGGTCATCACCAGCCGAATCTGAAAATTTTCAAGCATCCAGGCGCCAAAGGGACGGTTGTTCCCCAGCAGGAGAAGCAAAAAATATCCCACTACCGTGGGGGGAAGGACGAGTGGAAGGGTAAATAATACATCCAGAATCCCCTTGAGAAGGCGGGGGAGTCGGGCGACATAATAAGCGCAAAAAATACCGCTGAAAAATACCACCACACTGGATATCAGGGCGATTCGCACCGAGTTGAACAAAGGAAACCAGTCCATCTAAAAACCTCACTTTGCGGCTGATTCGGCGTCGATAACCGTAAAGCCCACTTTCTCAAAGATGGTACGGGCTTCATCGCCCTGAAGATAAGCCAAAAATTCTGAGGCCGCTTTTGCATGAGAGGAGCCCTTCAAAACAGCGGCGGGGTAGAGCACCTGGCTGCAAAGGGAAGGGTCGGCAGTTTCAGCGACCTCCAGCCCGGCACTAAATGCGTCGGTGGCATACACGATACCACAATCCACCACACCTTCGCTTACCTGTGTGGTAACTTCCTTCACGTTAGAGCCATAAGTAATTTTCTGGCTGTTTTCCAGTCCTTCCAGCAGCCCCAGAGAGGTGAGAATCTCAATCGAATAAGCCCCTACCGGAACATCATCGTTGCCAAGGGCGATAAGGCTGCATTTATCGGTCCCAATGTCAGCAAAGGTTTTGATCCCCGCCGGGTTTCCTTTGGGAACAGCCAGCACCACTTTGTTTTCCAGCAGGTCAATGCGGGTGTCGGGGTCGATAAACCCGCCTTTTTCCAGTGCATCCATCTGTTTTTGTGCTGCGGAGAGAAAAAGGTCACATTCTGCCCCTTCTTCAATCTGCGTCTGGAGAGTGCCGGAGGAGTCAAAATTAAAGGTGAATTGTACCCCCGGATGCTGTTCGGAATAGGCTTTGGAAATCTCGTCCAGCGTTTCTGTAAGAGAGGCGGCGGCAAATACCGTCAGTTCTACGTTTTCCTCTGGCTTCTGAGAAGGTGCAGAGGAGGTGCTGCTTTCGTCAGGCTGGGAAGCCTGTGAAGCGGCAGGCGCCGAAGTGCAGGCAGTCAAACCGGCTGTCAGCAACAGGGCGAACAGGGTGGTTAGGAGTTTTTTCATCACAAAAACCTCATTTCTGCCCATCTTTCAGGGCGAATCTATTTCAAACGCATGGATTTACATGCGGATGAATCCCAAAAGAGATTTCAGCGGGCGCAATCTGCAACAGCGCCACGAAGCAGCTCCATCGCATGGGGAATGGTGTCGAGAAATACATCCATACTTTCCCGAACCGCCTTGGGGCTTCCCGGCAGGTTGATAATCAATGTGTTGCCACGGATAACAGAAACGCCCCGTGACAGCATGGCTCTGGGGGTAATTTTCAGGCTTGCTGCCCGGATGGCCTCGGCAATCCCCGGCGCCTGCCGTTCGGCAACTGCAAGGGTGGCTTCGGGGGTCACGTCCCGCCCGGAAAAACCAGTCCCACCGGTAGTGAGAATCAAATCCGGATGGCGCTGGTCGCAAAGCCGAATCAGTTCCTTTTCCAACCGGGCACGGTCGTCGGGCAACAACAGCTGCTCGATGATTTCATATCCATTTGCAGAAAGACGCTCGACAATTGCGGGGCCGCTTTCGTCACGGCGTTCCCCAATGCTACCTTTATCCGACAGCGTAATCACAGCCGCCTGCCAGGGACGGGGTTCAGAGCGGGGAAGAAGGGTCAATTCATCGCCGGTTGAGATGGTGCCGCCATGCAGTACACGGGCAAAAACACCTTCCCGTGGCATGATACAGTCGCCGACAGCGTGATAGATTCGGCAGTGGCTGTGACATTCTTTTCCAATCTGTGTCATTTCGAGAATGACTTCGCCGCACTGGAGCAAAGTGCCAACCGGCAGATTGCGGAAGTCAAACCCGGAAACCACCAGGTTTTCGCCAAAATCTCCAAATTTGACCTGAGCGCCCCGCTCCCGGAACGCTTCAATTTTTTCCAGTCCCAACAAGCTCACCTGACGATGCCAGTTGCCGCCGTGAGCATCGCCCACAATTCCCCATTCCGGGGTGAACTGTGCCTGCTGCACCGGCTCTTTTTGTGTCCCCCGCTGGGGAGAAATGCAAATCGCCATAATTTTTCCCATAAATGTTATCCTCCAATTTGTGACATCATATGTGTTTCGGTCATGTTTTCCGGCTGCGAAAAGCAATGGGAAATGGGTTTATCCCAAATGGCGGTTCGCATTTTTTCGAGAAGCTCCTGTTCGCCGCCGGCCAAAAATTCTTTCAAATCGATTCCCGACTCAAAACAAAGACAGGGTTTTAAATAACCGGTACAGGTTAGCCGAACCCGGTTACACTGCTCGCAAAAACGGTTGCTCACCGCATCGATCAGGCCGAGTTTTCCTTTCAGACGGCTGCTTTCCCAATAATAAGCCGGGCCGTTCCCCCGCTTTGCTGCACAGGGGGTCAGGTCTGGGTAGACGTTTTGCAGCATCTGCAATGCCTGAGAGGAAGGAACAGGAACAATTCCCTTCCCATATCCCACTGGCATAATCTCGATAAAGCGCACATCAATGGCCATTTGTTCGGCCAAAGCAGCCAATGGGAGAATCTGTGTAACTGTTTCAGGAAGCAGAACTCCGTTGAGCTTAACAGGAATGGGGGAAGCGACAGCAGCCTTGAGATTTTGCAGTACCGGTTCCAGTGTCCCACCGCCTGTAAGAAGCGTGTACTGCTGGGAATCCAGCGTGTCCAGACTGATATTCAGGCCATCTATGCCAATCTCACAAAGCCCGCTCAGCAAGTTACCAAGCAAAAGGCCGTTGGTTGTCAGCGTCACCTGACGTACGCCTTCCATGGATTTTAACGCTTTTAGAAAGGGAAGAAGACCGGGGCGCACCAGCGGCTCTCCGCCAGTAATTTTAAAACAGTTGATACCCAGCTTCACAGCACAGGCACAGATTCGCAGCAGCTCCTCATAGGAGAGCAGCTCGGCTTCCGGCAGAAAGCATGGAGAATCGGGCATACAGTATCGACAGCGGAGATTACAGCGGTCGGTGACAGAAATTCGCATATAATGGATTTCTCGACCCAGGCGGTCTTTCATTTCGCAGCGCCTCCAAAATAATAGTCCCCGCTTTTTCCGCCGTGCTTTTCTTCCAGATGGATATTCTCTATCACCATAGATTTGTCCATTGCCTTGCACATATCATAAATCGTCAGTAAGGCAATGTTTACCCCAGTAAGTGCTTCCATTTCTACGCCGGTTTTTCCGGTAGTCTGTGCCGTACAGTGGACGATAATCCGACATTCCTCTGGGCACAGGGTAAATTCTACCGAGCATTTGGTCAGCCCCAGCAAATGGCAAAGGGGAATCAGCTCCGAGGTTTTTTTTGCCCCCATAATACCGGCAATGCGTGCAACCCCCAATACATCGCCTTTTCCAATCGTCCCGCTTTGTACCGCCTCAAAACAGGCCGGGGTCATCACAATGCTGCCCGAAGCAACCGCCGTTCTCTGTGTTTCAGCTTTTTGGCCTACGTCCACCATATGGGCGGCACCATTGGCATCAAAATGGGTCAATGACATAAATCTTCCTCCTGAGTGCTGTTACTTTCCAAATCCGCAGTTAGGCCAGGTGCAAACACTGCAACCCAGACACAGCCCGCCTTCTCCGTACCTGCAAAGCTGTTCGTTGGTAACCGGCACACCGGCTACCAGATAGGGAAGAACCAGATCGAAAATCGTGCGTCCGGCATACATCACGCAGCCGGGAAGCCCGGCGATGGGGCGGCCGTCTGCTGTATAGGCCAGCATAAACATGGCACCGGGCAATACCGGGGCGCCATAACGAAGAACCTTAGCCCCCGTATTTTTGATGGCAAGGGGGGTGCGATCATCAGGGTCAACACTCATGCCGCCGGTACACAGCACCAAATCAACACCGTTTTCAAGCATTCTGCAAATGGCGTCGGTAATAGCTTGGTGATCGTCCGGCAACACAACATGTTCAGTGATTTCACAATGGTATTCTGCCAACTTCTCACGGATGACCGGTGTGAAGGCATCCTGAATCCGTCCATGGTACACCTCGTTGCCGGTGGTCACCAACCCGACTTTTAGGGAACGGAAAGGTATAATTTGAAGAAGCGGCTTTTCTCCGGCAGCTTCTCTGGCTTTGTCCATTTTTTCTTTTTCGATTACCAGCGGAATAATCCGCATTCCTGCCAGCTTATCCCCTTTTTTTACCGGTGTCCCGCCATGGCAGGTAGCGATCATCATTTCTCCCAGTGTGTTCACAGCAAGTAATCGTTTGGAATCCACTAGAAACAGCCCGTCACAGTCTGCGATCATCTCAATTTTGCCTTCTTTGACCGCTGAAGAGTGCATATACTCGTTTTGGCAGATGGATAAAAGAATTTGGGCCGCATCGTTTTCGTGCAGGCGAGTTTCATCATTTTCCCATACATATAAATGGTCTTTGCCAAGGCTCAGCAAAACCGGGATATCTTCTTCTCTAACAATATGTCCTTTTCGGAAAGCAGCGTCTTTGATAACGCCGGGAATGATTTGTGTAATATCGTGACAGAGCACCTGTCCAACGGCATCTTGTGTTCGAATCAGTTTCATGATGGGAATTCCTCCTGATAAATGGTGGTGTAGTTATTATAACATAAAACGTCTAATAGGCGATAGGGAAAAAGCAAATATACCATATAGAGCGGGAGAAAAGGCAGACTCTAAAGCAACAGAGTGTTTGAAATTACAAGAAAATAGTTGCATTTTAAAATCAAAGGTGATATAATAAACACCGTTGTAAATATGGGCCTGTAGCTCAGCTGGGAGAGCGTTCGGTTCGCATCCGAGAGGTCAAGGGTTCGAATCCCTCCAGGTCCACCATCACAATAAAATCCGAACCTTTTGCCGATTGGCGATGGGTTCGGATTTTTTGTTGTATTCTTATGTGTTAATTGATTTTTATTAATTATAAAAATATAGGTATTATAACAATTTTATTAATAAAAAACAAAAGCATCAAATTAAATGAAAAAATATGAACATTTATGGCTGCTGTAAAGGGGATGAAAAAGCAGCAGGCATATGCAGAAATCGAGGAGCTTTTGGAAACCGTTAACCTGAAAAGTGACCGAAATCGAAAGCTTGGCGGGTTTTCCGGAGGAATGAAGCAGCGTATTCTGATTGCACAAGCGCTGCTGAACCATCCCCAGATCATTGTGCTGGGCGAACCTATCGCCGGCCTTGACCCCAAAGAACGAATCCGCATCCGGAATATGATTGCCCAAATTGCCCTTGAGCACATTGTCCTGATCGCCACCCATGTGGTGTCCGATATCGAATTTATCGCCAAAGGGATCATCCTTCTCAAAGCGGGCAAATCAAAACAGCGAAGGAAATGGATCAGCTGGAACGCAGGGAACTTTCCAGTGATATTTCCACTGGTGTAAACGCACTTTCCCAAACCACCGCTACCGATCTGATTGTAGTGTTGTTTCTGGTGCTGTTGGCAGGCGCTGTAATTGTAAAAGAGCATGAAAACGGCCTGTTTTACCTCATTCGCCCCAATTATCAAAGTGGTGCTGTGCTGGCCGGGGCCAAATTGCTGGTGATGCTGGCGTCCGCTTTCGGGGTGGCTCTTGTTTTTTATGGGAGCAATATGCTTTTTATCTTCTGGAGCTATGGCTTTGGCGATTGGATGCGTCCCATCCAATCGGTACAGGGGTTCCTTGGCTCTTCTTTTCAAATTACGGTTTTACAATATGTTCTCCTGTTTTTATTTGGGAAGATAGCAGCCTGTTGTTTGATTGGGATTTTCCTGCTGGCAGTGGGGGCGTTATTCAAAAATAATACGCTGCTCATTCTGACAGCGGTTGTCAGTGTGCTTCTGTATCAGTACATAGACCCGTATTCCATATTCAAGTATCTGAACCTGAATGCGTTTCTACAGCCACAAACGGTGGTAGAGAAGTATCTCAATCTGAATCTCTTTGAATATCCATTCAGTGTAACACTTGTATTGCTGGTGGAGGGAATCCTTTTTCTGCTGCTGGAATCCGCATTGCAGAGCAATGAATTTGCCATCCTACGCAACCGAAACGCACTCCAGCTTCTGGAACAACAACATCAATTTATGAAGGAGTATCAGGAGCGCACCGGCACAGATCTGAGTTTTGTTCCAGATAGGGATATCGTTTGCTTTTCTCATTGGCAGGGGAAAAGCAAGACAGCCTTTTTGCTTTTGAACTGCTGTTGGTGTGCATTATTTGTTTTTCCCCTCTTTTTGCCGGGGAACATTCCTCTGGAATGTCCCGGCTTTTGCGCTCCACCGCAGAGGGAAGAACCAGAAGTGCTGCCTGCAAATTGGGAATCAGCCTTCTTCTGCTGCTCCCACTATATCTAGAAACCTATCTGCCACAGCTTGTAAATGTTTATCAGGAATGGGGGCTGCCGCAGCTTTCTGTTCCCCTTCAAAGCCTTGCGCCGTTTCAGGAATGTAGCTTTCCTTTTTCGATACAGGGTTTTCTGCTGTGTTTATATCTGATTCGTTTTACAACGGTGGCGGCTTCCGTGTTGTTAATTGATGGGATTTCCCAATGGAGCAAAAACACATTAGTGACCGTTCTCTCATCCGTGGTGATTCTGCTTCTTCCTCTCCTGCTGCAAAATATAGGAGTGGGTATTTCCAACTACACCTTGGCGCCCCTTCTCACCGGAAACGAATTATTACAGAAGAATTTGGTTTATTCTGTACAGGGTTGGGGATTCGCTATGAATCTTCTGGCTGCTGTTATAGTTTCTTTGGCCGCAGTTTTGGGTACAGTAAGAAGCTATTCCAAAAGTAATCTATAATGGATAACGCATAATACCTTACCTACTGTTTTCTCTTTTTCATCATTATCAATATTACTAAAAAGCTCATAAAATACCCAGAATGGCATCTGCGAAAAGCCACCATATTTTGTAACATCTATCTAGCTATCCAAAATTCAATCGAATCATATAAAAAAGGAACAGGTTATCCCATGTGGATAGCCTGTTCCTTTTATACAGCATTTTAATTCCATGAAACACGGTAGACAGAAACTGCTTAAATATAGTTTATTCCATATATCCGCCCTTCATGGGAGAAACAGCCCGGTCGGAAAACAGGCGCAGAACGCCGGAAGGATATTTAGAGGGATGCGGCTGCCAATTTTGACGGCGGCGGGCGAGCTCCTGCTCCACTTCTTGCGGGGTGCAGCGTTTGCCGTTTATCCCTACAATCTGCAAAATACGGCCCGGAATATCGATTTCAATGAGATCGTCCTCCTGTACCAGCGCAATGGGGCCTCCCTCTGCTGCTTCGGGGGAAACATGACCGATGGCAGGGCCTTTGGAGGCACCGGAAAAGCGGCCGTCTGTGATAAGGGCAATCGAAGCTGAAAGCTCTGGGTCTGAGGAAATCGCTTCGGTGGTATAGAACATTTCCGGCATACCGCTGCCCTTGGGGCCTTCATAACGAATCAGCACGGCGTCACCCGGCGCAATACGATGATGGAGCACAGCATCGATGGCTTCTTCCTCAGAGTCAAATGGGCGTGCCCGCAGCAGGGCTTTGTGCATGGCTTTAGGGACGGTGGAGTGCTTAACAACCGCTCCCTGTGGGGCAAGGTTCCCTTTTAAGATTGCCACGGTGCCGTTTGTACCAATCGGATTTTCATAGCGGCGGATAATCTCGCTGGCAGAAAGGCCGGTTTTCTGTAAAAGCTCGTTGCAGTGGTCGTAATACCCTGTTTTTTTGAGCTGCTCCAAATTTTCTCCAAGTGTTTTTCCTGTTACCGTTTGTACATCCAGATGCAGCTGGGAGCGGATTTCTTCCATCACAGCCGGGACGCCGCCAGCATAATAAAAATATTCTGCTGGCCATTTTCCCGCAGGCCGGATATCCAGAAGATAGTGTGCGTTTTGATGAATACGATCAAATGTGGTTTCGTCAATAGTAAGGCCAAACTCATGAGCGATTGCCGGAAGATGCAGCAAAGAGTTGGTGGAACCGGAAATAGCAGCGTGTACCATAATGGCATTTTCAAAGGATTCCATCGTTACCAGATCACGAGGGCATAGCCCCTTTTCAGCCAGCCACACCGCCTGTTTGCCTGCTGCAACAGCAGCGTCTTGCAGTTCACGGCAAGTGGCGGGCATCAAAGCTGTTCCGGGGAGCATCAGTCCCAGTGCTTCGGCCATGATCTGCATGGTAGAGGCCGTTCCCATAAAGGAACAGGCACCGCAGGAGGGGCAGGCGTGGTGTTTATAATAAGTCAGCTCCTCCTCTGAAATCTCCCCACGCTGATACATGGCGCTATATTTCCCAAGCTGTTCCAACGTGAGCAGGTCAGGCCCCGCCTGCATCACGCCGCCGGTTACCATCAGTGAGGGAATGTTGATTCTTCCCATCGCCATCAGAAGCGCCGGAACTGATTTATCACAGCTGGCGATGAAAACCCCGCCGTCAAAAGGCGTGGCGTTGGCATGAATTTCAGCCAGATTGCAAATCATATCCCGTGAAGCCAGCGAGTAATTGATCCCGTCGTGTCCCTGTGCCATGCCGTCACAGATATCTGTGGAAAAATACCGGGCGGCCTTTCCACCAGCCGATGCAGCTCCTTCCACAGCCCGGTTCACCAGTTCCATCAGGTGTGCGCTTCCGGGGTGACTGTCGCCAAATGTGCTTTCAATGATAATTTGAGGTTTTTCCAGATCCTGCACGGTCCATCCCATCCCGATGCGGAGAGGGTCCATTTCCGGTGCAATTTTCCGTATTTCCTGACTTCTCATACAACTGCCTTCTTTCTGTATCCCAAAATCTGTTCTAATGATACTGCGTTGCTGCTAAAAACACAAGAGGGAGGAGCCTCTTGTCAGGGCTTGCAAAACAGAGGTATAATAGAAACAGGTGTTCCGGGAGGTGAGAAGATGGCCGGTTGGAATCCATGGCATGGCTGCCACAAAATCAGCGAGGGCTGTCATCACTGCTATGTTTACCGCATAGACGCAGAGCATGGGCGTGACAGCTCGGTGGTAACCAAAACACGGGAATATACCCTGCCGATAGAAAAAAAGCGCAATGGGGAATACCGCATTGCGCCGGGCGAAACCGTGTATACCTGTTTTACCTCTGATTTTTTGCTGGAAGATGCCGACCCCTGGCGTATGGCGGCGTGGGATATGATCCGTGCTCGGCAGGATCTTCGGTTCCTGTTTGTAACGAAGCGAATCCACCGGCTGGAAAGCTGCCTGCCGCCTGATTGGGGCAATGGCTGGGAGCATGTGTATATCTGCTGCACGGTGGAGAACCAGAAGCAGGCAGAAAACCGGCTGCCGGTATTTCTTCGTGCGCCGGTGTGCCACAAGAGTATTATCTGCGAGCCGCTGCTGGAAAAAATCGACCTGACCCCGTGGCTCACCCCTCAAATCGAGCAGGTGAGTGTGGGTGGTGAATCCGGCCCCGGAGCCAGACTGTGCCGGTATGAATGGGTCGTCAGCCTGGCAGAACAGTGCAGACAGGCTGGCGTACCGTTTCATTTTAGGCAAACCGGCGCATTGTTTGAAAAAGACGGAAAGGTCTATCAAATTGCCCGGAAGTTCCAATCCTCTCAGGCCAAAAAGGCCGGGTTGGACTATGAGGGCAACACAAAATAAAAAATGAAAACTAAGATGGAGGTTCCAATAAAATGGAAGTAACTTTTATTTGCTATCCCAAATGCACAACCTGTAAAAAAGCCAGAACTTGGCTCGAAAGCCATTCGATTCCCTTTGAGGAGCGGGATATCAAGCTGCAAAACCCCACCGTAGAAGAACTGCGGGAGTGGTATCACAAGAGCGGGATGCCCCTCAAGCGCTTTTTCAACACCAGTGGGCAGCTGTATCGCTCGATGGAGCTTTCCAAAAAGCTGCCGGAAATGGGGGAAGAAGAACAGTTGGAGCTGCTGGCCTCTGACGGCATGATGGTCAAGCGGCCGATTTTGTTGGCTGGCGGCCAGGTGCTAACAGGGTTTCGGGAAGCCGACTGGGAAAAAGCGCTGCTGTAATCGGATGTCCTGAACAGAGTGCGGAGCTTATTCCCGATACAGGCTTCGCAGCAGGCGGATTTCTTCGGCATAGCCGGAAAGCTCATTCGGCGTTTCCAAAAGGAAGGGAAGCTTACGCAGAGCCGGATGGTTGATGATGCGTTCCATGGCCTCAAGCCCGATATGTCCCTGACCGATTTTCTGGTGGCGGTCTTTGCGGCTACCGCAGGGGTTCATGCTGTCGTTGAGGTGGATGGCTTTTAGGCGTGACAGGCCGATTACCCGGTCAAATTCTGTCAGAACGCCGTCCAGGTTGGAAACAATATCATATCCGGCATCGTGGACGTGGCAGGTATCCAGGCAAACGCCCACTTTTTCCGAAAGCTCCACCTCATCGAGAATAGCACGCAGTTCCTCAAAGCTGCGCCCAACCTCGGTCCCTTTGCCCGCCATGGTTTCCAGCAAAACGGTGGTGCTGGTTTCGGGGGTGAGAAGCTGGTTGAGCTGGCTGGCAATCAACTGGATTCCGGTTTCGGCTCCCTGCCCCACATGGCTGCCGGGATGGAAGTTATAAAGGCCGCCGGGCGTGTATTCCATCCGGCGCAGGTCGTCTGCCATGGCCATCTGGGCAAATTCACGGGTGCGTGGTTCGGCAGAGCAGGCGTTCAGCGTATAGGGCGCATGGGCGACAACCGGCGCAAACCGGTGTTCCTTTGCAATCGCCAGATAGTCTGCAACGTCCTTTGGGTCGATTTCTTTTGCCCGGCTCCCTCTGGGGTTGCGGGTAAAGTATTGGAATGTGTCGGCATCAAGCGCCAGCGCCTGTTTTGCCATAGCGACAGATCCTTTGGAAGATGATAAATGACAGCCAATATGAAGCATGAAATGCGCTCCTTTCCATTCAATGTGATAGAATCTGGGTGTTTTATCAGATGTTAACGGATGATAATCGATTTTCAAACAAGCCTTAGTATACCACAAATCGGGAAGCAGGGAAAAGATGCAAAGAAAAAAGACAAAGGAAAACGGGCATTGGCAGTATGAATCGCCCCAACAGGTGCGGGACTTATTGCGGGAGATGGCGGAGCCGGAGTATCAGGCATTTGCTTCCCGCTTGCTGCCCGGAGAAAAATCAGTATGGGGCGTGCGGCTGCCCAAGCTGCGGCGGCTTGCAAAACAGATTGCCGCTTGTGATTGGCAATCCTGGCTCTCCCACGAGGAGGACTGCTGTTTTGAAGAAACCATGCTCCGTGGCATGGTGATTGGATATGGCGGGGCACATGCAGAGCTGGAAACCGTTTGGGCGGCGTGCCGTGCGTTTGTGCCCCGCATCCAAAACTGGTCGGTTTGCGATAGCTTTTGCGCCACGCTGAAAGTGATAGAAAAGAACCGGGAAGCGGGCTGGGAGTTCTTGCAGCCCTATGCCCATTCCAGCCGGGAGTTTGAAGCCAGAGTAGCGGCGGTGCTGCTGCTCGATTACTATCTCACGCCGGAGTGGATTGACCGTGCGCTGGTCTTGCTCTCGCAAATCCGCCAACAGGATTATTATGCCAAAATGGCGGTGGCGTGGGCGTATTCAATGGCATATATCCGGTTTCCGGAAAAAACCGGGCCGTATCTGGAAGAAGGCGTGCTTGACCCGGATACCCGGAAAAAGGCGCTGCAAAAAATCCGGGAGTCCCGCCAAAAACCAAAATTTCAAAAAGACGTGACGTTGTGAAAGATGTCATGGAAAAAGAAAACGATACATAATATAAAGAGAAGTTGGATAGGAGGTATGGGTATGCTGTGCCAGCATTGCGGGAAAAATCCCGCCACCACACATATAAAGCGAATCTACAACGGGGAATTGACCGAATATGCCCTCTGTTCCCACTGTGCCCGGAGTTTAGGGTACGCCGATATTTTTGGCGGCCTGGGAATCCATCTGGAAAATCTCCTGGGCAGCCAGGCCAGAGAGTATCCACGGGAGGAAGAGCTTCGCTGCAAAGGCTGCGGCAGCACATTTGATGAGATCGCCCGAACCGGTACGGTGGGGTGCGCCCAGTGCTACCACACCTTTTATCAGCAGCTGGCCCCGATGCTTCAAAAGCTACATGGAAACACCGTTCATCGGGGAAAAAGCCCGATCAAAGCAGAGCTGACAGTGCGCCCTCAAACCGGGATGCAGGTGGTTCCCGACCAGAACGACTTGTTGGAGGCCAAGAAAAAGCTGTTGCAGCAGGCAATCGCTCAGGAAAACTTTGAGCTGGCAGCTGTATTGCGGGACGAAATCAAAGCGATTAAGGGGGCGGAAAAGCATGAGTGAAGAAATCAAATGGTATGAGAAATCCGGTGCAGAGGGGGATGTGGTCATCAGCAGCCGGATTCGTCTGGCACGCAACCTGCGGAGCCTGCCGTTCCCGGAGCATCTCAACGATGCCGGCAAGCAACGAGTGTTGGAGCTGGTTCAAAAAGAAGCCATGGGCGCCAATAGCCTGTTTGCCAACCGTTTTACCTGGATTCCCATGACGTCCCTTTCCAAAACCGCTGCGGTTTCCATGGTAGAGCGCCATCTGGTGAGCCCGGAGTTTATTTCCCGTCCGCAGGGGCGTGCGCTGCTCCTTTCAAAAGAAGAAGAAATCGCTGTAATGGTGAACGGACAGGATCATTTGCGCCTTCAGGTGATGAAGAAAGGGCTGTCTCTCAAAGAAGCATGGAAAGAAGCCAATCATCTGGATGATGTATTCAATGAGCGCCTTTCCTTTGCCTTTGATGATCGTCTGGGATATCTGACACAGAGCCCCGCCGATTTGGGAACAGGGCTGCGAGCTTCGTTGGTGCTGCATCTTCCAGCGCTGGAAGAAGGAGGAATCATCAACCGTACCATCGAAAATCTTTCCAAGCTGGGACTTTCCCTTCGTGGCGTTTCGTTTGGAGAGCGGGAAGAAGCAGTTGGGAGCCTGTATCGGCTTTCCAATCAGGTGACGCTGGGGTTGAGCGAGGAGGAGGCCATTACCAATTTGAGCGGGATTGCCATGCAGCTTATCCGGCAGGAGCGTGGAGCCAGAGAAAAGCTGATTGCACGCATTGAGGTGCAGGATATGGTGGCACGTTCGCTGGGAATCTTGCGGACTGCCAGAATTTTGAGCGCAGGGGAGTGCATGAAGCTGCTCTCCAATGTCCGATTGGGCGTTTATACGGGGATGATTTCGGGAATCCCGCTGGAACAGCTAAACCGGCTCTCGGTGCTGGCACAGCCCGCTACTCTCCGTCTGCCTTCTTTACACGAAGAATCCAGCGGAGAAGAACCGGATATCATGCGTGCCCGGATTTTCCGGGAAGCTTTGGAAGATTAATTCCAGATTTCCCAGCAGAGGAGTGAGAGAGGATTGTACCGTTTCAGCGGTTTTACAGAGAAGGCAAATCTGGTGCTGAACCGGGCAGTTGAAAAAGCCGCTGGATGCGGTTATGGATATGTAGGAAGCGAGCATTTGCTGATGGAGCTGGCAAAAACAGAAGAAACGGCTGCGTTTGAATTGCTTGCAAAGCTGAATATCACACAGGAAAAACTCGAAAATTTTATCAAACAGGAAACATCCGGGGAAAGCAGCATGGAAAAGCTCTCCCCGGATGATTTTAGCCCAAAATGCCGCCGGATTCTGCAATCAGCGGCGGCTCGTGCCATCGAAATGGGGGCTTCCGGTGCAGGAACGGAGCATCTGCTGCTGGCCATTGCCGAAGAACGGGATTCCTGCGGGAGCCGGATATTGGCTGCCTTGGGAGTTCGTCCCAAAGACCTGCTGCGGGAAATGCCGGAACTGAGGGAGCGGCCCCTGCTGCCTGAGCGGGAGATCGCCAGGCCCAAAGAACCATTGGAGCAGTTTGGCAGGGATCTCACCCGGCTGGCAGCTGCCGGAAGGCTGATGCCGGTAATTGGGAGGGAGCGGGAAATCCAGCGGGCGCTGGGAATCCTTTGCCGGTATACCAAAAATAACCCTCTGCTTATTGGCGAGCCGGGTGTGGGAAAGACCGCCGTTGCAGAAGGGTTGGCACAAAAAATCTCTGCCGGAGATGTCCCCGGCCCGCTATTGGGAAAACGGTTGATTGCATTAGATTTGACGAGTCTGGTGGCCGGGACAAAATATCGGGGCGATTTTGAGGAACGGATTCGCAGAGTGGTTCGTCAGGTGCAATCCAGTGGAAATGTGATCCTGTTTGTAGATGAACTGCACACCATCATCGGGGCGGGAGCGGCAGAAGGCTCTGCGGATGCTGCAAATATTCTCAAGCCTTTTCTGGCTCGTGGTGAAATACAGGTGATCGGGGCGGTTACCACCAGCGAATACCATCGCTGTTTGGAACGGGACGCCGCATTAACACGCCGGTTTCAGCCGGTTATGATAGAAGAACCGGACGAAAAGGAAACGCTGCGGATTCTTGAGGGGATTTATCGCCGCTATGAAAAACATCATCAGGTTGTGATTCCCAAAGATACGCTGCATGCGGCGATCTCCCTATCAGTGCGGTATCTTCCCGAACGTTTCCTGCCCGATAAAGCCATTGACCTGATGGACGAAGCAGCTTCCAGGGTACAGCTGCAAGGGGCTTTTGCAGAGGAAGGAGCAGACTCTCCAAAAACCGTGACAGCAGAAGATGTGGCGGCAGTTGTGGGGGATTGGACTGGAATCCCTGTTTGCCGCATCACAGAGCCGGAAGGAGTCCGTCTGCGCCGGCTAGAGGAGATTCTGTCACAGCGGGTTGTGGGGCAAAAGCAGGCAATCTCGGCGGTTGCATGCGCTGTCCGCCGGGGACGTACCGGCCTTAAAGAGCCGGGGCGACCCATTGGCAGTTTTCTGTTTTCCGGTCCTACCGGGGTAGGAAAAACGGAGCTGTGCAAAGCGCTGGCAGAGGCAGTGTTTGGAGAAGAAAAACGGCTGATTCGTTTTGATATGTCGGAATATATGGAAAAGCACGCTGTATCCAGGCTGCTTGGAGCGCCGCCGGGCTATGTGGGGTTTGAGCAGGGCGGGCAGCTTGTAGAAGCGGTGAGAAAGCATCCATATTCCGTGATATTGTTTGACGAGATCGAAAAGGCACATCCGGATCTTTTTGATGTCCTGCTGCAAATCATGGAGGACGGCAGGCTGACAGACAGCCATGGACGACAGGCAGACTTTCGGAACACGGTGATGATTATGACGTCCAATGTGGGGGCGTCTCACACAGAAACACTGGGGTTTCTTGAACAGGGCAGGGAAGGGGAAAAAGCAGCGGAAAACCGGGTGATGCGGGCGGTCAAAAAGCAGTTTAAGCCCGAATTTATCAACCGGTTGGACGGCTGTATTGTGTTCCGACAGCTCAACGGGCAAGACCTTTATGTGATTGCCGAAAAGCTGTTGACACAGCTGCAAAAGCGGCTGGCCGAGCAGAATCTTCACATGTCTTTTACATCAAATACGGTGCAGGAAATAGTCCGGCGGGGAACAGATCTGGAATATGGAGCCCGCCCGCTGCGCCGGGCGATTCAGACTGGAATTGAAGACTTCCTATCTGACCAGCTTCTGTCCGGAAAAATACAGCCGGGAGATGGGTTCCTTGTTGATGCACAGGATTCATCCTTCATTATCACAGTGAATTCTGTATGTGAGCAGCCGATGTTAGCATAAAGCATGAAAAGAGAACCTTCCCGTTTTTTACGAGAAGGTTCTCCTTTTAATTTAATAGATCGATTCCTGAAATCCTTCCACTGTAAAGGTGATGCTCTCTTTCATAGAGTCCAAAGTGTCTGTTTGCATAACAAAACTAAACTCTTGGTTGGGTCCTTGAGACGAAATGTGAATAGCATCTTGAAAGATTTTTCCATCTCCATCTATAACCGTATTGTTTGTGTAGATCGAATTTGTATACGAAAGGTTATCTCCCTCCCCTTCGATTTTATAGGGAAGGAGAATTTTTTGTTCTTTCCCCTCAAACTGATACAGAATATCGAAAGCAAGAATAATAAATTCAGGCTCATCAGCACTCTGAATAACTTTTTTCAAATATATTACACTGGTATCTGTTCGGTTAACAGGAACTTCTCCTTTATCATATGTTGATTCAGGAGAAATTTGATCTTTCGGTACTGTAATTTCAATTTCTTTTTCGGTTTGAAATTTGATGGGAGGAGGAAAAAAATCTTTTGATTCCCACAGGGAGCAGGAACTCATGAATAGTAAAAAGCATACGACCAAACACCAAATGGATTTCTTTTTCATGGGACCTCCTCCTTTTTATTGATTCAATCATTTCTACAAATACATAATAGCACAAAAAACTAAAATGATAATTATCAATATGAAATATAAACAAATTACGTTTATTTTATTCAAATCATCTCAAATCTAGCCATGAAACGAATCATACAATTAAACTCTGAGACTTTACCAAAAATAAAAAAGTCTGAACGCAATTTGCGTTCAGACTTTAACTGGTCGAGGTGAGAGGATTTGAACCTCCGGCTTCTACGTCCCGAACGTAGCGCTCTACCAAACTGAGCCACACCTCGATACAAAACCTCGGTATTCCGAGGTTTATGGCTGCGGTACTAGGATTTGAACCCAGACAAACAGAGTCAGAGTCTGCCGTGCTACCATTACACAATACCGCATTATCTTGCTCAAAACCGAAAGGCTTTGAACCGAACAACGATTATTATACCAGAAAAAAACAGGATGTCAAGACTTTTTTTAAAAAATTTTTTCCTGCAAAGAAAATTGCCGCAGGGATTGGATACTACTGCGGCAATTTTCTCATTCTTTTGTTTCCGCTTGTGGCTCAGATTCTTTTTTAGCCGGCGGCTCTGTTTTGGCATTGCCCAATTCACAAAGGATTCTCTCGGCTGCCGCACGGCAGGAATTGGCTTCCAGTGCAAGCTCCATGGCAAGCCTCCGCAAAGCATCTTCCCCTTGTGGGACACATTCCTCCACCCGGCGGCAAACCCGTTGAAGCGCTTCGGTCTGCGCCTGGGAATAAGATTCATATAGCGTTTGCTGATCTTCTCCAGACTCTTTTCCAAAGCGAACCAGCGAGGCGATGTCCTGAAGGGACAGCACCGGTTTGAGCATACAGATCACCATCAGCGTAACCAGATGGTTGCGGGAATACTTCTTTTTGTCAGGGCGCTCCAACACCCCGCTTTTAACATAGTTGTTGATCATGCTGGAGGTGAGCAGCGGGTTGTCGTCAGTTCGTTCAAACAAAGAAAGCTGGCTGTGCATATAGGTAATAACCTGATCCATATATAAATATAGTTCCGGTAAACGATCCCATGGGGTTGGGACAGCTTCTTCGCCTTCCCTAGCCCATTTGGCAATTGCTTCCGAAGGTGTCATGGCGTACCCTCCTTTTCGGTGACATCGGCCTTTTCCCGTAAATAGCGGCTGGGCGGAACACCTTTATATTTTTTAAATACCCGTGAAAAATACAGCTGGTCAGAAAACCCGGTAGAAAAAGCAGCTTCTCCCACCGAGAGGTTGTTGCTTCGCAAAAGGGCGGCGGCTTTATTGATGCGGAACCGGGTGAGGTATTCGTTGGGGGGCATAGAAACATACTGCATAAACAGGCGATAAAGATGGCTGCGGCTGATCCCGGCGTGGGAGGCAATGTCATCGATATCGATATCACGGGAATAGTTAAAATCGATAAAACGGATCGATTTTTTTACATATTCATAGCCGCTGCTTTTGCGTGGCGTGATAGAGCCAAACAGCTCCATCAGCGTGGCCAGAAAATTCATCAGGGCAGCGGTCATACGGGCTTCGTGGCAGGGGGCAGGGCCCACAGCAGCGATGATCGCCTGCAATTCTTCACGCAGCAAGGAATCCCGGTCATAGTGGAAGATGGGCGTATCTGCCGAAAGCCCGGTAAAGCTGAGAAAGCGCTGGGCGTCTGCTCCATTAAATCCCACCCAGCAATATTCCCATGGGTCAGCTTCATCCGCTGCATAGGTGACAACACGGGAGGGAAGCACCAGAAATCCGTCCCCGGCTTCCAAATGGCGCAGCGTTCCGCCATCCTGAAACGTCCCTTTGCCAGAGATGATGTAATGAATCAGATAGTGATCCCGAACCGCCGGGCCCCAGGCATAGCCCGGGCCGCATTTCTGGATTCCACAGTTATAGACCGAAAGCCCCAGACTGTCGTGGCTGGCATTTTTAAAGGACTGCTTAAATTCCTCTCCCATTGTATCATCACCTTTCTGGAAATGGAAAATAGGGTAGCCTAAGAATCAAAATTCTTTGGATTTCAAATGGCCTGAAATTCAGGGTCAATTCCATTATAATGCAACAAAATTACATATGCAATAGATAAATGAAAAAAAGCGCACCCCTATCCGTCATTTTGAGAAGGATTTCAGGATATTACAGAAAAATCATGCAGGATTGAAGTCGGTTTGTTTCATATTTCATATGATTCTGTTTTTTTCGTCATCTCTTGTCAGTCCGCAAGGGATATGGTATAATAATCACAATTGAAAAAGGTTTGGCGATAGAAGGGTTTCTATCTGTTCTATCGCTTTAAATGAGTACAATGTTCCAGATGTCTGTTTATTTTTTGTCAAGCGCTTGCCGGCAAGCGGCTGGCCTGATAGAAAAACGGTTTTTTGCAGGCGGAAAACGTCTTTTTGTTACTTCGCATTTTTATAACTCGCAAGCGATGGTCAAAAAGGCGATTGATATAGCATCAATACCAGCAAATCATTCTCGTTAAGGAAAGGGTTGTATGAAATGGACATTACAATTTGTATCGGCAGTTCCTGCCATCTAAAAGGCTCCCAGGATGTCATCCGGATTCTGGAACGTCTGGTGAGCTATCACCATTTGGAGGATAAGATCACACTCAAGGGTTCTTTCTGTATGGGAGAGTGTACCAGCAACGGCGTTTGCGTGGATGTAGACGGCCAGCATTTTAAATTGACTCCTTCGGAAACAGAATCTTTCTTCACCTTTGAAGTGATGAAACGCCTGAACGAACAATAAACGTCCGGTGAACATAACGGTCCGGTGAGCCGGAATAACAAATTAAATTCGCCAAATGGCGGGATGGGTGGTTGTACATGAGTATTATTGGTCTCAAAAAAGCAAACTGCAAGAACTGCTATAAATGCGTCAAGTCATGTCCTGTCAAGTCGATTAAGGTTGAAAATGAACAGGCAAAAATTATGGAAAAAACCTGCGTCCTTTGCGGAACCTGCCTGAACGTATGTCCGCAGAACGCAAAAACCCTGAGCAGCGACCTGGACTTGGTAAAGGAGTTTATCCGCAGAGGGGAGAAGGTCATCCTTTCTCTGGCGCCTTCCTTCTTTGCTTCCTTTGATTTTGCCGATTCCAAGGTGTTTGCCGGAGCAATCAAAGCGCTGGGCTTCTATGGCGTTTCAGAAACCTCCGAGGGCGCTGCCTATGTGACGGCGGAATACCACCGTCTGCTTCAGGAAAACAAAATGAAGAATATTATCACCACCTGCTGCCCGTCCTTTAACCGGCTGGTAGAGTGCTATTATCCCCAGCTGATTGATCAGATGGCGCCGGTGGTTTCTCCTATGATTGCCCACGCTCGCCTTTTGAAGCAGAGCTTTGGCAAACAGATCAAGGTGGTCTTTGCCGGCCCCTGTATTGCCAAAAAAGACGAGGCGGCAGATATCCGCCACAATAACGATGTCGACGCTGTGCTGACCTTTGATGATCTGGCTCGCTGGTTCCGTGAATGTCCCGAACAGATCTCCACTGCAAAACCGGCTTCCTTCCTCAACGCCAGCTCCAAGATCCTGCGTATGTATCCGGTAACAGATGGCATTATCGCTTCGCTCAAGGCCAAAGGCGATACCGGCGATTGGAAGCTGTTCAGCGTGAGCGGCCACGAGGATTGCCTCTCGCTGTGCCGTGCGCTTCAGCGTGGCGAGCTGAACCACTGCTTTATCGAAGTGAATATGTGTAAGGATGCCTGCATCAACGGCCCTGTCACCGTAAAGGATACCGCTTCCCGGTTTGCCATGAAGCTCCGTATTGAAGAATACGCCAAAGAGGATGAAACCTATCCCACACTGGATGCTTCTATCCCGATGGGCATGACCTTTGTTGACCGTTCTGTGAAGGAGGATATCCCGGACGAAGAAACCATCAAGATGATCCTCGCCAAGATCGGCAAGACCAAGCCGGAGGATGAGCTGAACTGTGGCTCCTGCGGATATTCCACCTGCCGTGAAAAGGCGATTGCTGTGTATCAGAACAAGGCAGAGCTGACCATGTGCGTGCCTTATATGAAGGAGCGTGCCGAGTCCCTCTCCAACTTTGTGCTCAGCGAAACCCCCAACGTCACCATCATGGTGGACGAGGAGATGAACATCGTCGAGTTCAACCGTGCGGCAGAACGTACCTTTGGAATTTCCCGCCATGAAGCGCTGGAGAAGTGCCTGTATGAGATCATGGATTCCTCCGACTTCCAGTATGTGTTTGAAACCGGTGAATCCATCATCGATAAAAAGGTGGAGTATCCCCAGTATGGCATTACCACCATGCAGAACCTGATTTATATCGGCAAAGAAAAGCTGGTCATGGGTATTTTCCGTGATATTACCAAGGAAATTGCCGCTCAGGAAAGCACCTATCGTCTGCGTGTGGACACCATGGAAATGGCACAGAAGGTGATCGATAAGCAGATGGTAGCAGCGCAGCAGATTGCCAGCCTGCTGGGCGAAACCACAGCAGAAACCAAGGTCACTCTGACCAAGCTGAAGAATATGATCGTATTTAATGAAGAATAAACAGGCAAACGGCCTATGCTTTCACTGTCAAATAATTGGAAAGGCGTGATTCCCAACCATGAAAATGCATGTTGATGCGGCATACCGTAGCCTGAACAAATATGGAGAAGAACTGTGTGGGGATAAAGTCCGGATTGCCCGCACAGAAAATTCCACCATTGCCGTACTGGCAGACGGTTTAGGAAGCGGTGTAAAAGCCAATATATTATCTACCCTTACCAGCAGCATTATTTCTACCATGCTGGACGAGGGCGCAACAGTTGAGCAGGCGGTAGAAACCATCACCAGTACGCTGCCGGTGTGCAACGTGCGAAAGCTGGCGTATTCTACCTTTAGTATTTTGCAGATTTTTGATGATGGCCAGGCTTATCTGGTGGAATTTGACAATCCGCCGTGTATCTTTATCCGTAACGGAGAGGTGCAGGAGCTGGAGCTGGAATACCGTCAGGTAGCCGGGAAAAACATCACCGAAAGCCATTTTACCGTCCGGCCCGGCGATGTGCTGGCGCTGGTCAGCGACGGCATTATTTATGCCGGTGTTGGGCAGGCGCTCAACTTTGGCTGGAACTGGGATAATGTTTCATCCTGGCTGGCCAAAGCCACCCTGCGTGAAAATTCAGCCCCACGGCTGGCGGCTTCGCTCTCTCAGGCAGTCAACGAGCTGTATCTGGAGCGCCCCGGCGATGACTCTACGGATTTGATTATCCGCATCACCCCCAGAAGCGTGGTGAATATGCTCTCCGGCCCGCCGGTGAACAAAGAAGACGACCCCAAGATGGTTCACGACTACATCACTTCTTCCGGCAAGCATATTGTGTGCGGCGGTACCAGCGCCAATATTGTGTCCCGTGTGCTGAACCGGAAGATCGAAACCTCTTTGAACTATACCGACCCAAGCCTGCCGCCGGTGGGTAAAATTTCCGGTATCGATTTGGTGACAGAAGGCGTGCTGACCCTCAGCCGTACGGTGCAGCTGCTTCGTGACTATGTTGGCCACGAAGCCGACCCCTATTATTTCCACAAGCTGGATGAGCAAAACGGCGCTTCGATGATTGCCAAAATGCTGCTGGAAAACTGCACCACGCTGCGCCTGTTTGTCGGTAAGGCGATTAACCCGGCTCATCAGAATCCCGGCCTGCCAGAGGATTTGAGCATCAAGATGAAGCTGCTCGATGAGCTTTGCAGCCTTCTGGAAAAGATGGGGAAAAAGGTAGAGCGGCTCTATTATTGAGTGTCAGGGGAGCGGTGAGCGCACACCCTCCCCTCCATCCATACCGGATGTCGAAAGAACCAGACGTCAGGTAGTTAATAGATTTATGCGAAAGAAAGGATCAGGTTATGCAGTACGATAACGACGCAAAACAGTTAAAGTATCGAGTGTTGAAAATTGTTGCAGAAAACGAGTTCAACGGTACATTGGAGGAAAATCTGGAGCAAATCCCTTATGATGTGATTCCCGGGCCGCTTCCGGAGTTCCGTTGCTGTATCTATCGGGAGCGGGAGATCATCCGTGAACGTGTAACAGCTGCCAGAGGAAAAACCCTGCCGCATCAGGCAGAAAACGGGATTGTCGGCGTGATGCCGGCTGCCTGCGAGGGTTGCCCCATCAGCCGTTTTACAGTAACAGACAACTGTCAGCGCTGTTTGGCGAAAAAGTGCCAGGCTGCCTGTCCCTTTGGCGCTATTTCCGTAACCGGACGTGGAGCCTATATCGACCCCAACAAATGTAAGGAATGTGGCCGCTGTGCCGAGGCTTGCCCCTATAATGCAATCTCCGACACCATGCGTCCCTGCCTGCGTGCCTGCCCCGTGGATGCCATCATCATGGACGATAATAAGCAGGCCGCTATCGATTATTCCAAGTGCATCAGCTGCGGCGCCTGCACCAAGAACTGCCCCTTTGGCGCTATCACCGACCGTTCTTACATCACAGACGTTATCAAGCTGATCAAAAGCGATACCCCGGTGTATGCAGTGTTTGCGCCCGCTATCGAGGGCCATTTTGGTTCTGCCAATGTGGGTATGCTCAAAGCAGCTCTGCGTAAGCTGGGCTTTACCGACGCTGTGGAGGTTTCTCTGGGCGCAGATGCAACTTCCTATCACGAAGCCCACGAGCTGGTAGAGGCTGTGGAGAACCACACCAAGCTGACCACTTCCTGCTGCCCGGCGTTTGTGGACATGATCGAAAAGCATTTCCCCAAAGTGGTTCCCTATATTTCCAAAACTGCTTCTCCCATGACCATGACCGTGCGGTATCTCAAGGCAGAGCATCCTGAGATCAAAGTTGTGTTTATCGGGCCGTGCATTGCCAAAAAGCTGGAAGCCCAAAAGGTAATGGATACCGCTGATTATGTCATCACCTTTGAGGAGTTGGCCGCCCTGTTTGACGCCAGAGAGATCAACCCCATGGATATGGCAGATAACGAGCAGGATGGCAGCCTTGCCGGCAAGAACTTTGCTGTAAGCGGCGGCGTAAGCGCTGCTGTGGCACAGGTGCTGGAAGAAGAAAACATTGAGCTGCCCTTTACCTGCGTGAAGTGCAACGGCGCAGTGGAGTGCAAAAAGGCTCTGATGATGCTGAACGTAGGCCGCTTCAAGGACGATATGATCGAAGGTATGGCCTGCGAAGGCGGCTGTGTTTCTGGCCCCGGCGGTGTAGAAACACCTCTGCGCCTGAAGAAAAACCGCACCAAGCTGCTGTCGGATGCCGATCAGCGTGGAATCGTGGAGAACTTCAAAAACCACGATTTCAGCAAGATCAACATGGAACAGCGCTGAATTGATTGACAAATCCTTTGCCGCAGCTGGAAACGGCTGCGGCACTGCTTTTGTCCAACGTTTCGGGCGAACTCCCAATGGTCACAGGACGAGCCCTCAAAAGGAGAGAATCGAGATGTTTGCTGATCTTCATTGCCATACGCTCCGTTCGGATGGTTCGGTTATGCCCGAAGAATTGGTACGGCTGGCAGCAGCCAGAAAAATCCCGGTGGTTGCCATCACCGATCACGACACCCTTTCGGGAACCCCGCAGCTGGTGGAGCTGGGCGAAAGCCTTGGGGTCACAGTGGTTCCCGGCGTAGAGCTTTCCACTACCGATCCTGCTACCGGTCGGAAGGCTCATATTCTGGTGTATGGAATCCAAAATCCGCAAGGAATCGAGCAGTTGTGCGAAGAAATCTGCCGCAGCCGTCAGGAAGCGGGTGAAATCATGCTGGAAAAAACACAGCGTCATTATCCCATCCCCAGAGAGATGGTGGAGCGTCATGCGAAAAACGCCCCGGCACTTTTTAAGCAGCATATCATGCAGGCTCTGATGGATGCTGGATATACAGATACCATGTATGGGCCGCTGTTTCGTGAGCTTTTTGATTCGAAAAACGGCTTGGCTTATAGCGCCGTATCCTATCCCAACGCACACGAAGCGCTGAAAATCGTCCGGCAGTCCGGCGGAGTTGCGGTGTTGGCTCATCCTGCCGAATACAAAAGCTATGATTTGCTGCGTCAGATGGCCGCCAGCGGGGAGATCGATGGGGTAGAGGTCTGGCATCCCAGAAATCCGCCGGAGGATTTGCCCTGGTTGATGGAGGTTGCATCGCAGCACGGGCTGCTGATGACCGGCGGGACAGATTTCCATGGCTGCAAGACCAAACGTGGCCTCCCGTTGGGTTCTTATACTGCGCCGGAGGAACATTGGAAGAAATTGAAAGCCCAAATGGAAAAAAGCAGATAATTTTTGATTTTTGCAGAAAAATAAGATATAATGAGTTGAAACTTATTTCATGGAGGACAAAAAGATGCAGTATACCTATCAGACAAAAGGAACCTGTTCTTCCCAGATTATTCTCGATGTCGAGAATGGGATTGTAAATGATGTGCGTTTTGTTGGTGGCTGTAACGGCAACACCAAAGGAATCAGCTCTCTGGTAAAGGGAATGAAGGTGGAAGATGTCATTGCCCGCTGCGAGGGGATTCGTTGCGGAATGAAACCAACTTCCTGCCCGGATCAGCTGGCTCAGGCACTGAAAGCCACCCAGAACTGATGTAGCCGATGAAAAGTGTCGTGAAGGGGGAACCCATAGCGGCACTTTTGTTTTTGTAAACTACTGATAAAGGAGCGAGAAACTTATGAAGCTGTATCAAATTTGCTTCAGTCCAACTGGCGGTACGCAAAAGGTGGCGGATGCAGTTTGCAGCGCATGGAGCTGTGAGCGGGAAACGATCGACCTGTGCAGCCCCTCTTTCAGCGGGGAAGGCTACCAGTTTGAGCGGGAAGATGTCTGTGTGGTTGCGGTGCCTTCTTTTGGAGGCCGTGTACCGGTAACCGCTGTCGAACGTCTTTCCAAGCTCCAAGGAAACGGTGCTTCTGCCATTTTGGTGGCGGTGTATGGAAACCGTGCCTATGAGGATACGCTGCTGGAGCTTTCCGACTGCTTAGAAAAGGCTGGGTTCCGGTGCCGTGCGGCGATTGCCGCTTTGGCGGAACATTCCATTGTGCGGAAAATTGCGGCGGGACGTCCCGACCAGCAGGATCTGACACAGCTAAAGGCTTTTTCAAACGAGATTCATGATGGTTTCGAGCATCTGCCAGAAAAGGTACACGTTCCGGGAAACCGGCCCTATCGTGCCTGGGGCGGAAGCGCCCTAAAGCCCAAAGCCTCTGCTGCCTGTACTGGATGCGGGACTTGTGCTGCCCGTTGCCCGGTGGGGGCAATTCCGGTTCAGCAGCCAGATCAAGTGGATGCAGAGCGCTGTATTGCCTGTATGCGCTGTTTGTCGGTTTGTCCGGTTCATGCAAGAGTGCTGGACGAAACCATGCTCCAGGGTCTGACACAAAAGCTGGAAAGTGTTTGCACAGGGCGAAAAGAAAACGAGCTTTTTAAGACAGCAGAATAATGGATAAAGGGGGTGCAAAAGGGTTTGCATCCCTTTTTGTTTGGGAGAAATGCTGCGGCTGCCATGAAAAAGGGGAGAAAAAGCAACACAATTTTGGCAAACCCTCCAACAAGCGGAAAATCTGGTTTTTTTGTTGGAAAATGTCGAGGAAAATATGTTATAATAAATAAAAAAGAAAGAAAAAGAAAGAGGCCGGGAATTTGTTTGCAGCCCTTGTAGCACAAGATTCCGGGCCGATGGTAGGAGGCAAAAGTTTTGATCGGAAGGATTCAGGATTTGCAGAAAAAATGCCGGGAAGAAGGGAAAGAAAGCCTGCTGGTGTTTCGTGGGTTCCCCGGTTCGTGTGTCCGTCAGATTCTTTCCATCCCAGAATCGGTTTTGCCGGCAGAAAAGCTGCTGGACGAGAATGACTGTATTCGGATGGAAAATGTATCTGCATGGAAGAAGGAGCTGGCAGAGGCACTGGCTGCGAAAACAGGAACGGCGGTAATGCTGTATGAACAGCTGTTGGCATTGGATAACGATGCGGCGCTGCAAAATCGTTCTGTCTGGATTATCGACAACAACCTGTTTGAAAAGCAGTCGCCCTGCTTGTTGCAGCCGGAACAGGCTGCGGCGTTTTGCCGTGAGATGCAAAACGGGATGGTAGAAGAAGAAAGCTGCTTGCAGTTCTATGGAGATATTCAGGAGATGGTAGACGGGTTCTGGATGGTTTCTCTGCGGAATTGCCACACAGACGCCGGATTCCCGGTGGTTCCGTTTTATGATACAGAGGGATGGCAGCCTGCTCCCACAAAAGGGCTTGCGGGTACAGAGTGGATTGCGGCCGGAGCGGAGTTTGCCCGCCACCGCCAGATGGTACAGGAAGGAACCGCTTCTGGTGAGGGAAGATATATTCTGGATGGCGAAGAAGACTGGAAGCGTCCGGAAGTGAAGAGCTTTTTCAAAATGCTGGAAGAAAAAGGCCAGTCCTATGATGTAGTCTGTCAGCCTCGGATGCAGCGCTTTGATGGAGAACGTTTCCTGCCGCTTCTGCAAAAGCATTGGGGAAAGGATGCCCAGTTCCGTCCGTTGCAGTTTTATCAGACCCCGGAGAAAAACCGTGAGGTCGAACAGATGTCACAGGGAGATATTATCGGCTGTGTAGCGGCGCAGTGCGATGCTGCCTGTATGGGAAAAGATTTCCGGAATGTTTTTGTAACCGCCCCCACCGGCGCCGGTAAATCGATTCTGTTCCAGCTGCCCGCCCTGTATCTGGCCGAAAAATATAAGGCGGTTACCATTGTTGTAACGCCTCTGAAAGCGCTGATGAAAGACCAGGTATCCCAGCTGGAGAGAAAACAGGGGATTACCTGTGCCACCTGCCTCCATTCCGATATTACATTTGAGGAGCGGGAGGAGCGGATTCGCCAAATCCATCAGGGAGAGAAATCGATTGTATATCTTTCCCCGGAGCTTTTGATTTCGGCAGACCTTTCCGCTTTTATTGGGAACCGTCCTTTGGGGCTGTTCGTGGTGGATGAGGCCCATACCGTTACTTCGTGGGGTAAGGATTTCCGTGCGGACTATTGGTATCTGGGCGAATATCTGCGCCGCCTTTCCCGTGAGGGAAGAAAGTTCCCGGTATTGTGCCTCACAGCAACGGCTGTTTTTGGCGGGGAAGAAGATGTTGTCAATGAAACCATCGCCAGCCTTGGCGTAGAACGTCCTCTCTTGTATCTGGGACGTGTACGCCGGGATAACATTGCCTTTGAGGTGCATCATCTGGAGCAGCCATCCACTGGTATTGATAAATACAAAATCCAAAATGCAGCAGAAATGACCCGTGAGTTTGTACGGCAGGGGAGAAAAACCCTGTTTTATTTCCCATACACTTCTCAGGTGGATGAGGTGTATACCCGCTTGGAGGCCGAAACCCGCCGCCGGGTTCGAAAGTTCCATAGCCGGATGCAGCCTCTGGAACGAAACTTCTCTCAGCTGGCGTTTCAGAAAAATGATTGTGACGTGATGCTCAGTACTAAGGCGTTTGGTATGGGTGTTGACATTGCCGATATCCAAACGGTTTGCCATTTTGCACCCACCGGAAACCTGGCCGACTATGTGCAGGAAATCGGCCGTGCGGCTCGCCGTCAAGATATCCAGGGTCTTGCAGTAACAGGCTTCTTACCCTCCGATATCCGCTATATGTCCACCCTGTACCGCCTTTCGGAGCTGCGCCAGTTCCAGGTTCAGGAGCTGTTGCGTAAGTTGACCGAAACCCTTCGCAGAAAAGGAACCCGCAATGTCACGCTGTCGCCAGACGAGTTTTCCTATCTGTTCCCGGTAGACGATGACAGCCTGCAAAACAAAGTGAAAAACGGCTTGCTTCTGCTGGGAAGCGATCTGGAAAAAACCTATGGGTTCCCGGTGCTTCGGATGCTGGCAGCCGATAGTCAGGAAGGCGTCAACTATGTCAATGTCCCCGAACAGGTTGAAAAGAAATTCCTCGAAAAGTATGGGGAGTTTGCCGAGCATCAGCCGGATCAGACAAAGCTGGTAATCCGTTCCCGCAACCGCTTTTTTGCCAGCGATACGGTGGTGCGAAACAGCGGAAAAATTTATCGTATGGACATGGGGCGGCTCTGGCGTGGCTGTTTCCAGGATATGAACTATCTCCAGTTCAAGCGCAAGTTCTTTGCAGGAGACCTGTTTGAATGTGGCGGAGACCAGCCGCTTGTGCCCCGTTCTTTCATTTCGGTTCAGTACAGCCGTCCGTTTGAGGAGTCTGTGGAAGAAATGCGCCGTGTCATTCGGGCGGTATCGGCAGTGTTCCGAAACTATAAGCTGCAAAAGAAAGCATTTTCACAGGCAGAGTTCCGGGAAGCACTGGTACAGGAGCTGGGCGGCACATATAGCCGTGAAGAATTTACCGATTTGCTGCTTGACATGTTTGTTACCGATGCACCGCAGAAAATGGGGGTGGGTACCGATAAAACCAAGTTTATTTCGTTTAGAAAAGCGGCAGACGGGGAGACCGGGAGCTACCGGGTTCTGAATACCGGATATATTACGCTCGAAAGCCACTTTATGCACCTGATGGCGCAGGCCGCATCGGATGATACCGGCCTGTATCAGGCTTATATTCCTGCCGGGCGCAGCGGAAAGCAGCCCACGATTATGAAGCTGTTTTCACTGCTGGAAGTGCTGGGGATTGCTTCCTATTCCATTACCGGCGGACGTGGACAGGAAATCAAGCTGTTTGTGTCAGACCCCGCCCTTCTGGATAAGCTGTATTCCGCAGATTATCAGAATCATCAGGTAGACGAGATCCACCGCCGCCATGTGCTGGCCGAGAACATCATGCGGGAGTTCCTGGGTGGTACCTTCACCAGCGAAGAACGTTGGGATATGATCGAAGAATACTTCCTTGGCAGAAGCTTTTATCATGCTGGTTGAAGATAGTACAGGCGGTTTCTTAAAGCCCGTTCCTAACAGCCGGTAGGTTCGTCTTAAACTTTTTAGGAAAAAATTTAAAAAAAGGCTTGCTTTTTTCAAAATCTGTGGTATAATAAATGAGCACTTAAAAAAGTGCTTGTATCGCGGAGTGGAGCAGTTGGTAGCTCGTCGGGCTCATAACCCGAAGGTCGTTGGTTCAAGTCCAGCCTCCGCA
>CAJFNK010000042.1 GCA_904394685.1 Candidatus Heritagella gallinarum
GGCAGATACAAGGCAAAAAACGCAGGAATCCTTGATGGATTCCGAGTATTTTTAACGCAGTAGCTGTCATTGATTGTAGGAAAAGACAAAAATTTCGACTTTTCAGATAGCCCCTAATTAGCAATCACAGTGATACTGGGGAACATTGGGATATTTCTTCCGCAGCTCATCCAGCTTTTCACGGCTCACCGGCTCACCGGCACGGCGGCCGCAGCGGGGACAAACATCTCCGATAATGCCGTTATAACCGCAAACCGGGTCACGGTCTACCGGATGGTTCACAGAGCCATAGCCGATTCCCGCTTCCTTCATGCAGCGAATCACGCTTTCAAAGGCATCCAGGTTCTTGCAGGCGTCGCCGTCCATCTCCACATAGCTGATGTGACCGGCGTTGGTCAACGCATGATAGGGAGCCTCCAGCTGAACCTTGCGGTATGCGCTGATGGGGAAATAAACCGGCACATGGAAAGAGTTGGTGTAATATTCACGGTCAGTCACGCCGGGAATCTTGCCATATTTCTTGGCGTCAATCCGCACAAAGCGTCCGCTCAGACCCTCGGCGGGGGTTGCCAGCAAGCTCCAGTTCAGCTGAGTCTTTTCAGACTCCTCGTCCATGCGGGCACGCATATGGCTGATAATTTCCAGACCCAATTTCTGGCTTTCTTCGCTTTCGCCGTGATGCTTTCCGGTCAGGGCTTTCAGGGTTTCTGCCAGGCCGATAAAGCCCACGCTCAAGGTGCCATGCTTCAACACCTCTGCCACCGTGTCGTTGCGATTCAGCTTTTCGGAATCAATCCATACGCCCTGACCCATCAGGAAGGGGTAGTTGTAAACCTTTTTGCTGCACTGAATCTTAAAGCGGTGGAGCAGCTGTTCAATCACCAGGTCGATGCGGTCATCCAGCAGCTCATAGAATTTTTGAATATCCCCATGGGCTTCAATGCCCAGACGGGGCAGGTTGATCGAAGTAAAGCTCAGGTTGCCACGTCCACAGGTGACTTCCCGATTGGGGTCATAGGTGTTGCCCATCACACGGGTACGGCAGCCCATATAGGCGACCTCGGAATCATAATCTCCGGGCTTATAGTACTGGAGGTTGAACGGGGCATCGAGGAAGCTGAAGTTGGGGAACAGGCGTTTTGCGGAAACCCGGATCGCCAGCTTGAACAGGTCATAGTTGGGGTCATCGGGATTATAGTTGACGCCTTCTTTTACCTTAAAGATCTGCACCGGGAAAATGGGGGTTTCGCCATCTCCCAAACCGGCCTCGGTTGCCAAAAGCAGGTTCCGGATTACCATTCTCGCCTCGTCGCTGGTATCAGTGCCATAGTTCAAAGAACTAAAAGGCACCTGGGCACCGGCACGGGAATTCATGGTATTCAGGTTATGAACCAGCGCCTCCATTGCCTGATAGGTTGCGTTATCTGTTTCGTCCCAGGCGGTCTCAGTGGCATAACGGTGAGCTGCTGCCGCTGTTTCGGCCGAAATCGGCTGATATCCGCCTTCCTGCTGGTGCCGGGGCAGATATTCCACCAGACGGCGTCTGTATTCTTCAGAGCCGCTGAGCGTGATCTCATTTCCCAGATCTGCCTTTACGGCATCCGCCAGCGCTACGGAATCATGGGCGCTCAGGTTCTCGTGCAGCTGCAAATATTGTGCCAGTGCTTTAAAATACAGCTTCCGGTAGGTTTTGGCAACGCCGGGAGCCATGCAATAGTCAAAATTGGGGATACTCTGTCCACCGTGCATTTCGTTCTGGTTGGCCTGAATGGCGATACAGGCCAGAGCGGAATAGCTGCGGATATCATTGGGCTCACGGAGATAGCCGTGACCGGTGGAAAAACCGTTGTGGAACAGCTTGAGCAGGTTGATCTGGCAGCAGGTTTCTGTCAGGGCATAAAAATCTTTATCGTGGATATGGATATCACCGTTGCTGTGTGCCTCGGCAATCTCTTTGGGAATCACATACTCATCATAGAACGCCTTTGCGCCTTCTGAGCCGTATTTCAGCATGGTTCCCATAGCGGTGTCCGCATCGATGTTGGCGTTTTCACGCTTGAGGTCTACGTCGGCGCTGGGACGGAAGGTGAGATTTTCATAAATCTTCATCAGGTTTGCGTCCATCTCACGCATCTTCTGATGCTCTGCACGATACAAGATATAGGCCTTGGCAGTTTTGGGAAGGTCAAACTCGATCAGCTTTTCTTCCACCGTATCCTGTACCTGCTCCACGGTCGGGACAACCCCGTCTTTATCGTAAACCGCTACTACCAGCAGGGTGATCTCGTCGAGGTCGCTGTCCGAAATCTTCTCGCCGGAGATATGGGCATTGGCCTTTAAAATCGCATTGCGGATTTTATTGGAATCAAAGGGAACCTCCTTGCCGTTCCGTTTGATAATCGATTTCACATGGCTCATTTGGCCTTTATTCTGCTGAACCACTTCCGAAAGCCTCCTTGATTCTATTCTACCGGTTTTCTCCATGCCCCCTGATCGGGTACCCTTCTTTGACTATGGACTACCACTGAGCCCTACCGGCTTATTGATGTATTTGAAGAACGATTCTTATTATAGTACAATATATTGTGTGTGTAAAGAGCTTTTTTTCAATTTATAGATTCTTTTCAAACAGATACCGTATTCCGTTCCTTTTCGTCACAAACTGACAAAATTCAATTTTATCGAGAACCCGGCACCATCCAGTCCAAAATCCGGCGCAAATAGCGGTCCCAAAAGTCCCATTCATGGTTGCCCGGCCCTTCTTCATAGGTCAACGAAACCCCTTTGGAGGCCGCCCGGTCACGGAAGCGGCGGTTGTCCTCAAGGAACCGGTCGTCCACTCCCACCGACGCATACAGCCGGGGCAGCTCCTCCGGCCTGCGCTGCTGCAAAAGGGCAAACAGGTCGTCTGCCGAGCCTTCCAGCTCCCGGTTCTGAAGGAAAATCCCCGCAAAATCAATTTCGGTAATAGATTCTCCGGGATACGGATAGCAGACACGCCGCACAATATCCAAAACGCCGGACATGGAAGCGACTGCCGCAAAGCGTTCCGGGAAGGTCAAAGCCATTTTCATGGCGCCATAGCCGCCCATAGACAAGCCGGCTGCAAACGTGTCTTCCCGTTTATGAGAGAGAGGGAAAATTGCCTGCACCAGTTTGGGCAATTCCTGGGAAATAAACGTAAAATAGGCTCTGCCGTTTCCGGCGTCGGTATAATAGCTGTTTCCCACCGAGGGCATTACCACCGCCAGATTTTTCTCCATCGCATACCGTTCGATATTGGTATTGCGAATCCAACAGCTGCCGTCATCATAGCCCCCATGATACAGGTACAGGGTACGGAAAGCCTGTTTCTGTGCCGGAAGGTATTCGCCTTCACTGGAAACGGCCGGCTCCGGCAACAGGACAAACACCCTGACGGCTGTATGCAACACTTTGGATGGAACTTCACATTGAAACAACATACTTTTTCCCCCTCTTGCAAATGGTTGTGTAAAAGCGCTGTTTCTTAGTTTACAATTTATGAGGACAAGATGCAATGTCTTAAAAGAATTATAAAAAAATTAATTTGCCCCATCTCCCCTCTTCTTCCTTTTCAGCAAAAAAGGCGGTATAATAAAAAACAACGTTCGTTCAAAGAAAGGAAGTGACGGTATGTATACAAAAGACCGGGTCCTTCTGGCGCTTCAACAGACATCGGGCTATCTTTCGGGAGAATCGATGAGCGAGCAGCTGGGGGTTTCCCGTGCGGCGATCTGGAAGGCGATCAACTCTTTGCGGGAACAGGGATACGAAATCGATTCTGTCACCAACAAAGGATACCGCCTGCTATCAGTCCCCGATGTATTAACACAGGAATCAGTCCGCAATGTTCTGGCGGATACCCATATTGCAGCCGTTTATGTTCTGGAAAGTGTGGATTCCACCAACAACGAAGCAAAGCGTCAGGCGCAAAAAGGCGCCCCGCACAACAGTGTTTTTGTTGCAGAAGAACAAACCGGCGGAAAAGGACGTCTGGGGCGGGTGTGGAAATCCCCGGCCGGTTCCGGCCTGTGGTTTACATTGCTGCTTCGTCCCCATGTCCCGCCGGAGCAGGTAACCTGCCTGACCCTTCTTGCCGGCATGGCGGTTTCCCGTGCCATCCGTGAGCTTTCGGGCCTGGACGCTCAAATCAAATGGCCCAACGATGTTGTGCTGGGCGGACAAAAGCTCTGTGGAATCCTGACCGAAATGGCGGCCGAAGTGGAGCGGATTGAATATGTGGGAGTAGGAATCGGCGTCAATGTCAACACCGAATCGTTCCCCGAAGAAATCGCATTCAAGGCCACTTCCCTGCTGCTTGCTACCGGGAAGCGGTGGAACCGTGCCCAGCTGCTCAAAGCGATTTTGCTGGAAATGGAAACTCTGCTCCAACGTCAGGAAAACGGAGAAATAGAGCAGATTCTCAAGGAATATCAGAGCGAATGTGTCACAATCGGGCGAAAAGTCAGCGTTCAGCGTGGAAACATCCGCTTGTCTGGTATTGCAGAAGGGATTACCGATACTGGTGAATTGCTGGTGCGACAGTCAAACGGCTCTATCCTCACGATCAATTCGGGGGAAGTTTCGGTACAGGGAATTTATGGAGAATAAATTTTGAAAAAACACTTGCATTTTCATTTTTTTGTGGTATAATAAATGAGCACTTGAAAAAGTGCTTGTATCGCGGAGTGGAGCAGTTGGTAGCTCGTCGGGCTCATAACCCGAAGGTCGTTGGTTCAAGTCCAGCCTCCGCA
>CAJFNK010000043.1 GCA_904394685.1 Candidatus Heritagella gallinarum
AAAAGATGGCCCCTGCCAAAGCAGAGACCATCTCCAACAAAATATTCTTTTGTTTTTTCACTGTCTACTTGACAGGGGGCACCTCAGTTGATGCTCTGTACGCTGCTTTTGTTTATAGAAAGATTTATAAATCACATGGTCGTGCCGCCGTTTTCTCTCTGACCGGGCATAGCGCCGCCGGGTTCCATGCCTTCAGGCATTTCGCCGGGCATCTCGCCGGGCATCTCGCCGGGGGTTCCATCAGGAGGAGTTCCTCCGTTGGGCCGTTGGCCGGGACGTCCCCCGCCCATGCCTCCCATACCGCCCATACCAGCGGAGGAACCGATGGTAATCACGGTTTCAGAGAGTGTACATTCTTCCAGAAGGGTTCCTCCCGAATAGGAGCCGCCGGTATATAGCCCGCCCTGTTCTTCTCCGGAATTGGAGCCATCTGTATAAATGGAATAGCTTTTGCCCTGCTGGAGTTCCGGGCTGGAAACGATCAATGAGCGATATTGCTTTTGCGGCGCAAAAGACAGAATGGTTTTCCCGTCAGCGTCCAGAATACTCACCAGAGATCCGGCTTCCCGGTTTTCAGAAAACGTAATGACCATCGAGGGCTGGGAACCATTATCCGAAGGTATTTCCAACATTCCGGCGCTGCCTGCTGCCAACAGGATACCGCCGTTAATGCTGCAATCGGTTTCAAAATCCAGTGCGCTGTTTCCATCGTTTTCGGGGCCGTTTACCAACACCGTTCCGCCTTCCATGGTGATCGTGCCATTGGAATCCAGTCCGTCACCATCGGCGTTAATGAGATAGGTTCCTCCGGTAATTGTGAGGGTTGGAGAAGCAGAGGAAGTGCTTTGAGCAGCAGTAGCGGTTGCATCACCGGGCTGGGCGTTTTCAGGGGACGTGCCGCCCATGCCGCCGCCAGGCCCCATGTTCCCGCCGGGTCCCATGGAAGAACCGCTGCCGTCAGAGGCGTTCACGCCATCATCAGAAGCCGTCACGGTGGCTTCACCGCCCGAAAGCAGAATAGAGGTGCTTTCCAGTCCCTCGTAGCTCTGCGTAATCTCCGTGTTTCCACCGGAAATAGTGAGTGTGGTGTCGGCGTGAATTCCATCGTCGCCGCTGGCAAGCGTGAGTTTACCGCCGCTTACCGTAATACTGTTGTTGGAATGGAGGGCGTCGTCATAAGAATCAACGGTGATCGTTCCGCCTGATACCGTGAGATCCGATACCGCCTTGATTCCCTTGGTGCTTACCTCGTCGGTCGTTTCCTGCTGCATATCCCAGCCGCTGCCCCGATCTGGGAAACTTTGTGCCACTTCTCCGGCTCCGTCTGCGGTGGTAATGGTATAGGTTCCGCCTTCAATCAGGATGGATGTTTCTGCTTGAATCCCGTCCATTTGGGCTGAAATGGTTACATTCCCACCTGAAAGAACCATAAAGCCTTTGGTGGCATCGGTATCGTTGGTGGATTTCATGCCGTCTCCCTGCGAGGTAATATCGATTTGAGCTTCTTTGAGTGCGAGCAGGTCACGCCCAATAATCCCATCGTCAGCCGAATTGACAGTAATATCGCCCGAAACCAGCTTGAGGTCATCTTTGCTGGTGATACCGTCGTTGCTGTTTCCGGTGACCGAGAGGCTGCCGCTGCCGTTGATGGTGAGATCATCCTGCACATACAGAGCCGCAGTGGGGGCTTCTGCACTTTGATCGGCATAGGTCTTGCCGTCAGACAGCGAGTTTTGTGTATTGGGCGCAAGGGTAACGACCACCTTTCCCGCCTGTGTTGAAAGGATGGCCGGACCGTCGCTGCACGAAATGGATGCGCCGTTTAAAACCAGATGGATTACGTCGTCTTTTCCGGCGGCGATGGTAATACAGCCGTCATCCAGTGTGCCCGAAAGGACATACGTGCCCGCAGACTGGATAACCACATTGCCGTCGCTGGCGGCGGCGCCGTTTCCGCTTATATCAGCGCTGTCCCCGTTTAGCGTAACCATGACCGCTGAATCATCCCAATCGCTGTTCAAGTCATCGTCGTCATAGCTCACCTGGCTGGAGGATACCGCTCCGGCGTTGAGCTGTTGGGTGCTTACTGTTTCGGAAGAAGCAGCGCTGGTGCTTTCTTCGCCGCCAGAGTCACAGGCGGCAAGGTTCAGGCACAGGGCTGTTAGTAGTAAAAACAACAGGATTTTTTTCATCCAAAAGCCTCCTTTCTTACAGTTCCTCGCTGATGGTAGACATCCGACCGCAGGAAATCGTCAGGTTACCGTTGCGGCAGCGGATGGCATCGAGAAATTCTTTTTCCTTTTTGGGGTCTTTCAGTTCGATGTGATAGGTAAGCTCAAACAAGCTGCCCAGATTGGTGGTCTTTACCTGATGAAGGCGAGCCGAGCGGGTATAGGTTTGAAACAGGTCGTCAAAAATATCGGAATAGTCCAAGGTTTCGGGAATGGTAACTTTCAAGGTCTTGCGCTTAGCCGGAGCCTCTCCAAACGGCGTTTTAAAGAGCAGCAGCAATACCAGACTGACGATCACAGTGATAAAGAATGCAAAGGTGAGATAGCCGGTGCCGGCGGTAAGCCCTACGACCATCGCAAAGAAGATGCAGCAGATTTCCCGTGAGCTTCCGGGGACAGAGCGGAAACGCACCAGGCTAAAGGCACCCAGAACTGCTACGCTGGTACCCAGATTGCCGTTGACCACCAGGATCACGGTTTCAATCAGCGGCGGCATCAATACCAGCGTGATGGCAAAGCTTTTGGAATACTGATGGCCGGTCATATAGACAAAGGCGATAATCAACCCCATAATCAGGGCAGAGCCGGTACAGAGTAGGGCGGTCTGGATGGAAAAGTTTTGAACAGTTGAATTTAATACACTGGAAAACATGGAAAACCCTCCTTTTTTATGGTTGCTAAGTAAAATCAGATGTCACACAGTGACAAGACTGGGAAGAATACGGGAGCGGTAAACATTTCCGTATTTGGAAAAAGAAGTGGGGAACACCTCTGCCTGTGAAAGCAGGTGGGTTAGCCACAGAGGAAAGGCAGCCGCACATTTCACTTCCATTAAGTAAAACGGCTCGGAAAACAGTGGTTCTGCCTTATCTCCCCAAGACAGGCATAAATGGTCGGTGCGGCTGCGAATGTTGGTGTCAAAGGTGATCCGAAGCCCCTCGCTTTCGGGCGTGCTTCCGCAAAGAGCTACCCGATCATATGCCAGATAGACTTTGGGAACCGGATGATAGAACTGAAGAAAATAATCAATCTCCCGCAGGATCTGGGAATCCTTTTGAGGATAAATACCCTGTTCCAGATAGCGGCGTGCATCCAGGAGCGGGAGAACCTCCCGACGCTTGTAGACGATTTTTTTATACTTCTTTTTGATTTCCAAAAAAACCGGGCTGTTTTCGCTGGGAACCCCATAGCTGCGAACCCGGAATTTTTCCTTATAAGAAGGCTTTTCAATGGAACGACGAATCAGGTCATACTGCTCCGTGTCAAAATAAACGCTGCACACAGTGCTTTCTCCATATTCATCCGGCTTCATATAGGGGGCGAGTGCTTCCTGCAAAAATTGATATTGGATAGGGGTTAAACCGTATTTTTTTTCAATCCGTTCAAATACGGTACAACAGGGTTTCATAGGCATCCTTCTTCCTCAAAAAATCTTATCACTCCTTTATTATCGGCCTGCTTTGTGTTCGCCGGGTGAAGAAAAGAGGAAAGGAATCTGAAAAATGAGATAAAAAAATCCGATGTGAAATGAAAAAATATCCATTCACATCGGATTATATTAGATGGTTGTATTAGGGCTTGTTTGAAAAATCATAAACATCGTCTTTTTCCCCAATAGCGGCTGCTTCCTGTGTCAAAAATGCTCGGAATCCGGAAAGGATTCCGAGCATTTTTTTCTTGGAAGCCCCTCGCTCTGGGAAAAAAATCCGGCATTTTCTCTATTTTCAAACAAGCCTTAGGAATCTTCCTCTTTGTTTTCGTGCTTTCCATAAGCCCGGTCGGCCGCTTCTCTGGCAAGGTCGATCACCGTGTGATCCATCGGGGCCGGCTCCTCGCCACTGCGGGGGAGCGTTTCATAAACTTCGGCCACCATTCCACGCATCCAAAGGCTGGGAGTGATTCGCAGGGAATAGCCGCAGCCCGGTTCACACATCCAGTCATAGAAGGGGGCTTTGGGAAGGCCATAGGCACTGAGCAGCGTCATCATCACCCCGCCGGGCAGCACCAGGACGGAAGAATAGGTGTGGGAACGGATCAGCCCCTCCACAAATTTTTCAAAAGCGGCGCAAACCCGGTGCATAAAAACAGCGCCGTCTTCGCCGTTTGGCGGGGAAACCTCCGGCCCGCCAGCCATCCACTGGGCAAAAGCAGGGTCAGTTTTTTGCAGTTCGGCAGCAGTTTTGTTTTCCCAGTCGCCAAAGTCACATTCCTCCATCCCATCGACTCCGATAGGGGTTTCGGCCGGATAGAGAATTTTAAGTGTATCCCGGCACCGGGAAGAAGGGCTGCAATAATAGGCGTCGGCTTTAGGGTATTCGTATTTGAATTTGAGGTCAGCCAACGCTTTGACCGATTCCATTGCAAGCGGGGAATCGGTTCGGCCAATATAGCGTCCCTGCAAATTTCCGGCAGATGCGCCGTGACGGATGAGATGAATGAGATAAGACTTCATAAAATGTGCTCCTGTTCGTGTTGATATACTATATCTAGCGCTTTACAAATTGTTGTAATTGCGGTATACTTTACTGTACGTTATTCGTTTTTTTTCGACGGGTTTCCAGCGGAAGTGACCATATTTCGCAGGAAACCCGATGTGATCTCCAGGCTCTGAATGAGCAAAAGAATAAAGAGCAAAAGAAATGATGGCTATGATGGCTATGGGTAAAAATAAAGTAGGGCGGAGGAAAGTATGAACAACCATTTTCCGAGAATTCTGACTCTCTTGCGAAAAGAACGGGGACTGAGCCAGAAGAAGGCGGCAGAGGATCTGGGGGTATCTCAGGCACTGCTCTCCCATTATGAAAAGGGAATACGGGAATGTGGCCTTGAGTTTGTGGTTCGTGCTGCGGATTATTATCAGGTATCCTGTGATTATCTGCTGGGACGCTCCCCCGATAAGACCGGTGCCACCATCACGCTGGAGGATATTCCTGAACCGGACGCAGCCGGTAAAGAAAACCGGATGCGTGGCAGCCTGCTGCCGGTGCTGAACAAAAAGCTGCTGGCCAACTCTCTGAATGTGATTTTTGGCGAGCTGCAAAAATGTAATAACAAAAACCTCACCGGCGAGATCTCAGCCTATCTCAATGTTTCGGTGTATAAGGCATTCCGCCTGTTGTATTCGGCAAACAGCAAAAACCCGCAGGGGCTGTTTGCTGCCCCGCAAAAGCTGTATAACGGCCTTGCGGATGCTGCACAGAGCATTTCGGAAGCAAACGCCGCCTGTTTGGCAGAGGGCGAAAATGTGGGAGAGATGGAGGCGCTCGAAAAGGGGGCTGCCCCGGCTATGACGCCCGAATCGCTCACCGAAGATTACCCCTTGTTTGCGGCCTCTCTGATGAATCTGATCCAGAATGCCGAAAGCCGGATGGGAATGAAGAAAAAGCCCTGACCGGAGTGTCTTTCCTGTTTATTATACGACGTTTTCAGCGCCTTCGCAACTGCGGGGGCGCTGCTTTGTTGTATTTGCAAGCTCCCGAATCACTTCTCCAGCCAACACCAGCCCAGCGGCGGAGGGGACGAAAGCGATGCTGCCCGGAATTCCCCGCCGGCCGTTTTCTTCCCGGCTTTCTACCTTTTGGGGTTCTTCACGGGAATAAACCACTTTGAGTTTGCGGATTCCCCGTGCTTTCAGCTCCCGGCGCATCACTCTTGCCAGCGGGCAAACGCTGGTGCGATAGAGGTCGCAAACTTCAAATGCGGCGGGGTCCAGCTTGTTTCCGGCGCCCATGCTGCTGATTACAGGAGTCCCGGCCTGCTGTGCCTGCACGGCGATCTGGATTTTGGCCGTTACCATGTCTACGGCGTCGATGATATAGTCATATTGAGTAAAATCAAACTCACCGGCATTTTCCGGCGTAAAAAAGCAAGGATAAAGGCGCAGCTGGATTTGCGGGTCAATGTCCCGGATACGCTCGGCCATCACATCGGTTTTGAGCCGCCCCACGGTGCTGTGCAGGGCGATGATCTGCCGGTTGAGATTCGAGAGGGAAACGGTATCGCCGTCAATGAGGTCAAGGGCGCCGATTCCGCTGCGTGCCAGCGCCTCGGCGGCAAACCCGCCGACTCCGCCAATCCCGAAAACAGCGACCCTTGCGTTGGCAAGCCGCTGCATGGCTTCTTCTCCCAACAGCAGGGCGGTTCGAGAAAGCTGTTCTTTGCGAAGGTCTGTCATATTCAAAATCCTTTCTGCGTTTGTAAGTGGAGTTTATTGATGAATCAAAAGGGATTGTTTGCAAAAATCACAGGAATAAAACCACTGGGAGCTTCCCAAAAGGGAGGCTCCCAGTAATCGTATTAGGGGCTATCTGAAAAGTCGAAATTATCGTCTTTTCTTACAATCAATGACATCTACTGCGTTAAAAATACTCGGAATCCATCAAGGATTCCTGCGTTTTTTGCCTTGTATCTGTCCATTGCTTGTAGAAAATTCTTCAATTTCTTTGTTTTCAGAAACGCCCTAGAAAATCACTCTTGCGGTCAGGCCGGATTGGCTGCATCGGAATAGAGCAGCGCCAACAGCTCCGGCTTTGCAATACCAGTTGTCAGATAGCCGTTATTCAGCTGGAAATCCATCACAGCCTGCTCCGTACCGGCATCAAAAGTACCGTTGCACGGGGTGAACATATATCCCAGTTCATCCAGACGTTTCTGCATCTTCAAAACATCATCGCCGCTATCGCCCTTTTGCAGCTGCTTATAAGAAGAACTGTCGGGAGTGGCAGTGGGCTTCGGGGTTGCGCTGGGCTTGGGAGTCGGTTTGGTGGTGGGTTTCGGAGTTGGCTTTTCGGTCGGCTTGGGGGTAGCTTCTGTGTTAGAGCTGGACGAATTATCATCGGACGAGGATTCATCGGATGAGGATTCGTCGGACGGTTCGCTGCTTTCCCCAGAAGATTCCGCCAGTTCGGGATAGGCAAATCCGGCCATCTGAGAAACAGCCGAAATCACGCTGCGTCCCTGCCAGGTCATCAGTTCCGGCTCGATTTCACATACACGGCCTTCTGTAACGGCAGTCAAATCCTTAAACCCTTCGGTTTCCTTCATCTGGTCTTTCAATCCGGCTGCACAAAAGAGATAGGTGGGGTTGGCTTTGGCCAGGTCGGAAACCGCCACCTTGCCGCCGGTCATCCCCTTTACGCCGTTGATAAACCCGGCAGAGGAGAGCAGCACGTCTACAAAGGTATCGCCGGTTGCGGCGCTGCCTTCCAAATCGGAAACATAAACCGCCGTAGCAGGAACGTCGGAGTTGGGAATAATACGGGTGATATCATCGAGCGTGGTGAAAATATTTTTTGCGGTTTTTTCGCCCTTTTCATATCCGGTGCTGCCACCTTCCATGGCTGCGCCAACCTGTGCATAGAGTTTGGTAAACTCCGAGCGGCTGGAAGCGGCTTTGAGCGTAACGACGGTAATTCCCTGTTCGCTCAGCGCCTTAGCCTCTCCCTCACTGGGTTTGGTATCGGTAAACAGCAGTGTTACGCCCAGTTCCTTCATTTTTTCTGCATCCTGAATCGTTACTTCCGGCAGGACTTTCAAGTCGGGCTGGGTACATTCAGCGCTGCGGGCTTTGAGGTCGATCTCATAGCCAATTGCCAGAATAATATCTGCCAGATTGGGAGAAAGCACCGCCACGCCCTCCGGCTTTGACTGGATGGTAACGCCGTTTACTTCCACCGGGAAATCCTGTTGTGCGGCGCCCGATTCTATGTTGGCACTTCCTCCGCATCCTGTCAGCAGTAAAGCGGTCATAGACAGACAGAGAAGAAATGCCAGTATTCTTTTTTTCATGAACCAATGCTCCTTTCTTTCTGACTCGGTTTTCATATTCAGAATCAATCGTGTTATCCACAAAATCAATGGGTATCAAATATAGTGTACCATAAATCGACACAAAAACCCATAAACGAACCGTGAATTTCGCTGGAAAATCGAGGTTTTTAGCGCAAAGGTTTATTTTGGCGGATGGCTGCCTCGGCAAAGGAGATGTATTGCTGCGCCGCACGGGGAGAACGTCCGCCGTGAACCATGGCCCACTGCTCGGCGCCGAGTTCCAGTTCGGGAAGATGTTCCTCGATGCCTTTTTGTTCAGCCAGCTGCGCCACCAGTTCAAGGAAACGGGCCTTATCCGGCAGCATAAAATTGATGGCCAGCCCAAAACGGTCTGCCAAAGAAAGGGATTCCTGAATGGTGTCGTTGCGGTGCAAATCATCCCCGTTGCGGTCGGAGAAGTTTTCACGCAGCAGATGACGCCGGTTGGAAGTGGCATAAATCAGGGCGTTTTGCGGTTTTGCGGCAAGACCGCCCTGCAAGACGGATTTCAGCGCCGCATAGGTGCTGTCCTGCTGGGAGAAAGAGAGGTCGTCGATAAAAATAATAAATTTCATCGGGAGACCGGCAATCTGGTCTACCAGATAGGGGAAGTCCATCAGGTATTCCTTGGGCATCTCGATCATCCGCAGGCCCTGTGTATAAAACTCATTGAGCAGCGCTTTGACCGTAGAGGATTTTCCGGTTCCACGGTCGCCATACAGCAGGCAGTTGTTGGCGGGAAGCCCCTTTAAAAAGGCTACTGTATTGTCAACCGCCATCCCTCTGGGAACTTCATACCCCTTTAGCTCACAAAGGCGCTGCGGGTCTGGATGGGCAACCGGCAAAATCTTTTTGTCACGCCAGATAAAGGCACGATACCGGGCATACATGCCGCAGCCGCTGCACCGGTAATACTCCCACAGGCTGCGGAAACAGCTTTCCGGCTCGGCCTGGAACAATTCTACCGGCTTACCGGTTCCCCATTCGGGCAGGGAGAGGGAGAACTTATCCATGCGGCTTTCGGTGAGGAGAAACGAAGGGGTCAGCTGTGCAAGCTCCAGGATAATGGCGAGATCCCGTTCCACCGCTTTTTTCATGGTAGGCGGGATTTCGGATACTGTCCCGGCCGCCGCCAGCGAAAAGGCGTTTTCGTCAAACAGGGCGGTCTGGGTCAGGCTCCGGGAAAAGTTTTCGCTTTCTCCACGCTGGCAGAGCTCGGCAAAAAAGCAGCCCCAGGCTTCTAAAAATTCAATTCGGTTGCTGTCTTCACACGATGCGGCGCAGCGGCTGCCGGCCTGCAAAAGACGATAAAACGCCTGCGGCACCGTGCGCTTTAAAATCCCCTTATAAATCGAAAGAGAAGCCATTTTCAGGGCGGCTTCCTGAATGGTACGGATCATAATGGATGCGCTCCTTTTTGATAAAAAGATGAGGGCTAAAAAACAGTTACAGCTGTTTTTAAAACATGTTGGCTCAAAGCCGCTTTAAGCAACCTTAGCCGGTTTGCACCACACACATATTTCTTTTATTGTACCGTTCACGGCGAAAAGTGTCAATAAATTCAGAAAAGGAAATCTTTTGAGAACTTGTGATCGAAATGGCGCTGCGCTATAATAGGTTCACGAGGAACCCGGATAAAGCAACTTACTCCAGTCTTTCACAAGACAAATCAAAAACGCCGGGGGAAAGGAAAAAGAAAATGAAACTGGTAACTTTTAACATCCGCTGTGACTGCGATCAGGGAACGCTCAATGTGTTGGAAAACCGCAAACCGTATATTCGAGCCAAAATCAACGAGGAGCAGCCCGATTTGATCGGATTTCAGGAGGTACAGCCTCATGTGGCGGCATGGCTCAGCCGGGCGCTGCCGGAATACACGGTGATTGGATGCGGACGGGATGCCGACCGTGGCGGGGAGGCCATGACGATTGCATTCCGGAAAGAGGCGCTGAGCCTGCTGGATTTCCATACTTTCTGGCTTTCGGAAACGCCGGAAGTCCCGGCAAGCCGTTTCCCCGGCCAGAGCATCTTTCCCCGTATTTGCAGCCGGGCATTGTTCCGTGAAGAAGCGAGCGGGCGGGTGTTTGCCTTCTATAATACTCATCTCGACCATGAGCGGCGGGAAGCCCGTATTGCACAGCTGCGTCTGGTGCTGGAAAAAATAAAGAGCGAATCACTTCCGGTTTTACTTACCGGCGATTTTAACACCACCGACCCGCAGGACTGCGTGGAAGCCCTTCAACCGGAGTGGCAGGAGCTCTTGCAGGAAGTAACCAGCGATGTTGGCATTACCTTCCACGGATACGGGCAGGATTCCATGAAGCTGGACTGCATTTTTATCAGCCCGGACTTTACCTGCCGTGGCGTGTGCAAATGGACAGATGTTCATAGCGGCGTGTATCTTTCCGACCATTATCCGGTGGCGGCCTGGCTGGACTGGAAACAGGATTGATATTCCAAACAAAATTCCCCTTGATGGTGCCTTGGGCAGCGTCAGGGGGAATTTGCATAAGGAGAATTTTGAATCGTGCTTTTGGTTTGTTCTTGCTTCAGCGCAGTGAGCGAATCCGTGCAAAAAGAAAAGTGGCAAAAAAGAGTACAGCAGCCATCAGCACAATAGTGCCGCCGGTGGCAATGCCCCAGTAATAGGAGAGAATCAGACCCGAAACCCCGGAAAACAGGGAAATTCCCACCGAAAGTCCATGGTAGGCGGCGGTGTTGCGGGAAAGGTTGCGGGCGGCGGCAGCAGGCAGCACCAGCAGAGAGTTGATGATGAGCATGCCCACCCATTTGATTGAAACCGTTACGATTACAGCCAAAACAATCGCAAACAGGCGGTTGACGGTTTTTACCCGGATGTTTTTCCCAGCGGCCAGGTCTTCGTTCAGGCTAGTTAGGAGCAGGCGGTTGTAGCCGAAAATCCACACCAGTATCACCCCGATTAGGATGAACAGCAGGAGCAGCAGTTCCTGCGGCTGTACGGTGAGAATATCGCCGATGAGATAGGCGGAATATTTGGCAAATCCTCCGCTGGCAGAGAGCAGCACCACCCCAAGCGCCAGCCCGGTGGCGGAAAATACCCCGATAATGGTGTCGGCAGAGGAATTGCCGGATTCCAGCACCGCCGAGATTCCCAAAGCAAACAGCAAGGCAAATCCCAACATGGAGAGTAGATAGTTGTCAATCCCCATCAGGACGCCGATGGCGATGCCGGTGAGGGCAGAATGACCCAGAGCATCGGAAAAAAATGACATCCGGTTGCTGACAACAGCGGTTCCCACCAGACCAAACAGAGGGGAAATCAATAGCACTGCCAGCAGAGCGTTTTTCATAAAGTCAAACTCCGTCCACTCAAAGGGAAGAAGGGTATCGATGATTCCATAGATTGCGTCCATCAGGCACCTCCAAGGCCAAAGATTTCCTGCACATCCGGCGAAGCCAGCACTTCATCCGGCGTGCCGGAAGAAAGGATGGTGCCATCCAGCACCGCAGCGCAAGTGGCATAGCGCCGCACATGGGAGAGATCGTGGGAAACCAGAATGATCGGCATGTGGTATTCGCTTCGCAGGGAGGTCACCAAATCATAAAACAGGCTGATTCCCTTGCGGTCAACCGCCGAAACCGGTTCGTCCAGCAACAAAAGGTCGGGCATAGGTTCCAGCGCAAAGGCCAGCAGTACCCGCTGCAATTCCCCGCCCGAAAGAGAGCCCAGCCTTTTGGAAAGGAGAGCGGGGTCTCCGCCCACCTTGCGGAGCATGGCGGCCGCCTTCTTTTTGGCAGAAGGGGAACATCCCAGCCATACGGGACGGCGGGACTGGTTGGCACAGAGCAGGTCGGCGGCAGTAATCGGGGCAGAGCGGTCAAAATCGAGCCGCTGGGGGACATAGCCGATGCGGGGCTTTTGAATCACCTGTCCCCGGTGGTTGTGATAGATAATCTCCCCGGTATAGGGGCAGCGTCCCAAAAGCGCCTTGAGCAGCGTGGTTTTTCCGGCTCCGTTGCGCCCGATAAGCGCCAGGATTTCGCCGTGGCGCACATCCAGGTCGATGTGGTCGAGAATCAGGCCGTCGTGTTTTTTTACAGTCAGCCCACGGATAGAAACACTGCACCGGCAGGTTTGAGGGGGTGTTTTATTCTCCATAACAGAATCCTTTCTAAAAGTCAGGGCGTTCCCAAAGTCAGGCTGCCCTTTGGCAGGCTTCAGGCCAGTGCGGTCTTGAGCACTTCCAGATTATGCTTCATGGCGTTGAGATAGGAGTCGGCATCGTCCTCCCCGGTGACGACCGGGTCGAGGAAATACAGGGTTGCGCCGCTTTCATCCGAAATGATACGGGCAGCGGATTCCGAATATTGCGGCTCTGCAAATACCGCTGTTACCCCGGTGTCCCGAATCAGGCGGATGGTGTCGGCCAGCTCTCTGGCACTGGGCTGGCTGTCCGGCTCCCGGTTGACGACTTCTACAATATGAAGGTCAAACTCCTCGGCAAAATATGGGAAAGCCTCGTGGAAGGTGACGATTTCCCGGTTGGGCAGCTCATCCAGCTCCCGGTGCATTTCGGAACGCAGGCTGGAGAGCTTTGCGATATAGGCAGTCCCGTTTTCCCGATACTGGCTGCTATGTGCGGGGTCCAGCTCCATCAGGGCTTCGGTAACGGTTTCTACCTGCTGGATACAATTCGTAATGCTCACCCATACATGAGGGTTGGCTTCTTCTTCATGTTCGTGCTCCTCGTCCCCGTGCTGGTGGCCGTGTTCTTCTCCGGCGGCGATCAGTTCGATGCCTTCGCTGGCGGTAACGATGGGAAGGTCGGGGAGCTGTTGCAGCACTTTATCGAGAAAGCTTTCCATTCCAGCGCCGTTGACAATAAAAGCGTCGGCGGTTTCCAGATTTTTCATGTCCCGGTTTTGCAGCTGATAGTCATGCAGGCACCCGGTTTGCTGTCCCGCCATATTCACCACTTCTACGCCTTCGATTCCCTGTGCGATATTCAATGTGAGAATATACATGGGATAAAAGGAAGTAAGGATTCGAAAATCAACGGTTTCCTCTCTGCGTGGCGCACAGCCCGAAAGGCTGAGAAGCAGCAAGGCAGGAAGAACCAGCAGTGCCAGCAGGCGGTTGAGCCTCTGACGGAAAAAGTTTTGGATATCCATGAAAGCCTCCTAAATGCAAACGATTTGCATTTGTAATGATACCGCCATTTTTTCATCCTGTCAAGGGCTGCCAAAAGGGAAAAACGGCGAAAAACAGAGCCTGAGGCAGAGAGCAAAAGAGAAAGGCGCAGGCAGTTTTATTTTTTAAGCAATTCGGGAGAAATTTGTGCACTGGAGAGGCGGCTTGATTCTTGACACTTTGCCTGAAAAACCGTACAATGAAACTACGCTGGTTATGAAATCCAAACATTTCCGGCGGGGAGCCTAATGTATTTGAGATCAGCACAATAACAGCATTGAGAAAGTTGCAGAAAGGCAGGGAACCATGTCTAAACATTCCCCTAACGATACATGGAAGGATGAGTTTTATTCCTCCAATCTTTACCGTATGCTCAATAAGGTAAAAGCGGACGATGTGGAAAAAACCGTAGGAAAGGTAATCGACATTGCCGGAAAAACCGTGCAGCAGGTGGAAAAAGTGGTAGATGATGCAGTTACCGGAAAAAACGGTCGTCCTGTGCAGCAAACACCTCCAGACAATGGGGCGCACCATACAGGCGATGGGGCGTTTCATGCCGGGCAGAACTGGAATGGGCAGGCAAACCCTTCGCAAAATAATCCGGGACCTTCTCCCTTTGACACCCGGAACCGGAACCCGTATCAGCGCACCGGCCCTGGTGGGTATTCCTATACAAAGAATACAAGGCCGTCCGCTCCCCCAACCAACAAGAAGAAAAAATATAAGAAGAACGATACGCCTCCCGAAGGAATGCGCCTGGTTCACCATAAGAGTCTGGCAAAATATTATATTTGTGCGGTGCTGTTCCTGATGTATGGACTTACCGCTGATTTTGACGGGGAATTTCTGGCGTATACCTGGCAGGGACTGATTCCGCTTTTGATTGTGTTTGCCATGCTTTTTGGGCTGTTCTCGTTGATTTTCCGGGGCAAATGGGTGCCGGAGCCGATTCCAGAGGAGCCAAAGCCCAAAGCAGAGCCAAAATCTTCCGGTAATCCAGAAGTAGACCGGATTGTGGCGGAAGGAACCGAGTATCTGCGCCGCCTGCGGAAAGCGGATGAAAATATTGAGGATGAAGAAATTTCCGACGCAATTGTCCGCATGGAGGAAATTTCCTTCCGGATTTTCGCCTATATCTATGACCACCCCAACAAGGTGGGACAGACCCGAAAGTTTATGAACTATTATCTTCCCACCACCCTCAAGCTGCTGGAGTCTTATGACCACATGAGCCGTCAGGATGTGAGCGGGGAGAATATCAGCCAGTCGATGCTGGAAATCGAACGGATTATGCAGACCATTGTGCTGGCGTTTGAGAAGCAGCTGGATTCCCTGTTCCAGGATGAAGCCATGGATATCTCCACCGATATCACGGTTTTGGAAGGGATGATGGCGCAGGAAGGGATTTCTGCGGATGATGAGTCTGCTGCTGATAAGGAAGAAAAAGAGGCGGAAAGTCCCAGCTTGAAATTCTAAAAAATACCTGAATACTATTTATATTAGGAGGAGCTAACGATGGACGAAATCAAATTGACTATGGAGCCAATGGAGGAAACCCCCGCAGCCCCTGCGCTGACGCTGGAAACCGAAGAAGAAAAGCCTGAGGTAGAGGCAGTGGTGCTGGAAGAAGCCTCTCTTTCTCCGGCAGAGCAAAAGGTTGTGGCAGATTTTGCCGAAAAGATCGATATTACCAATACCACTCAAATCATGCAGTATGGTTCGGTTGCCCAGAAAAAGATCGCCGGTTTTTCGGAGTCTGCTCTTGCCAATGTCCGCACCAAGGATCTGGGTGAGGTGGGCGACGCTATCACCGGTCTGGTGACCGAGCTGAAAGGCTTTGAGACAGAAGAAGAAGAAAAGGGATTCCTGGGCTTCTTTAAAAAGACCGGCAATAAAATTGCCAGCCTCAAGGCCAAATATGATAAGGCCGAGGTAAATGTCGATAAGATCTGCACGGTGCTTGAAAATCATCAGGTACAGCTGCTCAAGGATATCGCCATGCTCGATAAAATGTATGAGATGAACTTGGCGTATTTCAAAGAGCTGTCGATGTATATCCTGGCCGGTAAGCGCAAGCTCAGAGATGTAGAAACCAATGTGCTGCCGCCGCTGGTTTCCAAAGCGAAAGCGTCCGGTCTGCCGGAGGACGCACAGGCTGCCAACGACATGGACGCCATGTGCCAGAGTTTTGAAAAGAAGCTGCACGACCTGGAACTCACCCGTATGGTTTCCATCCAGATGGGCCCGCAGATCCGGCTGGTGCAGAATAACGATAAGATCATGGCGGAAAAAATCCAGTCTACTCTGGTGAATACCATTCCGCTTTGGAAGAGCCAGATGGTGTTGGCGCTGGGTGTGGCTCATTCCACACAGGCTATCGAAGCACAGCGTGCCGTAACCGATATGACCAATGAACTGCTCCGGAAAAATGCCGATACCCTCAAAATGGGCTCCATTCAGGCTGCCAAAGAGTCGGAGCGTGGCATTGTGGATATGGAAACCCTGAAGCATACCAACGAGCAGTTGATTTCCACCCTGGACGAAGTGGCTCATATTCAGGAGGAAGGCCGTCAAAAGCGGCGTGACGCTGAGATGGAGCTGGGACGCATCGAAGGCGAGCTGAAACAGAAGCTGCTGGAAATCCGCAATTCTACTCCGGGATATGCTGCCCAGAAGTAAAGCTCTTGTGTTTTTCGTGGGGAAGCATGGTGTTTTCCCGGCAAAGGAGGAAGCCTTTTGAAAGGACTGTTAAAAAACCGGAAATTTGCGTTTGCTGTTATGATTGCGGCGGCAGTCATTGCCCTTCTGGTGGGCATGAACCGTTCGGCTCATGCAGCACGAGCGCAGATTACCGATGAATACTACTATTCCAATACGGGTATCCAATCCCAGTTGAACGAGCGGATGAATTTGTCTACGGAATTGACAACTCTGGCCCAGACCACTGAAACTGGGAAAACCGGGAAGTTGGATTCTTTGATTCAGAAGGTAGAGGAAGATACCAAAGCCCTGCGAAAGGCAGATTCCCCTGCAAAACAGTTTGAAGCCAACAGTCAGCTGACTGCTTCGTTTGCTGTTTTGGCAAACGAAATGCAGCAAACCGCTTCTGTCAAAGAGGTTGTCGAAGAATTTGAAAAAGCGCAATCGTTGATTCAGGAAAAAGAGAACTGGTATAATCAGCGTGTAGCGGAATATAATTCTAATTTATCATCGCTGCCTGCCACCCTGTTTTCATGGGCAATTCAGGCACAGCCGCTGGAAGAATTCCGATAAATAAGCTTCTCAAAAGAAAATGGCCGTTCCAAATTTGTGTTACCATACAAATTTGGAACGGCTTTTATAGTAGGAACCATCTGAACAGTTGAAATTTCCGTCTTTTGCTGCGGACATCATGAAATCATGTTGTACAATGACAACTATTGCGTTAAAAATCGTTTTTGCTTTGTATCTGTCTGTTGCTTGTTGAAAATCCGTCAATTTCTTAGTTTTCAGAAACGCCCTGGTAGAAAGTATCTTGACTCATAGATTTCTCAGATAAAAAGCGGGAGCACACCCGAAAAACTTTTTGAATTGTTTGGAAAAGGCATAAGCGTCGCTATATCCCAATGCTTTTGCAATGGATTGAACGGGTTCTCCTTCCATCAGCATCATTTGTGCAGTCGTCATCCGTTTTTCCTGCCGGTACTGTTCAGGCGACTTTTTCAGCTCTTTGCAAAACTGTTTTCGCAGGGTTTCGTATCCTATACATAACTGTCTTGATAACTGTTGTAGGGAAAGCTGTTTCGTAAGATCTTTTTCCAAAAGCAGGCAGGCTTGCGTCACTATAGAAGAAACAGGTTGAGTGGAACAGGCGCTTTGAAAGATTGTATAAAGGAGATGCTGCGCTTCCAAAAGGCAGGGGAGTAGTGAGGAATCAGGCGCAGAGGACATCTGCAAAAAAAGCTTGGAAAATGTTTGCAGATATAACGAAGGTTCCGCTATTTGCGTAACAGGCAGTTCTTGTGTAAGGAATCCGAGAGAAACAAGAGAATCAAAAACACATTTTCCAAAACTGATATAAAACTCCAACCACTTTCCATCTCCGTTTACACGGGTGGAGTGTATACGATTAGGAATCCGCTGCACCACACAACCGGGAAAAAGCATTTGATGGAATCCGGTTTCGTCCCAATACTCGCCGGAACCGTCTAATAAGACAAAACAGCTATAATAAGGGATCACAAAATCGATTTGTGATTTTTGAGAGGAAACTTTATGCATGAACCCGCAGGATAAGATTCCATCTTCCGGTTTTCCACCGAGAAATCGATAGGTTACCTGATGCTCAATATCGGCAAGAATGGCTTTTTTCATAGTTGCTCCTTTTTTACCAATCAGGACATCCTGATTACCAGTTCCGCTATGTTGTTTTTGGCAAGAAAAGTTTATCATGGAAGAAAAGAAAAGTCAAAACTTGTGGTCTAAAAAAGGAGGAGTTTTGAATGGAAAACAACCGAATGAGTTTTCATAAAAAGCATGACTGGCAGAACCTAGAGGTGTTGTCAATTAATAGAATGTCTGCACATTCACGCTGGGGCGCTTATGACACAGTGGAGCGTGCCGTAGAGGGAGAATATGGCAGCAGCCCTTACCTTTACTCCTTAAATGGAGAGTATCGATTCCGGCTATATGATTCTCCCGAATCAGTGGACGATTTTTACCTTTGGGACTATGACGATTCTGGATTTGAGGACATCCCGGTGCCTTCTAACTGGGAATTACACGGATTTGGAAAACCGATCTATACGAATATTGTCTATCCTTGGGAACAGGAAGAAAAAGATTGTCTGATTCAAGCTTCAGAAAATGAAAAAAGGATTCCCAACCCACCATTTGTCCCCGAAAAGAATCCTACCGGGTGTTATCGGCGTTTCTTTGAACTGCCGGAACAGTTTCAGGGACGGGAAGTATACCTTCGGTTTGAAGGAGTAGAAACAGTTTTCTATCTTTGGGTGAACGGGGAACCGGTGGGATATTCACAAGACAGCAAGCTGGCATCGGAATTTTGTATTACCCCCTACTTAAAGCCGGGGAAAAATCTTCTGGCTCTCCAGGTGATGCGTTTTGCAGACAGCACCTATCTGGAAGATCAGGACTATTGGTATCTTTCCGGTATTTATCGGGATGTATGGCTGATATCCAAGCCCAAACAGCATATCGAAGATCTCCATTGGACTGCTCTTCCAGATCTTCATAGTGGCGCAGGCCAATTCAGCATTGATGTACGGGTGTCACGGGAAAAGGGTTTTGCAGACTGTATGGTGAGAGTATCGGTCTATGATAGTCAAAAGCAGCTGCTACGCCAATTGGAGGGGAAAGTTCAGCCATCCGCACAATATCGTATGCAGGAACAGCCGACAGCGAATACAGCACGAGTCTCTATGTGTCTGGAAAAGGTGTCGCTGTGGTCTCCGGAAAACCCCGTTCTGTACACTGTGACGGTAGAACTGCTTTCTAAAAATGGAGAGGTATTGGATATTGAATCCTCTAAATTTGGCTTTAAGCGTATTGAAATTCGAAAAGGTGTAGTCTATTTAAACGGGCGCAGGTTGTTGGTGAGAGGCGTAAACCGCCACGAGTTTTGTTACCAAACAGGCAGAAGCGTATCAAGAGAATGGATGATAAAAGAAATTATCCAGATGAAGCGCATGAACATCAATGCCGTGCGTACCTGTCATTATCCCGACAGTCCGATTTGGTATGAACTCTGTGACCAATATGGCTTGTTGCTGGTTTGTGAATGTAATCTGGAAACCCATGGCGTTGCAGGCGCCATCACCCACTCTGCTCAATGGGCTACTGCCTTTATCGACCGTGCTTCCCGAATGGTAGAGCAATTGAAAAATCATGTCAGCATATTCTCTTGGTCATTGGGAAATGAAAGCGGGATGGGTCCCAACCATGCAGCTATGTATGGGTTTATCAAAGAATATGATCCCACTCGCCTGTGCCAATATGAGTCTGGGGAGCCGGGAAAAAATATTTCAGATGTGCGGGGCAATATGTATGCCACCTTTGACTATATTCTGAAGATGCTTACAGACTGCAAGGATGAGCGCCCAATCATTCTGGTAGAGTATCTATATCAGATACGAAATTCCGGTGGAGGAATGGAACGGTTTGTGGAGCTGATGGAACGGTATGACCGGTTCCAAGGTGGGTTTGTTTGGGACTGGCAGGACAAGTGCCTGATGGCAAGAGATAAAAATGGAAAAGAATTTTATGGTTATGGGGGAGATTTTCAGGAGCCATTTGTGGAAGGTTTAGATCGAGATGGGGATCAACCCAGATTCATGACCTGTAACGGAATCGTCTTGCCGGATCTGACCTGGAAGCCGGTGGCCTATGAAGTGAAGGAAGGATATGCTCCAATCCGTTTCAAGCGGCCGGAGGTGTTTTCCGCATGGGATACCACCAGTGACTGGAACGTTTTTATCATCGAAAATCACTGTCAGGAATTGCCTGTGACAGAGTTTTCCTGTACCGCTGCTTTGAGGGAAAACGGATGTATCATAAAAGAAAAAGAGATCGAGCTTCCCAATATCAAAGTAGGCGAGCAGCAGAAAATCCTAGTCGAGATTCCCCATGAAAAGCGCCCTGGAGGGATTTATACCATTGAGTTTTCGATCAGACAGCGGCAGCAAACATTCTATGCACAAGCCGGCAGTGAGATTGGCCTGTTTCAGTTTGAGCAGGAGAGTGGGCCGGCGATTCCCACACAGGAATTGGATTTGCTTGCAGGACCAAAGCAGGAAGTTGAAGGACAGACGCTGTGTTTGTCTGCAAATGGCTGTCAAATAAAGATTGACCTGTGTACAGGAGAGCTGATTGGCCTGTTTAAAGAAGGCAAGACTCTGCTTCAAAAAATTGCTCCGTGTTTTGACCGTCCCTATACTGGATTAGATGCGCTGGAAGGATGGGGATGGTACGATGAATACGAAAAAATTCGTAAACAGTCGTTTGTCTGGCAGAAGCCAGAAGTATTAACCGGAAAAGGAAAAGTCCGGGTAGAGGTTCCCTTTAGGCAAAAAGAGGAGACAATGCCCGCCATCAATGGTAAGGTAGTGTATAGCTTTGATGGAAATGGTGTTTTGACTATGGATGCGGATTTTCATATCGATCGGTATTACCGTGCTGTTCCCAGAGTAGGAGTGGAATGTATTTTCGCAGAAGGGCTTGAACAGCTCTCGTATTTTGGACGTGGACAGAATGAAAGCTATCCGGATCGGGTTTTGTCCGCACCGCTAGGAGTGTATCAGACGTATGTAGAGAACGAGCATTTTCCGTTTGTTCCGCCATCAGAGAATGGAGGGCATGAAGAAACCCGGTGGGTACAATTAGAAAACCAGCAGGGGCTGGGTGTTCGCATAGTTTCTGAACAGCCTTTTCATTTTGATGCACATCATAGTACTGTTGCGGACTATCAGACAGCAATGCACGACCATGAACTTAACAAACGCAAAGAGATTATCGTACATCTTGATGCCGCTCACGGGCCAATTGGGGATGATATGTCCTGGAGTACTGCCATGTCTGAAAAATATAAGCTGACAGGCGGTGATTACCATATGCAGGTACAGTTTCGTGCTGTAAGATGAGTATGGACGTATTCTGTGAGCCAATTCTTTATCACATGGATGCCTGATGGCTTCTCTTTTATCTGTCTGTTGTTTCTGTTTTAGGTGAATATATTTGGAGAGGATTCAACATGAGCGAGTTAAGAAAATTAGTGATTTTAAAATGACTGATTCCTGAAATAGATTCCTCTGCTAAAGAGCCAGCTTCTAAATTTTATTAGGGCTGGCTTTTTTATTTGTAGATATTATGATAAAACATTGATATTATTCGGGTTGGCTTGTATAATTGAAATTAGGGTAAAACTTCAAGTTGCTTTTTTAAAGTCTGATGTATATCGATGTCTGATAACAGAATTGTTTTCTGGATTTGAATCGTGGAATTGCAGGCAAAGTGCTGGTATGTATAAATGGTAAAAACTTATGTGAACAGGAAAATGTGGCTTTAAAACCGGCAATGAGAGAATTATTTTCAGGTAGTGTAGGAGGGAATAGCGTGACAGTTCGATATTCTTCAATCAGTAAACAAGGCGGCAGAGAAATCAATGAGGATTCCCTGTATTGCGGTCATAAAGGGGATTCTTACTGCTTTCTGGTGGCGGATGGATTGGGAGGCCATGGAAAAGGCGAGGTGGCTTCTCAACTGGCTGCCAGCTGCTTTGCAAAAACATTTTTAGAAACGCAGGAAGAAACCGAGCGTTTTTTATGTCAGGCGTTTACTGCGGCGCAAGAGGAAATCCTAAAGGAGCAGAAAGCAGCCGGCCTGATGAATGATATGAAAACCACTGGCGTTGCGCTGGCAATTATCCATGGAGTGGTACAGTGGGCGCATGTTGGCGATTCCCGTCTGTATGCTTTCAAAAAAAATAAGGTGGTTCAGCGCACATTGGATCACAGTGTGCCTCAGATGCTGGTATTGGCGGGCGATATCCGAGAAAAACAGATTCGTAACCATCCAGATCGGAACCGTCTTCTTCGTGTGATCGGAGTGGAATGGGAAGAACCCCGATATGTCCTATCGGACGAATATTCCATGGACGAATTTCAGGCATTTTTGCTGTGTTCCGATGGGTTTTGGGAGCTGATTGATGAAAAAAAGATGGGCTCTTTTCTGAAAAAAAGCAGTTCTCCGGAAGAATGGCTGGAAAAAATGTGTGGACTGGTGGAGAAAAACGGGAAAGGCCGTAATATGGATAACTATACTGCTGTTGCGGTCTGGCTGGAGGAATAGGATTGAAAAAGCTGGTACCACAGATGGCGGGGATGTCTTTACTTGGTACCCGCCAGGAGCAGCAGGACTCTTTTGGCATCATTCAGGAAAAGGACAGAGGAATTGCGGTGGTATGCGATGGGATGGGCGGCCTGAGCTTTGGGCAGCAGGCCAGCCAGGGCGCTGTTTCCATCCTTTTGGAGCGGTATCACAACAAACCAAAGGAATGTCCCTTTCCTGACTTTTTTCAGGAGTCGCTGGAATATATGGATGAGTATGTATACAAGCTAGGACGCTCAGGGACACAAGGGCGTTCGGGAACAACGGTAGTGGCGGTTGCCATAGAGGAAGGGAAACTCTATTGGCTCTCTGTGGGGGACAGCCGTCTTTACCTGCTGCGTCAGGGCGCTTTGTTGTGTGCGACTCAAGATCACAATTACCGGCTGTTGCTGGATCAGCGTCGGGAGCAGGGAACGATTTCACCGCAGGAGTATGAGCGGGAGATGGAACGGGGAAACGCTCTGGTAAGTTATATAGGAATGAAAGGGATTTCTTTGATGGATGGTAACCCCTCTCCATTTCTGTTACAGGCACAGGATACGCTGCTGTTGATGAGCGATGGCGTATACCGTGTACTTTCACAAGATGCTATCCGGACCATCGTAGAAAGTTCTGGGAGTGCATCTGAACTGGCGAGGCATCTGTGTGAGCGGGTGGAGCAGGAAAGTCGCCCCAATCAGGACAATGCAACTGTAATTGCTATCAGGATCGAGGAGGAACAGGGAAATGAAGCTGACAAAATGCAGCAATAACCATTATTATGATGCGGATCAATATTTATCATGCCCCCACTGCCAAAAAGCGGGAATGACGGCGGAGCAACCGATGAATGAACAGCCACCGTTGCAGTCTGAGAGCAGGCGGGGATTTTTTTCTTCCATGTTTCATTCCCGGCGTGGAAAAACCGAAGGAGGGGATTCGGATCAAACGGTTTACCTCCAGCCCTCGACGCCATTTGAGCCGGAACCGGTCAGTCAAACAGAATATATGCCGCAGCCAGGGGGACTTGTGCAGCCGGGGATTCCTGTGCAGCCGGAGCCAGTTTCTCCGCCTTCGCCAGTCCCGGTGCAGCCTGCGGATGATGTAACCGTGTCGCTTCAGGATGCTTTCCGGGACGCTATGACCCCGGCCCAGGAAGAATATGCGGCAGAAAAAAAGGACGACCCGGATAAAACGCTGTCTTTTTATGATGCCGGAGGAACAGAACCGGTGGTAGGCTGGCTGGTATGTGTGGAAGGCGCCTATCTGGGCGAGGGCTTCCCTCTCAAAGCTGGACGAAACCTGATTGGGCGTTCTATGAAAATGGATGTTCCGTTGGTAAAAGAGTCGGGAGTTTCCCGTGAACGTCATGCTTCTCTGATTTTTGAACCGAAAAAAAGGTTTTTTCTGGTGCAGCCGGGAGACAGCAGCGGATTAACCTATCTGAATGAGGAGTTGCTGCTGGTTCCTGCGGAAATTCACGACTTTGATCTTTTACAGCTTGGCGGCTGCAAGCTGGTTTTCCGGTCGCTTTGTGGCCCCTCTTTTAGTTGGGAAAAATATATTTGAGGCGGTAGAATATGAATAAACGATGTGTGAATTGTTTTGAAGAATATGATGATGGATATCAGAACTGTCCTCACTGCGGATATGTGGAAGGTTCTGCTCCATCAGAAATCTATCATCTGTTTCCGGGAACCGAGCTGGCAGGCCGGTATATCATCGGAATGGTGCTGGGATTTGGCGGTTTCGGTATTACCTATAAGGCGTGGGATAAAAAACTGGAAACAGTGGTGGCGATTAAGGAATATTATCCCAGCGGCCTCGTCAACCGTGTCCCGGGAACCAGGCAGGTGATCCTGTTTGCACGAAACAGGCTGAACGAATATCAGCATGGCCTGACAAGATTTCTTGACGAAGCCCGGAGCATGGCAAAATTTAATTCTCATTCCAATATTATCAATATCTTTGAATACTTTGAAGAAAACAGTACGGCTTATATTGTAATGGAGTTTCTGGACGGCATTACGCTGAGTGCGTTTTTAAAAAGTAACCGTATGGACTGCGACTCTGCACTGGATGTGGCCCGGAAAATCTGTACTGCGCTGAAAACCATTCACAAAGCGGGTATTATTCACCGTGATATCAGCCCGGACAATATTTTCCTGTGTACCAATGGGGCGATAAAGCTGATCGATTTCGGCGCTGCCCGTTTTTCCCGTGACGAAGACCGTTTGATGACGATTATTCTCAAACCGGGATTTGCGCCGCCGGAGCAATATGAAAAAATCAACGCTCAAGGCCCCTGGACCGATATTTATGCTTTGGGCGCTACCCTCTACCTGATGGTTACAGGCGTGAAGCCGGAAGAATCCACCAACCGGAAAATATCGGATACACTTCCACCGCCTCACCAGCTGTGTCCGGAGATTCCGGAATATGTGAGCAATACCATTATGAAAGCTATGGCAGTGGATAAACATCTGCGGTTTTCTTCGGTGGAGGACTTTGAAAAGGCAATTGACCAGAAGAAAAAGGTGGTCCCGCTGAAAAAAGAAAAGCGCCGCCGGAAAGCCCGACGCTTTATAACGGTTTGCACCTCTTTGCTGGTAGTGCTCGGTGCGGTTACTGTATTTTTGTTCCAGTGGAACCAACAGAAGGAGGAGGAAACCTTGCCGGATTCCACCCTGCAAATCTGGTATGTCAAACAGGAGAGTTCCAGCGGTGAGGATGCAAAGGGCAAGGCGTTTCAGGAAATTATCGGGGAATTTACGCAAAGCTACCCCAATGTTACCATTACCGCATTGGGAGTAGAGGCAGATGAATATGCTTCCAGGCTGGAAGCAGCCGTTAAGAACGGGGAAGGCCCTCAGATTTTCGAAAATGCCGAAGGGGTGACGGTAGACACTGCGGATCTTTCGCCGGTGCTGTCTTCTGAGGAAGCAGGAGAGTGTTATTTTCTGAATCAATATGACCAGTATTTTTCCAGCAGGGAGGTTTTGCCGCTGGGATTTGTTGCGCCGGCGATTTATGCCAACACCACATTGGCCTCTCCAAAAAGCGCAGAAGTGACAGAGCTGTCAGCGCTGCTGGGCTCAGATCAGAAAATAGCGGTGCGTCGGGATCTCCAAACCGTTTTTGAACAGGCGTTTGGCAGCGGGGCCTTACAGGATTCCCGTGTTTCGGTAGTAGATGATATCGAACCCTTTGCAAACGGCCAATTTGCATTTTATTTTTCTGATTCCTCAGAATTTCTACAAGTGCAGAACCGGCTCCCGGCTCGGTATCAAGTGCTTCATCTGGCAGGAAAAAGCGTTCCGGCTTCCTTTAGGCACCTTTATCAGATTCGGAAGGATATCAGCGGCGATGAGGGAAAATCTGCGATTCGGTTTATGCAGTTTTTGCTCAGCGAAAGCGCACAGGATACCTGGAATATCCGGAATATCCGGAATACGGCTCCACTAAACCGGAATGTGCTGGGAATTATAGGGGACATTTATCGGGAGCTGGAAGGGTTTTATGATACCGTAGACAGCTACACTTTTGAAAAAAAGTAAAAACAAAAAAGAGAGGGTGATATCGTGGATATTTTTTGCATGGGCTGTATGGAAAAGTTCAGCGATGAATATCAGGTTTGTCCCTATTGCGGCTATATTGTGGGGACAAAAGCGGCAGAAGCGCTTCATATTGAACCGGGAAGTGTTTTGCATGACCGTTATATTGTAGGGCGGGTTCTGGGTTTTGGCGGATTTGGGATTACCTATATCGGCTGGGATGCTCTGCTGGAGCAGAAAGTAGCCATTAAAGAATATCTTCCCAGTGAATTTTCTACCCGTATGCCCGGTGTGACGCAGGTAACTGTATTTAATGGCGACAAAAAAGAACAGTTCCGGGATGGGATGAAGCGGTTTGTTGACGAGGCCAAACGTCTGGCACGATTCCATCAATGCGATGGCATCGTAAAAGTGTTCGACAGCTTTGAGGATAACAACACCGCCTATATCGTGATGGAATATTTGCAGGGAGAAACGTTGGCGGAGAGGCTGAAACGGGAAGGAACCATTCCGCCGGAGCAGGCGGTTGAAATGCTGATCCCAGTCATCCGTTCGCTAAAAGTCGTTCACGCAGAGGGGATTATTCACCGGGATATTGCCCCCGACAATATCTTTATCACGCTGGACGGCCAGGTAAAACTCATCGACTTTGGTGCTGCCCGGTATGCGACTACTTCTCACAGCCGAAGCCTGACGGTGATTGTCAAGCCGGGGTATTCTCCAGAAGAACAATACCGGAGCCGTGGTGACCAGGGGAGCCATACCGATACCTACGCCATTGGAGCGGTGTTGTATAAAATGATTACCGGGGTCACGCCGCCGGATGCGCTGGAACGGCGTGCGTTTTTTGAAACCAAGAAAAAAGATATTTTAAAGCCGATTTCCAAATACTGTAAGTCGATTGACAGCAATCTGGAAACGGCCATTCTCAATGCAATGAATGTGCGGATTGAGGACCGCACCCCAGATATGGAACAGCTGGAAAATGAGCTTTGTTCAGAGGAACCGGTTAAACGCCGGGAGGGGCGCATCAAAAAGATCGATATTTTAAAATGGCCTTTGTGGGCCAAACTTTCGGTTCCGATTGCCGCCGCCGCTGTAATTACGCTGAGTGTCCTGTTTTCCATGGGGATTATCGGGTTTGATTCCGGACTGCGGAAAAGTATGTACATACCCGAAGGAATGTCCAGAGTCCCCTCGATTATCAGTGAGGAAATCAAGGCAGCAGAGGACAGACTGGAAGAAGCAAGCCTTTTATATACGATTGTAGGAAAAGAATATTCTTCCGTGATTCCGAAAGATCTGATTTTAAGCCAGGATGTTTCGGCTGGTACGGTGGTTTTGGAAAACACCAATGTGAATGTGAAAATCAGCGGCGGTGCTGAAATGTCCACGGTTCCCAGCGTTACTGGTCTGGAACAGGAAGACGCTGTTAAGCAGCTGGAGGAAGCCGGTTTTTCGGTTTCCATCCGGGAAGAGTATCACAATACGATTGCGGCCGGAGCCGTTATATCGCAGGGAAGCTCGGAGGGCGGCGAGTTGGCTTTGGGAGAAACTGTGGAGATTGTGATTTCCAAGGGGCGTGACCCGGATCAGAAGCAGGAAGAAAAAATGGTGAAGGTTCCTGAATTTGTGGGGATGAAATATAGTGAAGCCTTAAAGCAGGCGGAAAAGCTTGGAATCATTTTGGAGATATCTCAAAAAGAATACAGCACCCAGTATGCAAAAGACGAGGTCATTTCTCAAAGTGTAGAAAAAGGGCAGGAAATTTTGAACAGCAATGTAATCCAGCTGGTAGTTTCCCTTGGAAAAGAGGAACTGAAAGTCCCGGATGTACAGTACATGACGGAAGAACAGGCTCGTAAGCTGTTGGGAGAGCGTGGCTTGGGCGTAAAAGTGACCTATCAAACCAGTGAAACCGTTGCGGCACAGGTGGTCATGTCCCAGTCTCCGGAAGAAGGAGCCATGGCAGAGCCGGGAGACGAAGTCACACTGGTAATCAGCAAGGGTTCCGCTCCGTTTGATTTGCCCAATGTCGTGGGAAAAAGTGAAGACAGCGCCCGTACAACCCTTATAGGAAAAGGGCTGGCTGTATCGGTGAGCTATGAATACAGCGACGAAGTTGATTCAGGAAAAGTCCTTCGGCAAAGCCCAGGCGCAGGTTCTTCTGTTTATAAGGGCAGCCAGGTGAAACTGGTGGTCAGCAGCGGAAAAGAAATTAAAAAAGTTCCTAATGTGGTAGGCCAGGCCGAGGGAGATGCCCGGAGCAAACTGGAAGGACAGGGATTTCGGGTAGAAATTAACGACGCATACAGCAATACCGTAGAACGCGGCAAGGTAATTTCACAGGTTCCCGGCGGCGGAAGCAGTCAGGAAAAGGGAGCTACGGTGATGCTGACCATCAGCGCAGGTAAGGAACCCATCTCTGTTCCCAAATTGACGGGAAGCACCCAGTCGGCAGCTTTGGAAACGTTGGAGCGTCTGGGACTGAAAGCCAGTTATTCAAGCCAGTACAGCGAAACCGTACCGAACGGTACTGTCATTTCTCAAAACCCATCGCCCGGAAGCACCCGGTATCAGGGAGACACCATCACTTTTGTGGTGAGTAAGGGACGGGAGCCGATCACGGTTCCCAGCGTAACCAGACAAAGCGAGTCGTCGGCCTCCAACGCCATCACCAGCAAGGGCCTGCGTGTCAGTGTCCGTCGGGAGTACAGCAGCAGCGTAGCATCAGGCTATGTAATTTCACAAAGCCCGTCCGGCGGCAGCATCCGCTATCGGAATGATACCGTCACGATTGTGGTCAGCAAAGGAAAGGCACCAAACCCGGTCACAAGTGTTGGCCTGAACAAAACCAGCGCCCGGCTGATTGCCGGAAAGACTTTGCAGCTGATTGCAACGGTGAATCCCTCTGACGCCGATAATACGGACGTTACCTGGAAATCGAGCAACACCAGCATAGCGACCGTGAGCAGCAACGGTTTGGTGACAGCCCGTGCCCAAGGAAGCACCACCATTACAGCCACAGCGGTAGATGGAGGAAAGAGCGCCTCCTGTACCATCACGGTTGACCCGGTTTCCATTTCGAGAATTCAGGTTTCCAATCCTCCCAGCAAAACGACCTATTATGTGGGAGAAAGTCTGAACACCAGTGGTATGGTGCTTCGAATCGAGTACAATGATGGCAGCTCCAAAACCGTCAGCAGTGGCTTTACCTGTTCCCCCACAACCTTTAGCAGCAGCGGCAGCCAACAGGTGAAGGTCAGCTATCAGGGATTCAATGATTATTTTTATGTTACAGTTAGAAAAGACAGCATTTCCCTGAGCAAAAGCAGTGGGCATCTGGATATTACGGACAGTAGTGTACGAATTGTTGATTACGATTCCGTTTTGTATGTAGGCGACAACAGCAACGATAATGGCAGTTATCCTACTATGCAGACATTGACCTGTGCCCCTACTTATAAATCGAAAAGTCTTGAGTTTAAGGTTTATACCAATTCGTCCAGTTCCCAAATAGAAGTTTATTCAGAGAATACTTCTGTTGCTACCTGTAGTTCTTCTACCAGTGGCACGACAACCACAGTGACCGTAACAGCAAAGCCTGATTTGTCTGCGAATACAACTCATACTACACGAATCCGGATTAAACTGAATGGGGAGTTGCAGAGTACCTACTTTACAATTTCATCTTACCGTCCCAAATCACTCACATTGTCATCCAGCAATTCTTCTATTTTGAAGGTAAATGGGGACCGGATCTATGCTGTGGATAACGGAACGGCAACACTGACGGTGACGACTTCTGAAGGCCATACAGATAGTGTCCAAATCAGCTGCCGTATGCCCTCAACTTACAGGGTAAGCGCAAGTTCTGTTGGCAAAATTATGAGATTGGGACCAGGAACGGGGAATAGCAATCTGGGAAAAACAATCCCGACAAATGCGGTTGTATCGCTGCTGGATATCAGCTATAATGCCGGTGAAGATCGAATCTGGGGAAAATGTAGCTATGGCGGCGTTATCGGATGGTTTGAAATGTGGCATCCGGTTGGATAATTTCTAGTCGGAATCAGCTGTTAGACAATATTTTCGAAATAGAAATGTTCAAGCAGCCGAAAGGGCTTGTTGTCTGTGAGTAGCAGGCGGCAAGCCCTTTTCGTTTTCTGTGATACGATGGCTGATGCAGCAATCCAGGCCGTATGTTCTATCAGGCTGTACAGATTTCTACCGATGGAGAGAACTGGACAACTCTGTTCAATACAGACGCCGAAGATAAAGGCGGAATTAAGCAGTTGGGAACAAATCCAGAGGGCAAATTTGATGAGATGTTTAACGAATCTGCCGATGGAAACAGCATTGTTTTTGAAACCACACCGGTACGATATATCCGTTTCTGGTCAGGCGGATATATGTGGAGCGACGGCCGTGCTGGCGGCAATCAGCCATTGTGGGTACAGCTGGAAGCCTTTCATAATACCGAGGTGACTTTTGATCCCGGTTATGAAGGTGGAGAAAACTGGACGGTTTCCGTCCCTGTGGGTACTACCGTGCCGCAGCCGGAAATGCCTGTCCATCCCGAACAGGGGTATGTGTTTGAAGGCTGGATGCTTAATGGAGAGCCGTATGATTTTCAGCAGGAAGTGGACGGCCCTATTACGCTGACAGCAAGCTGGAAAAAGGTTTCAGTTTATGAGCTGACACTACAATATCACGATGGCGTTACAGAGCCGCAGGTCATTTATGTAACCGAGGGTTCAACTCCGGAGATGCCCGAAAACCCAGTCCAGGATGGCTACCATTTTGCCGGTTGGAAGCTGGATGGCGCTCCCTATAACCCAACTCTTCCGGTGACTGAAAATATGACGCTGGATGCCTGCTGGGTAACCGCACAGGCCGACGATGCTGTGCGTATCAGTGCTGGGCAGGTAGATTATTATCTGAACTCCAAGGGACAAATTACCAATATTGTAAGCAAACAGGATGGTATTGATTATGCTCCCGAAGGACATCAGGATTCCAATCTGGTTTCTTTGATTGCCAACGGTGAGCACCATGTCCCAAGCCATATGAGCTATGAGGATGGCGTACTGTATTTTGAATTTGCCTCTATTAATGCACAAGTAGAGGTATGCTTGGAGCAGAAGGGTGCTTATACAACCTTTACAGTGGAGAATGTGATTGTTCCACCCAACGTAAGCTTGGAGACACTGCTGTGGGGACCCATTAAAACCACGATCTCTGAAGTAGTGGGAGAGTCTCTGGGCGTGGCCTATAATCATGAGTTTGCTTTGGGAATTCACGATTTGAACGACAAAACAATTGGCGGCTGGCCGCAGGAATGGACGGAAATTACCTATCCGCCCGGATATCCCAACCAGGATAACACCTATTTGTCTGGTATGTCCTGGCAGTCTCAGGCTGCTGTGGTGGCTCCGGCTAAAACCGAGTCGAATCCCAATGCCAGCGGTTGGGGCGGAAGCTTTTTGCAGTCTTTTACCAATCAGTATACCCAACCTACCGAACATGTTGTTGCTGGTTATCCCTGGGTACGGAACGATAAAGTAGATCAATCTAATCCATCTTTTGACTCTTATACAATTGTAGCAAATGAGCAGGTTCCTGCCCTGAAAAATTCTGCATATCCTGAGAATGCTTCAGTAGTAGGTTCTTCGATAGCACTGTTTGGATGTAAAGCACGGAATATCCTGAACACTGTAGAAGAGATTGAGCTTGGAGAAGATTTGCCGCATCCTACCATCAATGGCGAATGGCAGAAAAAGGTACCAGCAGTCCTGTTTTCCGAAATTACAGCCAGTGGAATCAATACAGGAAGTGTTGAGAGAATCACCCAAGCGGCTTCGGAAGCTGGTATCCCTTATGTGTATGATATGGTTGGTGCAGTAGGTCCCTGGGATTCTAATGGTTCTTATCGGTTTAATTCTTCTTGGGGACATTCTGATTATAATGCGATGACACAAATGTGCGAAGTAGCTGCTCAGTTTGGTGTAAATCTGGGCGTTCATTCCATGTCTGACTATGTTGCTAGTGGCTGGGGAAATGATCCTCTATATGTGACTAATTATGGTGCTCATCCTGATTTGGCCTATGCTCAGACAACGGTACTGACCCGTCCAGTATCCAAGAATGACACAACAATTTACATTGCCAACGGAAGAAACTTCGACCGTATCAGCGATGCTCCAGGAACAAAATATGTACGGATCGGCTCAGAAATTATTGAATATTCTAGCGTAGAAAAAATCAGCAATACAGAATGGCGACTTAGCGGTTGTACCCGTGGTGTACGAGGAACCGGAAATTATATTTCCGACTATGAAGCCGGTGCTTCTGCTGCAAGATTGTGGCTTTCTGTGTATGGGGCATTTTTGGGCGGAATTAGCCTGCAAAAGGAGATTGCAGAACGTCAGGCACAGGCATTTAACAATAGTGGTGTCCACAGTATGTCCTGTGACGGTCTGGAAGATGCTTTTAAAAATGGCTATAACCAGTTAGCTATGAACGAATATGCTTCTACTCTGTATGAAAATTGTACGAGCCGAGATGGCTTTGTGTTTGTCAACAGTATGATGGCTGCTAATCAGTGGGATATGCTTTCCTATGAAAGCTGGAACCGTTCTGTTCGTGAAAATCTGCCGAACTTTAACAAATCAGCTCCGTCTGACCAAGCTGACCCGGTAACGGATTCTCGTGCAGAGATGATGCAGCGCAATTTGTTCCCTTTGCTGTATAATGTCAGCACAGGCGATATGCAGTCACTAAATACAGATTTGTCGTTGGTAGTTGCTCTGGACGGCGGCTTTAAGATGGGCGATGTGTCCGGCCTGTCATCAGAAGCCAGAGCCAGCATTAAGGCTTGGAAGGATGCTGCTACGGCTCATGCTTTCAGCGAACAGCAAAAACAAGACTTCCTCAATGCTTTTGACGCAGATAAGAATACCTCTTGGCGGATTACTACGGTAATCGAAGGTGAGGAGTGGACCATTCAAAAGACCGACGCCAGCGGAAATCCGATTGGCGAACCTTTCACAGTAAAAGCTGGTGGAAAACTTCATGTGGCTGATTGTGAGAATGGTAATGTCGCTACCAGTGTTTCCATTGAAAATGTAACAGGGATTAACCCCGATTATACCAACAAAATCAAAATGGCGTTTGCAGGCAGCGTGGCCTTTGCCGCACAGCCGGATGAAACCGTGATTGTAAGCCCTCAAGCCGATGCAGGTTATACGCTGGCTTCCCTCAAGGTATTGGACAGCCAAGGCAATGAAGTGGCCTTAACTGAGCGGGAAGAAAGATATGGCAACTATGAGTTTGTGATGCCCGAGGGCGATGTGACCATCCAGCCTGAATTTGTAAAGGACAGCAAGTATGCTGGTGACGTTACCATTATGGGAACCCCAGAGAAGGAGCCGGAAGGCGAGTTTGCCATTAGCGTTAGTGACAAGGTGGAAAACGGTACAGTAACGGTAGACAATATGGCAAAAGCCGGCAGTCTGGTTACTATAACAGCGGAACCGGCAGAAGGTTACCGCTTTATGCAGGCCAGCGTGATTTGTGAAAATAATGAGGCCGTTATTGTGGAAAGCAAGGACGGAAAAGCACAGTTTATCATGCCGGAATGCCCCGTTACCATTATGGCATGGTTTGTTCCGCTGCACAGTATAACTGCTGTACAGGCAGAAAACGGCAGCTTGAAAGTGGATGTTTCCAATGCAGCAGCAGGGGACGCAGTGGTCGTTTCCTATCAGGCTGATTCTGGGTATAAGCTGGTTCCCGGCTCTCTGATTGTGCGGGATGAAGCTGGAAATGGAATCCCTATGACGGTGACCGCAGATACAAATCGGTATGAATTTGTTATGCCAGACTCCAAAGTAGAGATTACCGCCAAATTTGAGCAGGCTGAAAGCCGGATGGTCAATACAAGAGGCGGCAGCAAGGGAACGGTGGAAGTATCCTCACAATCAGCATATGTTGGAGATTTAGTCACCTTTACTGTGAATGCGGCTGAAGGATGCACGGTCAATTCGGTGTATGTACTGGATAACAGTGGAAACCAGGCTGCAAAAATGGTGGATAGCAGTGACTTTGCTTTTAACAGTAATCGTGTAGCCGAAGAAGGCTCCACTACTGTCAGCGGTTCATTTATTATGCCGGACGGTGATGTGACGGTATACGCTTATTTCGACGGTGAAACCGGAAGCGTACTGGAGCATGGACTGGAAATCGGCGAAATGACAGCTTCTACCACTCTTAATGATGCCAGTTCGGCGGAAAAAGCCCATGACCATGATGAAAATACTGCCTGGAAGTCAAATACAGTGCAGGGTGTCACATGGGACAGCAATATTCATTTGGATGTACAGCTCAAAGAAATCGCTTGTGTATCAGAGATCAAATTGATTCCCTATGAGTTGTCCGGGGACGAAATGATTGTCAGCTGTATTTTGAAGGATGCCGATGGGAATACATTGGCCGTCAGCGAAGAACAAAAAAAATATGCAGGCGAGATTTTTACATTTACTTTTGAAAACATTGAAAATGTTGCCAGTGTAGAGGTTCGGCCTCAGGAAATTAAAGGACATGCGCCTAACCATCTGGGAATCAGTGAAATAGAGATATACGGTACAACTGAGCCACCAGTACAGCCAGACAAAACCCTGCTGCAAAAGACCTATGACTATGCACTGACTTTGAGCACGGATGGCGTGACCGACAGTGCAAAGGCATACTTTGAAAAAGTACTGTCCGAGGCCAAAGCTGTTTTAGAGAATTCGGCAGCCACTCAGGAAGAAGTGGATACAGCATTGGACAATCTGCTGGAAGGCATCTGGGGATTGGGATTTGTACAGGGCGATAAGACCATGCTGGAGCAGGAGATCGCCAAGGCGGAGGCTATGATTGTCAATCAGGACAAATATGTACAGGACAACTGGCAGCAGCTGGTGGATGCTCTTGAGGCGGCAAAGAAAGTGATGGCAGACGGGGACGCCATGGAAGAAGATGTACAGCCAGCAGCAGAAGCTTTGCTAGACGCAATTCTGGCGCAGCGGTATAAGGCAGATAAGTCGATTCTGGAAGAGTTGATAAAGGAAGCAGAAGAAACCGAACTGAACGGCTATACAGCAGAAAGCGTCGCAGTATTTATGGCTGCTTTGCAAAATGCAAAGGCAGTTCTGGCAGACGAAGGATTAAGCGAAGATGACCAGGGAGTAGTGGATGAGGCAGTGAAAGATCTGAAAGCCGCAATCAAGAATTTGAGCGCTGAAGATGGAAATTCCGATTCTTCCAAACCCGATGATGACAAGGATGATGGAAACACTGACAACGGCACATCTTCCGGCAGTTCGGACAAGGACGACAGCAATAACAGCAGTACAGACAAAGCTCCCACTACTGGAGACAATACGGTTATCTGGATATGGGTAGTAACTGCGTCTGTTTCCCTGATACTGGCCGCACTGGTTATGAAACTGCGTAGAAGAGAAACCTTCTAAAGGATTATTCCTGTATTGGAAGAACAGTCCAATTGAAAACCGGCAGGCTGAATGAAAAACACAGCCTGCCGGTTTTAGCGTTTTTCTACGGTTTACTCGAGAAAAGCCAACCACCATATAGAAGAAATGAGGGTATACTTTTCTCTTGCCCCACATACAAATGAAACAAAACGTATGTGGGGGGAATCAGTTTGAAGGGAATCGTGGAAGAACGGGCCGTTGAATTGGGAAACTATATTCTCGAAAATAAAACAACCGTACGGGGAGCTGCCAAAAAATTTGGAATTAGCAAGAGTACGGTACATAAAGACGTGTCGGAACGGTTGCAGCATTTGAATCCACAATTATATCGGGAAGTTCGGGGCGTTTTGGATTTTAACAAGGCGCAGCGTCATATTAGAGGCGGAATGGCCACTCGACGGAAATATTGCGGAAAATAAGCATATCTATTATCAAAAGCCTTCTCTCGGTTCAAGAGCTGGACAAAAGCTCGGAGTAAACCTGGGAGAAGGCTTTTGGTTTTAGAAAAATTGGTGCTACTATCTATAAAATTCATATGTTTTTTGAGCTTGTATCCAAATTTACAAATAGAGTACAATCTGCTATTGTGTAATACAAAGGAAATTGGGAGGGATAGCGTGAGAGAAGGAAACAGCGAGGGCATTTATCATGTTCTCAAACGTGAGATTTTAACGCTGGCCTTAGAGCCGGGGCAGTCATTGAGTGAACATGGACTGTGCGAGCGTTTTTCAGTATCACGCACCCCGGTTCGTACCGCCATGCAGCGGCTGCAATCAGAAGGATTGATTGAGGTAGTCCCCTATCGGGGGAGCCGGGTGGCACTGTTGGACTATGATGAAATTCAGCAGACCTTATATCTGCGTGCGGCGGTGGAGTCGGCAGTGCTGCGGGACTTTATCCCGGTTTGTACGCCAATGGTGTTGGAAAAAATCCGGTATCAGGTTCGCAAGCAGGCGGTATTGATCAAAGGGGATTTTCAACCCACACAATTCTATGAAATGGATACCCGGATGCATGGAATCTGGTTTCGGGAAACGGGGAAAGAAAAACTTTGGAAAATGCTCCAGAAAGCACAGGTACACTATACCCGCTTTCGCATGCTGGATATTGTGGCAACTCCGGATTTTGTTGGATTGCTTCGAGAGCATGAGGAGTTTTCCCATCTGATTGAAGAAAAACAGGTGGAGAAAGTGCAGGAACTGGTCTACCGGCATCTTTATGGAGGTTTAGAACGGCTGGAGGAGCATATTGACAAAGAGCTTAGGCCGTATTTTGTATCGTCCAAAAGCGGAGAGTGGGAAATGGAGGAAGAAATGAGATGAAACCAACGCATTTTTATCTGGTGGGAGAAGCGATGGCGCTGCTGATTGCACAGGAAGAGGGCCTGCTGGAAGAAGTGGAAACCTGGAAAACTGGTATTGCCGGAGCAGAACTGAATGTGGCGATTGGGTTGACCCGGATGGGACATCAGGTTTCCTTTTTAACGGCAGTGGGAAATGATTCATTTGGGCGGCTGATTCTGCGCTTTCTGGAGAAAAATGGAATCGATACTTCATTGGTAACCATCGATGAGAGCCGCTCGACTGGATTTATGCTGAAGGGAAGGGTGTCGCAGGGGGACCCGCCGATTCAATACTATCGCCGCAACTCGGCCGCCTCAGCACTGGGGGAGCAGCAGATTGAAAAATGCCTGTGTAAGATGCAGGATGGATTTTTGCACATGACCGGAATTTTTCCGGCGCTTTCCCAGAATACCTTTGCAGCCTCCTGTACCCTGATGGAATCGGCTCAAAAGGCGGGAATCCCAATTTCGTTTGACCCCAATCTGCGCCCACAGCTCTGGAAAGACCAGGACACCATGCGGGATTCTTTGAACCGGCTGGCTGGATATGCTCAAATCATTCTGCCTGGGGTGGGGGAAGGAAAGCTTTTGACCGGGCAGGACAAGCCGGAAGATATCGCCGGATATTATTTGGAGAAACAGGCCGAGCTGGTGGTGGTCAAAACCGGAGCGTCCGGCGCTTTTGCTGCCACAAAGCAGGAACAGATATCCCAAGCGCCATTTTTTGTCGAAAAGGTGGTGGATACCGTGGGTGCCGGAGATGGCTTTGCGGTAGGGGTCCTTTCTGGGCTGGCAGAGGGCCTTTCGGTGGGGGAAAGCCTTCGTCGGGGCAATGCCATCGGCGCTTTGCAGGTGATGAGTCCCGGCGATAACACCGGTTTGCCCATCAGGAAACAACTGGAAGAATTTATGGCGGTTACGCCGCAGTTGGCTGTATAATAGGCGGTTGAATTACAGGAGGAATAAACAATGGATATATGGATGCAAGAACTGGAACAGGCAAAGGTAATACCGGTAGTCAAGATCAGCAGTGCTGAAAAGGCTCCCCGATTGGCCAAGGCCCTGCTTCAAGGGGGCATGAAGATCATTGAGGTTACATTCCGCACCGATGCGGCCGCAGAGGCGATTCGGGCAATTGTTCGGGAGGTTCCCGAAATGTTGGTGTGTGCCGGAACGGTATTGACAGTGGAGCAGGCAAAAGAAGCCATCGCAGCGGGAGCCTGCGCCATCATCAGTCCTGGAACCAATCCCGAAGTGGTGACCTATTGCCAAGAGCAACAGGTTCCGGTGATTCCCGGCTGTGCCACCCCCACCGAGGTCGAAGCCTGTATGCGTATGGGGCTGGGATTGGTGAAGCTGTTTCCGGCAGAGGTAGTCGGCGGAGTTTCAATGCTCAAGGCACTGGCAGGCCCATATGCACAAATGCGGTTTATGCCGACCGGCGGAATCAGTTTGCAGAATCTTGCCTCTTATCTGGCACTGTCCAATGTAACCGCATGCGGCGGAAGCTGGATTGCGCCTGAATCGCTGATTGAGGAGGAAAAATTTTCTGAGATTACAGAGCGGGCACAGCAGTGCAGGGCACTTGTTTTTGAAAAGTACAATTGATGTGGGCACAAACTGGCAGAAAGTTTACAATTTGGACAAGAATTCCATGGGCAGTTGCGCTACAATAGATTTAGCACTTAAGCACCAAGAGTGCTAAATATAAAAACGTGAGGTTGATATTCCATGGAAATGAAGCAGTTTCAGGCAGAATCCAAGCGCCTGCTGGACATGATGATCAATTCCATCTATACCCATAAGGAGATTTTTCTTCGTGAGCTGATCTCCAACGCCAGTGACGCTATCGACAAGCTCTATTACCGTGCCCTGAAGGATGGGGACACCGGTTTGAACCGGGATGATTTCTCCATCACCATTGCGGCCGATAAGGATAACCGTACCCTGACGATTACCGATAACGGCGTGGGTATGACCAAGGACGAGCTGGATAACAATCTGGGTGTGATTGCCAAGAGCGGCTCGCTGAACTTTAAAAAGGAAAATGAGAAGCAGGAAGATATCGATATTATCGGACAGTTCGGTGTGGGCTTTTATTCCGCCTTTATGGTCAGCGATGACGTGACTGTGGAGAGCCGTGCGTTTGGCAGCGACGAGGCATGGCGCTGGCATTCCACCGGTGCCGAGGGCTATACCATTGAGCCTTGTGAGAAAGCCGAGCGTGGCACTGTGATTACCCTGAAAATCAAGGATAATTCCGAAGAAGAAAACTACGACGAGTATCTCGACCAGTACCGCCTGCGCTCTATTGTAAAGAAATATTCCGACTATATCCGCTATCCGATTCGGATGGATGTGGAAAAGAGCCGTCCCAAGGAGAAGCCGGAGGGTGCCGACAAGGATGCTCCCATGGAGTTTGAAACTTATACCGAAACCGAAACCCTCAACAGCATGGTTCCTATCTGGCGCAAGAACAAGAGCGAAGTGACAGAGGAAGAATACCAGAACTTCTATAAAGATAAATTTATGGATTGGCAGAACCCGGCCAAAGTCATCCGCACCCATGCGGAAGGCGCTGCTACCTATGATGCTTTGCTGTTTGTCCCAGCCAAGGCACCCATGGACTTCTATACCCGTGAATATGAAAAGGGGCTTCAGCTGTATTCTAACGGCGTGATGATTATGGAAAAGTGCCCCGACCTGTTGCCGGATCATTTCAGCTTTGTCAAGGGTCTGGTGGATTCTCAGGATCTTTCCCTGAACATCAGCCGTGAAATGCTCCAGCACGACCGTCAGCTCAAGTTGATTGCAGGCCGTTTGGAGAAAAAGATCAAGTCTGAGCTGGAATCCATGCTCAACAACGACCGTGAAAAGTATGAGGAGTTCTATAAGGGATTTGGCCTCCAGCTGAAATATGGCATGTATGCCGATTATGGTATGCACAAAGACCTTTTAAAAGACTTGGTGCTGTTCTATTCCTCCAGCGAAGAAAAGCTGGTAACGCTCAAGGAGTATGTCAGCCGGATGAAGGAAGGCCAGGACAGCATTTATTATGCCTGCGGCGACGCTGTGGAGCGTATCGCCAAACTGCCCCAGACCGAAATGCTGAGGGATAAGGGCTATGAGATTCTGTATCTGACCGACAATGTGGACGAATTCGCCCTCAAAATCCTGGAAAAATACGACGACAAGGGCTTTAAGAATATTTCTTCCGACGACTTGGGACTGGAAACCGAGGAGGAGAAGAAGGAAGCCGAGAAGCAGGTGGAAGACAACAAAGAAATGTTGGACTTCATGAAAGAAGCTCTGGACGGAAAGGTTAAGGCAGTAAGTCTTTCGCAGCGCCTGAAAAGCCATCCGGTGTGCATTTCTTCCGAAGGCGCTATTACGCTGGAAATGGAAAAAGTGCTCAACGCTATGCCCGCCACCGAAAAGGTACAGGCGCAGCGGGTGCTGGAACTCAACGCCAACCATCCGATTTTCCAAAAGCTGACCCAGCTGTATCATGACGACCAGGAGAAGCTAAAGACCTATGCCCAGCTTCTCTATACACAGGCCATGATGATCGAGGGCTTCCCAGTGGAAGACCCGGTGGCTTTCTGCAACCAGATTTGTGAACTGATGCAGGAATAAAATCAGAATCAATCTAGAAAAAGCGTCCGTCTTGCCAGAAAGACGGGCGCTTTTTGCTGTTATACAGGGGTAGACAAACGGCAGAGGCTTAAAAATGAATCAGAGCCTTTTAAAAATTGCATTTTGGATTGACGAAAGGGGATAGGGTTTGCTATAATACATATATCTGTGTTGCGTACAGGTGTTTTTGTGTGGAAAACACAATCTTGAGAATCTCAGAATCGGAGGGTATTTTGTGGAAGGCATTTTGAACGGGATCAAGGCGATCAACGACCAGATAAACGGGTTTGTTTGGGGGCCGGTTATGCTAGTGTTTCTGGTAAGTACCGGTATTTTTTTCAGTATCGGTACCGGTTTTTTTCAGGTGCGAAAATTTGGCCTGTGGATTTCAGAAACGCTGCTGGGGATCTTTCACAACAAACATGTTCATAACAAAAAGGAAAAAGGCTCGATTTCGCAGTTTCAGGCAATGACCACCGCCTTGGCGGGGACAATCGGCACAGGCAATATCGTGGGCGTTGCCACCGCCATGGTGGCCGGAGGCCCCGGAGCCGTTTTTTGGATGTGGGTTTCGGCTTTTTTTGGCATGATGACAGCATTTGCGGAAAACGTGCTGGGCTCCAAATTTCGGTATAAAAACGAAAAAGGCGAGTGGGTCGGCGGTGCCATGGTGTATATTGAGCGTGGACTGGGCTGGAAGCCGCTGGCCGTTGCCTTTTCGGTGTTCGCCATTCTGGCCTCTTTTGGACTAGGAAATATGACACAGGCAAACGGCATCTCCTCGGCGCTCCATTCTTCCTTTGGAATCCCTACTTGGGCGGTGGGAATCGCATTGATGCTGATTATTGCACTGGTCATTTTGGGCGGCATCAACCGGATTGCTGCGGTTACCGAAAAGCTGGTTCCTTTTATGGCGCTCTTGTATATCGTGGGCGGGCTTGTGATTATCGGAATGAATTATCAGGCAGTTCCGGCTGCATTTTCTGCAATTTTCCAAAGCGCCTTTGATTTTCGCTCGGTGGGCGGCGGAATCATGGGGTATGGCATCGCACGAGCTATGCGGTATGGAATTGCACGGGGTATTTTTTCAAATGAAGCCGGACTGGGTTCCAGCGTCATGGTGAACTCTGCATCAAACGTGAAAGAGCCGGTCAAACAGGGTATGTGGGGCGTATTCGAGGTGTTTACCGACACTTTGGTGGTATGTACGATTTCAGCCTTGAGCATTTTGACCACAGGCGCCATGAGCAGCGGAAAGGACGGGGCAGCGCTGGCAATGGAAGCCTTTACAGGCGGCTTTGGCTCCTTTGGCAGCATTTTTCTGAGCATTGCCATCACGCTGTTTGCGTTCTCCACCATTCTGGGCTGGAGTTATTATGGAGAGCGGGCGTTTGAATATCTCTTTGGGCTGAAATATGTGGGGATTTATAAAGCGGTGTTCATTTGCCTCACGATTGTTGGCTGTGTGGCCGGCTTGGAACTGGTGTGGGATATTTCCGATACTTTTAACGGCTTGATGGCGATCCCCAACCTGATTGGAATCCTGTTTCTCTCTCCCCATGTGTTCCGGGAGAGCCGAAGCTATCTGGAACGCCGCAAACGGGGCGAAATCGAAGAATAAAACCACCTGCCGGGAAGTTACAAAGCTTCCCGGCAATTTTTTTGAGAAAATTTCTTGACAACTGTATATAGTGTGTATATACTGTGTATAGATGATAATAACAGTTAACTGTGAGGTGCTCCATGGATATCATTATCAGCAACAGCAGCTCCAGCCCCATTTATGAGCAGATCACCCGGCAGATAAAAGATCATATTTTGCAGGGAGAGCTAAAGGCAGGGGACGCCCTGCCTTCGATGCGGATGCTGGCAAAAGAGCTGCGAATCAGCCTCATCACCACCAAGCGGGCGTATGAGGATTTGGAAAAGGATGGCTTTATCGAAACCGTTCCGGGGAAGGGGTGTTTTGTCGCAGAAAAAAATATGGAGTTTCTGCGGGAGGAACGACTCCGACAGGTGGAGGGCCTTTTGCAGGCGGCAGTAGACGCCGCCGAGCGCTGTGGCCTTAGCCGTGAGGAACTGCGAGAAATGTTGGATGTCCTTTGTGAGGACTAAGCCGGGAGAGCCGGCGGAAAGGAAAGTCTATGAATACCATTCTCAGGTTAAAGGGCGTAACCCGCCGCTTTGACAGTTTTACACTACAACCGCTGGACTTGGAAGTTCCGGGCGGGGCGATTATGGGCTTGATTGGAGAAAACGGGGCAGGCAAAACCACCACCCTGCGTCTGATTTTGGGGGCGATACACCGGGATGGCGGAAATATTACGGTTTTTGGAAAAGATCTGGATGCACAGCCGGCACATATCCGGGAGGAAATCGGCGTAGTATTTGACGAGTGCTGCTTTCACGAATCGATGACCCCAAAAAATCTGGATATGGTTTTTAAAGGGATTTATCAAAACTGGAGTTCCTCTGCTTTTGAGAGGTACTGTCATAGTTTAAAGCTACCCATGAAGAAAAAAATCAAGGACTTTTCACGGGGCATGAAAATGAAGCTGTCTATTGCCACAGCGCTTGCCCATGCCCCCCGGCTGTTGCTGCTGGACGAGGCCACCAGCGGGCTTGACCCGGTGGTGCGGGATGATGTGCTGGAACTGTTGCAGGAATTTGTTTCGGACGAAGAACATTCTGTGTTGTTTTCCAGCCATATCACAGAGGATTTGGAAAAGATTGCAGACTATGTGGCCTATCTTCATCGTGGCAGGTTGCAATTTGTGCGCTCTAAAGATGAGCTTTTGTATGAATATGGAATTGTAAAATGCGGGAAGTCCGAATTTGAGCGGATGGATGCCTCTGACTTTGCCGCATGGCGTGAAAACGCATATGAGATACAGGCGCTCACCGAAAACCGGGAAGCAGCCCGGCGGAAATATCCCAACTGTGTGATTGACCGTGCCGGTCTGGAGGATATCATGCTGCTGTATTCCAAGGGCAATGTGAGAAGGTGAGGACGTATATGAAAGGGCTGATTCGAAAAGATGTTATTCTAATTGTACAAAAATATAAAATTTACTTTTTGTTTCTTTTTATTGGAGGATTGCTATCTATTGAAAAGGGACGGGTAGATTTAATTCTCGGGGCATATTTGTTTGGCAGTATGCTTGCAATTCAGTTAGATCTGATTACCATTGATAAAGAAAAAAACTGGAGGAAAATGGTTGAATCTTTTCCAGTTTCTCCAGGCAGAATAGTGTTGGAAAAATACATTGTAGCGCTATTGTTCCTGATAGCAGAGGGGATTGTATATCTGATTTTCTCCATGCTGGCAAAAGGGCTTGCTGGAAAAAGTTTTTTGGGAACTCTTTCTACCTTTACTTTTTTGATAACTATCTGCTGTGTTTCCATTTCCCTGCAAATACCGGTATTTATCTGCTTTGGGCAGCGGGTGGGAATTTTTGTATTCTTGTTGTTAGGAGCTGCGGCATCTATTACAATCATAGGGATTCGCTGGTGGGGATGGAGAGATTCTATTATATTTTCAACGCTTTTCCATTCGCCAATCAATATTTTATTTATGTTTGCAACTATGGGATTACTGGCGCTTTCCTGGCTGATTTCTACCCAGATTTATTGTAATCAAGATAGATAAATGAAAGGACAGATTCTTGATGAAAGGCTTGATTCGGAAAGACTTATTGCTTCTGGCAAAGGCGCTAAAAGCATTTCTGTTGTTTGCTGTGGTTTTTGGCGTGATTTCGTTATCCCAATCCAACAGTGAGGAAGTATCGTCGGCACTTGGAGGATACTTTTTTACGATGATCGTATTGATTCAGATATTTACCCTTTCTGCCGATGAACAGGCCCGCTGGCTGCGGATGGAAAAAGCACTGCCGATCACTCCCTATCAGGCGGTACTTTCCAAATATCTGATGAGCCTGCTGGGAATTGTGATCGGGATGGTGTTGTTTATTGCTTTTTGCTTGCGGGATATCCTGAAAACCGGAAATTTTTTGGAGCCGCTGTATATTGCCGCCGGACTGATAGGAGCAGCGCTGCTCCTTTCGGCCATTGAGTTCCCGCTTTCGTATCGGTTTGGAAGCAACTCTGGACGTTTTCTCTTTTTTGGCTTGGCCATTGTGGTGGTCGGCCTAGTATGGGCGGCGCAAACCGTAGGGCTTCCGTTGGAAAATATCGTCAACTGGCTGGTGCAAAACCAGAACCTTCTGATCGCTCTTGGGGTTAGCATCCCGGTTTTGGCAATTGTAGGTTCCTACTTTCTTTCTGTACACATTTACCGTCAAAAAGAGTGGTAAAGATTACACAAAAGCCTGGCGTTTATGGCGGATATTTATTACAATATTGTAACTTTGTTTCAGTTTTAACAAAACCGCACGCAGGAACCAGCTTGACGAAACAGGGATGCGAGCGGAGAACCCCTTTGGGTTTCTTTTCCCAAAAACAGTGAAATCCGCCTTTTTTGACAAAAATTCATCGTTTCTATTTTTAGTAATTCATGGTATGATTAATGCAAGCCATTTGAAGTGGCAGCCTGGCAAGGAGGTGAAGCGTGATGGCTGAATACATGATCTACATTTGGCTTGGCGTGATTCTGTTTGCATTGATCGTAGAGGGCATAACAGCCCAGCTGGTTTCCATCTGGTTTGTACCCGGCGGCCTGGCAGGACTGATTGCCGGTTTCTGCGGCGCAGGAGAATGGATACAGGTGCTGATCGGTGCAGTGGTCACGCTGGTATGTCTCATCGCTACCCGACCGCTGGTCAACCGGATCATGCGGTTCCGGAAGGAAGAAACCAATTCCGGCCGTCTGATCGGGGAAGAAGGCGTTGTGGTACAGGAAATCCAGAATCTGGATGCGGTGGGACAGGTCAAAATCCAGGGGAATGTCTGGTCGGCCCGGTCAGAAAACGGGCAGGCGATCCCCGAAAACAGCCGGGTAACGGTGGTGCGGATTGAAGGCGTAAAGCTGATCGTAAAGCCCCTGTAACGATGGCTAGGATTCCCGATGGAAATACCCTGTCAGAATGAAAACGGAGATTTTTTGGAAACAAGGAGGAAGAAGTATGCCGAATATTGACATTGGATTAATTGTGTTCGTAATTTTATTAATCATCGCTATATTGGTGATTATCAGCAATATCAAAGTGGTTCCGCAGGCGTATGCCTATGTCATCGAACGCTTTGGCGCCTATAAGGGTACCTGGGGAACGGGTCTTCATTTTAAGATTCCCTTTATCGATAAGATTTCGAAAAAGGTGTCTTTAAAGGAACAGGTCATTGATTTCCCGCCCCAGCCGGTTATCACCAAGGATAACGTCACCATGCAGATCGACACCGTGGTTTATTTTGAGATTACCGACCCCAAGATGTACACCTATGGCGTGGAGCGCCCCATCTCTGCTATTGAGAACCTGAGCGCCACCACCCTGCGTAATATCATCGGTGAGATGGAGTTGGATCATACCCTCACTTCCCGTGATGTTATCAACAGCAAAATCCGCATTATCCTCGATGAAGCTACCGACCCCTGGGGCATCAAGGTGAACCGTGTAGAGCTGAAAAACATCATCCCGCCCAGAGAGATTCAGGAAGCCATGGAGAAGCAGATGAAGGCAGAGCGTGAGCGCCGTGCCCGGATTCTGGACGCAGAGGGCGAGAAACGCAGCGCTATTCTGATTGCAGAAGGTAACAAAGAATCCGCAATCCTGAATGCAGAAGCCATTAAGGAGAGTAAGATTCGGGAAGCACAGGGCGAAGCAGAAGCTATCATTGCAGTGCAGAAGGCTGTGGCAGATGGTATCCGTATGCTGAACGAAGCCGATCCTTCCAAGTCTGTGATTGCGTTGAAGAGTCTGGAAGCCTTTGAGAAGGCGGCAGACGGCAAGGCTACCAAGCTGATTATCCCCTCTGAGATTCAGGGAATGGCTGGTCTGGCGGCTTCTCTCAAAGAGATGGTCACCGATGGAAATGTGAAAAAATAACTGGAAATAAAAAAGCGGGCAGCAGTTGCTGTCCGCTTTTTGTATGCGTTTCTTTTGACTGATGCGCTTATTTTGACTGGTGCATGAGCTTTACTTCAAAATAGGGGTCATCACGCCACAAAGCCCAGCCGTTTTCCACCTTGGCTTCGGGGGTGTCGCCCTGCGAGGTTTCGCCACGATAAATATTCTGCGGAGCGATGGGAGCACGGATTCCTGCAAAATAATCACGCAGCGATTCCAGACGGTTCTCAAAGTCTGCATAGTCCTTGTTGGCCTCCGCTGTCCAGCCACATTCTGCAATGGCAATCAGACGGGCAAAGGTGTTCATGTCCAGCTTTTCCTCGTCCCGGATGTATTCGGTCCACTGCGGCGCTTCGATTCCCAACACATTGGTATCGTCTTGAATCCCCATGGTTTCGGGGCCAAAACCGTATGTTTTGGAGAGGGGACGTACTGCATAGGGATGGTCCATATACACATAGTCGGTTTGTGAAATAATCAGCTTTCCGCCCTTTTCCAGCCATTCCAGTTCCCGGTTGGAGTCCTTCATCAGAATCCACCACTGGGGAATGATGGCAGGATCAAGGTTGTCGCCTTCCAGAATCTCGTTCCAACCAACAGTATGCTTGCCTTTGGATTTGAGATAAGCCGAAATTTCGTTGTTAAAATAGCTTTGCAAAGCGTTTTCATCTTTCAGACCCAGCTCACGGATTTTGGCCTGACAGGCAGGGCATTTTTCCCAGTGTCCCTTGGGCACTTCGTCGCCGCCAATGTGGAAATAAGGATAGGGGAAAAGCTCGCACAGCTCGTCAATGATATTCTTGACAAAGCGATAAATGTTCTCTTTTCCGCAGCAGGCAATGTTATCCAGCACGCCCCAACGATCAGAAACCTCGGTGGGCTCGCCGGTGCAGGAGAGTTCGGGATAGCAGGCGATTGCCGCCACAAAATGGCCGGGCATGTCGATTTCGGGAATAATATCGATTTGACGCTCTTTGGCATAGGCCACTACGTCACGAACCTGTTCCTGCGTATAGAACAGCCCACGTCCATACTCGGTAAAATCTCTGGGTTCCTGATGCTCCTCATAGCCGGTGATGGCGGTGGCGGTGCTTTTGCGGATAGAGCCCTTTTCGGTCAGCAGGGGGTATTTCTTGATTTCAATGCGCCAGCCCTGATCTTCGGTGAGGTGCCAGTGGAAGATGTTCATTTTCAGCCGTGCCATCACATCCAGAATCTGCTTGATCTTATCAACCGTCCAGAAATGCCGGGCGCAATCCAGCATGAAGCCACGGTGATGATACCGGGGAGCGTCTTCAAGTGACACTGCTTCAAAGGAGTCGCCGCCCTTGCACAGCTGTAAGAGGGTCATCACCGCATAAAAAGCGCCAGCCGGGTCTGCTGCAAAAACAGAGATATCTCCGCCTTCACAGGTAATGCGGTAGCCTTCTTTTGTCACAGAATCATCCTGCACAAAGGTGAGGGTATTCTGTGGGGCGGAGGTGTTGGCCAGCATAGGGGTCAACACCGAATAGATTTCTGCAAAAGCGCCGGTGAATGTCGTGTTTTTAGAGAAAAATACGGTGCCGTTGAGAAGGGTGGCAGATATGGGGCGGGGAATCAGGTGAATCATTTTCCATTCTCCTTTTTTATTTCGTGATAAAAGCCTTTCCGTCGAGTTGAGGGAAAGGCTTTTGGTTTCTCAGGCTTCTTCAGAAAGCGCACGGGATAGCCAGGCATCGGCAATATCCAACGCCAGATACAGGCCGGGCTTCTCGCTGGATTTGATAATCTGCTTGCGGTTGCGGATGGTGGGGTCTGTGTACATCAGCTGCACGGTAACCCGATCGGCAACTTCGAGATCACGGACTTTCCTTTTGCTCTTGATATCCATTTTAATGACGTATTTGTCCTTCATGCTTCCATAATAGATGGTATCCCCACAACGTACAAAGGGCTTACCCTTATAAGTGGGGAATTTAGCGGCCTTTTTTTCGCTCATAGCCGGTTCCTCCTTTATATATCATAAATTACCAACTGGTAAATTGGCTCTCCATATCATTTAGCTATCTGTATCTTACAAGTATACCACAAATTCACGAAAACTGCAAACAATGGATAAAACCATGCACATGTTTAGTTGATACACACAAAAAAACCTGCCGTTCTTTGTTTCATAAAGCAACGGCAGGCTTTTACTTGTAAGAAGTAGGAATTATTCTCCCAAATACGATTTTACCAGCACCTGTAACAGTTCGTCACGGTCAATCCGACGGATCAGGCTGCGGGCATTGTTATAGGTAGTGATATAGGTCGGGTCCTCTGAGAGAATATAGCCGACTATCTGATTGATAGGATTGTATCCCTTTTCTTTTAGTGCATCATAAACCGTTGTCAGAATTCTGCGTATATCGCTTTCACGGTCACGCTCTAATGTGAACGTCATGGTCTTATCAAACATGAAAACACCTCCGATGGAATAATGATACACTAGTTTTTCTAAAATTACAAGGGATGAAGAATAATATTTACCGGTTTGTTACAATTTCGTAAGGCAAATCCGGTTTTTGTAGTACGAATTGACATGCGAAAACGGGGAAAATCAGGAGCGCAGCACAGCGCCTTCTTTTTCCAGCTCTTTCATCACTTTTTTAATCACAGAAGCCGTCTGGTCATCTTTCAGGGTACCCTCGGCGGAGCGTAGCGTGATGCTGAAGGCAACGCTCTTTTTGCCGGTTTCGATCTGGGCTCCCTGATACACATCAAACAGCTGGATGTTTTCCAGCAGAGAACCGCCGCCACGCACAATGGCTTTTTCCAGCGTTCCAACCGGGATAGATTCGTCGCAGATCAGCGCCAGGTCACGGGTAACAGCCGGGAATTTGGGCAGGGGCTGATAGGTCTTTTCCGGCTCGGCCAGCTCAAACAAGGCGTCGGCATCCAGTGAGAAGGAATACACACGGCAGTCCATCCCGTAATTTTCGGCAACAACGGGATGCAGCTCACCCATCACGCCAAAGGTGCGGCCGTCTTTGGTGAGGACAGCGCAGCGACCCGGATGATAGCTGGGGTTGTCACGGCAGGCAACAACGTCGTAACCATATACCGAGATTGCATTCAAAAGCTCCTCCACAATGCCCTTCATCTGGAAGAAGTCAGCGCCATCTCCATACATGCCGCCGATCAGGGTGTTCTTTTCGATGGGCAGCTCGTTGGGCGTAGTGGGGATATATTCCTTTGCCAGCTCATAGAGGGCAGCAGAAGCGTTGCGGTTGTTGTAGTTCTTTGCCAGAATCTCCATCATAGAGGGCAGGGCGATGGTGCGCATCACGCTGGTATCCTCGCCCAGCGGGTTGGAGATGACGATGGAATTCCGCAGCTCGCTGTCGGCGGGCAGATTGATCTTATCATAATATCTGGGGCTGATGAAGGAATAGGTCATGATCTCGCTCAGACCCTGTGCCAGCATGGTTCTGTCGATCTTGGCCATAAACTTCTGCACAGGAGAGTATTTTCCCTGTGCGCCGCCGCTGATCGCCGTGCCGGGGATATTATTATACCCATAGAAGCGGGCAATTTCCTCTGCAATATCGGCTTTATGCTCCAAATCGGGGCGGAAGGTGGGAACCAGCACATCGTCGCCGTCAAACTGGCAGTCCAGCGGTGTGAGGATCGCCTTCATCTCATCGACGCTCAGGTTGATATCCAAAAAGCGGTTGATCCAGTCATGCTCCAGCGGGATACGGCGGCGCTCACAGGAGGAGTGGTCATCTTTCAGCACACCATCCAGCACATCGCCGGCATCCAGCAGTTCCACCAGCTCGCAGGCACGTTCCAGAGCGGGCAGGCAGCTGTTGGGATCAAGTCCCTTTTCAAAGCGGGAAGAAGCGTCGGTACGCATTCCCTGATCTCTTGCGGTTACACGGACAGAAGCGCCGTTGAAGCAAGCGGATTCAAAGACGATGGTAGTGGTATCGTCCATAATGCCGCTGTATTCACCGCCCATTACACCGGCAATGGCAACGGGCTTTTTAGCGTCGGCAATCACCAGCTGCTTTTCGGTCAGGGTGCGCTCTACGCCGTCCAGAGTGGTGATGGTTTCGCCAGCTTTGGCCAGACGTACCCGGATTTTGCCTTCTTCAATAAAACGCAGGTCAAAGGCGTGCATGGGCTGGCCGTATTCCAGCATGACATAGTTGGTGATATCCACGATGTTGTTGATGGGGCGCACACCGAGGGCACGCAGGCGCTCCCGCATCCAGCGGGGAGAGGGCTTTACCCGGACATTTTTTACGATACGGGCGCTGTAAATGGGGCAAAGCTCCGGCGCTTCAATTTTCACATCGAGCATCCCCTCGCAGGAGCCGTGGCCGGCCTTGACTTCGGGGGTGTGCAGGTTCAGGGGCTTTTTAAAGGTTGCGGCGGCTTCTCTTGCCAGACCGATGACGGAGAAGCAGTCGGGACGGTTGGAGGTGATCTCAAACTCCACGCTGGTGTCATCTAGGCCGATCGCCTCGCAGATGGGCTTGCCCAGCGTCAGGTCGCAGCCGTCTGCTTCGGTGAGGACAAAGATGCCGTCTTCGATTGCAGAGGGGAAATCATGGGTGGTGAGGCCCAGCTCACCCAGGGAGCAGAGCATGCCGTTGCTGGCAACGCCACGCAGCTTGCCTTTTTTGATTTTGATGCCGCCGGGGAGGGTAGAGCCGTGGAGGGCGGCGGGAACAACATCGCCGGGCGTCAGGTTCTGGGCGCCGGTTACGATCTGGATCGTTTCATCTGTGCCGATGTTCACCTGGCAGATCCACAGGTGGTCGGAATCGGGGTGGCGTTCCATAGATTCCACCCGTGCGACAACCACATTGCTGATTTCGCTGCCTTCGACTTCATAGCCTTCCACCTTGGAGCCGCTCATGGTCATGGCTTCCGTGAAGGAGCGCATGGGCATGTCGTCCAGAGTGACAAATTCTTTCAGCCATTTCATAGAAAGGTTCATTTATCATTCACCAAGCCTTTTTTGGATTTAGTAGTAGAAATTATATTAGGGGCTGCGCTTCGCTTGCCGTTTGCAGGGGCTCCTCGCCCCCGCACCCCTCGCCAAAGGGACTAAGTCCCTTTGGAAACCGTATGGTCGCTCCGCACCGTATAATTAACCCTGGAACTGCTTCAGGAAACGCACGTCGTTCTCATAGAACAAACGCAGGTCGTCAATGTTATACCGGCGCATTACCACACGCTCCAGACCCATTCCCAGCGCAAATCCGCTGTATTCCTCCGGGTCAATTCCACAATTGCTCAATACCTTGGGATGCACCATGCCGCAGCCCAGAATCTCGATCCAGCCCTCGCCCTTGCAAAGACGGCAGCCTTCGCCATGGCAGTTGAAGCACTGCACGTCAACCTCGGCAGAAGGCTCGGTGAAGGGGAAGTGATGCGGGCGGAAACGAACCACGCTGTCTTCGCCGTACAGGCGCTTAACAAAGGTTTCCAGCGTGCCTTTCAGGTCGGCAAAGGTGATGCCCTTGTCCACAACCAGTCCCTCGATCTGATGGAACAGCGGGGAGTGTGTGGCGTCCACAGCGTCGCTGCGGTATACACGTCCGGGAGAAATCACACGAATCGGGGGCTTCTGCTTCTCCATGGTGCGAACCTGTACCGGGGAAGTCTGGGTGCGGAGAAGAATGTTTTCGTTAATGTAGAAGGTATCCTGGGTATCCCGTGCCGGGTGATCCTTGGGGATATTCAGAGCTTCAAAGTTATAGTAGTCGGTTTCCACTTCGGGGCCTTCCACAATCTCAAATCCCATGCCGATGAAAATCTCTTTGATTTCATCCAGACCAATGGAGAGGGGGTGCTTGGCGCCCATGTCACGGCGTTTGCCGGGCAGGGTAACATCCAGCTTTTCTTCTTCCAGGCGGCGAAGCTGGTCGGCTTTTTTCAGTTCGGCGGCACGGCGGGTCAGCTCTGCTTCAATGTCGCTGCGAACGCTGTTGGCCAGCTGCCCGATTACCGGGCGCTCCTCTGCGGAAAGCTTGCCCATCTGCTTGAGGATAGCAGTCAGCGCACCCTTTTTGCCCAAATACTTGATGCGGAGTTCCTCCAGCGCCTGCTGGCTGGCGGCGTTCTCCAGTTCGGTTTCCGCTTCCATGCGGATAGCTTCCAGTTGCTCCTTCATAACAGGAATCAATCCTTTCAAAAATAATGATTCTATGGTGCAGGAAGGCAGTGGGGGAAAACAAAAAAACCTCCGCCCCGGCAAAGGGGCGAAGGCGTCAAGTCTCCACGGTACCACCCTTATTTTTTGTAAGAACAGAAGCCCTTACTCTCCTGCGGCAGATAACGGCGCCGTCCGTCAGCCCCTAATAACCGGACGTATTCAGGGCTGCCGCTCCAAAGGGAACTTCACTTTTTTTCGTATGCAGGCGTGCTTTCAGCCGGGGACACACCCTCTCTGCTCATCGTAAAAAAAGCTACTTTCCTTTTTCATTGCGTTATACAGGAAATATTTTATCACGGGATTCCCGGTTTTACAAGCCTTTTTTCTGGATGAATAGAGATTTTTCGTGAAAGAGCGTGTCGAAATCAAAGTGTCCAAATTATTTTTATAAAAATTTACAATTTTACAAAGAAACTGAGCAAGTCTTTTATTGTAAACAAATGAAAGCTATGATATAATCACAAAAGAACGCTGACATGTACTTTTGATGGTATGGCCTGTTCAAAGCCTTATGATAGAGAGGTCTGGGCTGTTCAGCATTTGGTGATTTTTTCTTATTATTTTCAGGAGGGTCTTACATGGACATTTTTACCGAACAAATTGTGAAACGCAAATTTTCCGGAAAGGACTGGGCGATTGCCGCTGGCGCAGTACTGCTTGCCATGGTACTGATTTATATCGGAGTTTTTATCCTGCTTCCACTGACAATGATGCCGCTGATTGCGGTTTTGGTGATTGCAGGTTCGATTTATGGAGTTTATTGGGTGGTTTCTTCCCGTAACCTGGAGTTTGAATACAGCGTTACCAACGGTGATTTGACAGTGGACAAGATCATTAACAAGAAAAGAAGAAAGCGTGTGGTTTCCTTTGATGTGCATAACACCGAGGAAATGGGAAAATATGACGCAAACCGTATGGCACAGCGCCAGGTGGACAAACAGCTGATGGCAGGCGAGAGCGAAACCGGCGAGGGCGACTGGTTTATTCTGGCTCGTACCCCCAAGTATGGACGTACCCTGCTGGTGTTCAGCCCCAACGAGAATGTGCTCAATGGCATCAAGGCCGGGCTGCCCCGTCAGATGAGAATCGATGTTTTCGGTCGGAATTGACACGGTAGAGTGTGACAGGATTCAAAGGGCGATGCGAAACCCTCATTTTTGTGAGCGGGTATTTGGCTCCGGCGAGCGGGAATTGCTCAAACAGCGGGGATATCCTGAACCCGGCTGTCATCGGTGGATTGAAACCGCCGCTGCCGGGTTTTGCGCCAAAGAGGCTTTTGCAAAAGCAATGGGGACAGGTGTCCGTGGCTTCCTTCTGTCAGAGGTGGAGCTTCTGCGGGAAGAAAACGGCCGCCCTTTCCTTCGTCTGACCGGCTCTGCTGCAAAGCTGGCGGCGGGCTGGGTGTTTTCTGTCAGTGTTACTCATACAAAAGAATATGCTTCTGCTGTGGTGTTGGCAGAAAAACAGGGTGTATAAATTTGTTTGTTTATACACCCTGTTGTCATATAAAGGAAGTTTGTTTTGTCAGGAGGGATTTCTGTGAGATATTATAGCAAAAAACAGATGCAGGCAATGGAGGAGCAGGCGGTGGAACGTGGCGTTTCGATGGAGATGCTGATGGAATCTGCCGGAGCTGCCGCTGCCCATGTGATACGGGAAAAATTTTCGCTGGACGGAAAACGGGTGACGATTCTTTGCGGCAAAGGGAATAACGGCGGAGATGGCTTTGTAGTGGCAAGGCTGCTGCGGGATACCGGCGCTTATCTCTCGGTGGTGCTGGCAGAAGGCTTTCCCGCTACCGATCTGGCTCGGAATGCCTATGGCCGGATGGGCCCCAATGTGATGGTGACCGACTGGAAGCGGGAGCCTAGAGCCGTGCGTCAGGCAATTTCGGCAGCAGATGTGCTGGTGGACGGGCTGTATGGATTTGGGTTTCGTGGCAGGATGCCGGAGCATCTGGAGGTGTTGACAGAGCTGGCAAATCGAACCCGCATCCCCATTGTTTCGCTGGATATCCCCAGCGGGGTGGAATGTGATACCGGGGCCGTACATGGGATGTGCATCCGGGCACGCTATACGGTGGCGTTTACTGTCCCAAAGCCTGCCCATGCGCTGTATCCCGGCTGTGAATATTGCGGGGAGGTAATCCCGGCGGCTGCTGGAATCGCCCCGGAGATTGTGTGCAGGACTGTTCCGGTGCTGGAAAGCATTGAAGGGGATTGGGTGAAGTCCCAGCTTCCCAAACGCCATTCCCAAAGCAACAAAGGAGACTATGGAAAGCTGCTTTGCGTTTGCGGCAGCGAAGGCATGGCAGGAGCTGCCATGATGTGTGGGATGGCGGCGCTGCGGTGTGGGGCCGGTCTGGTAAATCTTGCTTTGCCCCGCACCATCTATCCGATTGCCGCCAGCCGTTTGTTAGAATCAGTCTATACGCTGCTGGACTGGCAGCATGGTTCCCTTTCCGTCAGCTCCTTAGAACAGCTAAGAAAGGCGTTGAGCGGGATTTCTGCCTGTGTGGCAGGCTGTGGATTGGGTTCAGCGCCGGGAATCAGATGGCTGGTAAAAGAGGTGCTGATGAATAGCACCTGCCCGCTTGTGCTGGATGCCGACGCTTTGAACAGCCTTTGTGGAAATCTGGACTGGCTGCATGCAGCAGACAAAAACAGGCCGATTGTCCTCACCCCTCATCCGGGAGAAATGGCACGGCTGGCAGGCATGACAGTATCAGAAGTGCAGTCAAACCGGCTGGCTGTGGCAACAGAGTTTGCCCAAAAATGGGGCGTGGTTCTTGTTCTCAAAGGCGCCGGGACGCTGGTGGCCCTTCCAGATGGCAGATGCTATTTGAACCATACCGGCAATCCCGGCATGGCGAGAGGCGGCAGCGGCGATATCCTGGCAGGAATGGTCGGCTCGTTTATCGCACAGGGAATCGAGGCCTCGGCGGCGGCCAGAATGGCGGTCTATCTTCATGGGCTGGCAGGCGACCGGTGTGCCGAAAAATTTTCCATGCAGGGAATGTTGCCAACCGATATGCTCTCCCAGCTTCCATCGTTGTTTTTGGAAATGGAATAAAATCTGAAATCTTACCCATGAAAGAAAAGCAGGAAGTCCTTCGGAAAGCCATCCGGGGGACTTCCTTTTTCATGGAAAGCCGGATTCCCTCATATAAATGGGGGAGAAACCAAAAGAGAGGGTGTGTATCATGAAAGTGTGGTCAAAGGGGAAAAAATCCGTCGCTTTGCTGGCGGCGGTGATACTTATGGGAGCGTTTCCCGGATGCTCACAGGTTGTGCAGCCCCCGCCGGAGCCTGTATGGACACTGGAAGAAACGCCCTGTGTGGCGATGATGTCCGGCGTGGAAATCCGGGGAGAGTGGAGGCGCAGTCTGGAGGGAATCCACGAGTTTGAGGTAGAAGCCCCAAAAGAAATGGCCGGTATGCAGGTGCAGTCTTTGCAGGGGAGCTATACACTCAGTCTGGAAGGGCTGACAGCTGAACGCAGCGGGAAAATCATGGAAAACAGCGTGTTTGGGCGGCTTTTTCTGGCCATGGACGGCGCCGCTGCTGGAAACCTGCTGTGGGAAAACGGCGTGTGGATGGGGCGGCTTCCCGGCGGGGAGGGCGTTAGCATCGAAGTGGACGACGAGGGAAAGCTGCTCACGCTGTCTGTTCCGGTCTGGCAGCTGACGGTCCGTTTTTCGCAGGAAGGATAAGGCCCTTTATCACCCCTTTGCCCGATTCCTAATATTATGGAATGGAACCTGCGGGCGGAAGTTTTAAACAATTTTCAATAGAATGTTTAAAACTCCAAAAACCCGGCAACAATACTGACAGGTTCCCACTACAAAAGGATTCGGAGTGTGAAAAGATGATTCATCGGGGCGATATTTATTATGCTGACCTGAGTCCGGTCGTCGGCTCAGAGCAGGGAGGGATCAGGCCGGTACTGATTGTACAGAACGATGTGGGCAACCGTTTCAGCCCCACGGTGATTGCAGCGGCGATTACCAGCCAGCGTTCCAAGGCCAATCTTCCCACCCACATTTTGCTTTCTGCGGAAAATACCGGATTATCAAGGGATTCCATCGTCCTGCTGGAGCAGGTGAGGACGCTGGATAAACACCGGCTGAAAGAAAAAATGGGGCGGCTCGGCCCAGAAGCCATGTCGAGAGTGGACCGAGCGCTTTCGGTAAGCTTTGGACTGGGAGATCGTACGGGGGCTACATAAAGAAATTTACGGTAGCCTTCGAGAAAACAGCGGCTGATACAAATCAGGGGGAAGAAAAACATGGGGATGACCGAAAAAGAGCTGCTTTTGATTCAGGAGCAGTTTGAACTGGAAAAAATCATGGAAGAAAAATGCCTTGCCTATGCCGGCTCGTGCGACGACCCTCAGCTTAGAATGAAGCTGGAAAGCCTGGCGGGACGTCACCGGCTGTTCGGGGAACAGCTGGTTGGGCAGGTGGCGGGTGAATCAAATATCGGCAAGTAGAAAGCGGGGAAACCGGGATGGAAGAACAGATGATTTTGTCAGACCTGCTGGCAACACAAAACCTGTTGGCGCAGCATTGCGGCCTTTTGGCGCAGGGATGCACCACGGCCGGGCTGCGGGATCTGGTGTGGGGGATGCTGGATGAACAGTATCTCATACAGGGCGAACTGACCGATGAAATGGTCAAGCGCAAATGGCTTTGCCCGGCGGCGGCCTCTCAGGATATGACCGCCAGGGTGCTTCGATATCTGGAAAAAAATACGAACTGAATTCGTTTTATTTTGATGAAGAAGCTGTCTGGAGTCAGGCAGCTTCTTTTTTTGATGGGTGTTCGTTGTGACAGAAAAGGACAAAGCACAAGGCGTATACTGGAAAGGCGGGATATGAAAGGGGGCGGTCTATGAAACCAGTTGTCTATGTGGATATCCTGATTCTGGTAAACCTGCTGGTCAACTATTTTTTGCTGCTGACCGTGCGGGGATTCCTGCATGTACCGGCCGGACGTGGCCGGGTGTTTTTGGGTGCGCTGGCGGGAGCGTTTGGCTCATTGGTGATTTTTCTTCCACAGCCCCATTGGAGCATAGGGCTGCTATACCGGCTGGCAATCTCTGCCGTCATGGTGCTGGTGTGCTTTTTTCCGGTATCACGGCGATTGTTCCTCAAGCTGCTGGGGCTTTTATATCTCGCCAGCTTTGGGTTTGCCGGGTTTATGCTGGCGCTCTGGGCCATGGGGCAGTCTTCCGGGCTGCTCATGAACAACGGGATTCTCTATCTGCCGGTTTCCCCGCTGCTTTTGCTGATTCTGGCTGTGGCGGCCTATGTGGTAATGGCGATTTTGCGGCGCTTTACCGGCCCCAGAGAACCCAAAAACCGGTTTTGCACCCTGCACATCACCCATGGTGGAAAACAGGTGCAGCTATGCGGGAAAATCGACACGGGCAGCACCTTGCAAGAGCCGTTTTCCCACAAACCGGCGCTGGTGGTGGAAAAAACAGCCGTGCTTTCGCTGCTGCCGCAGTGCCTCCTTCGGGATGCGCCGCCGTCCGGGTGGGATTCGGGCATCAGGATGATTCCGTACCATGCGGTATCGGGAGCGGGATATTTGCCCGGTTTTGTTCCCGACCAGCTGGAAATTACAGCTGACGGAGAGAGAAGGGAGGTGTCGGGCTGCTGGCTGGCCGTGTGTGGGCAACGGCTGGGCAGCGGAGAATTTCAGGCATTGGTGCCGCCCGCAATATTTGATTGAAGGGAGGAAACAGGGGATGAAACTCAGTTGGGAACGCTGGCGCAGCTGGCTGTATCGGCTTTATGCCAGATGGTTTCTCCGGTCAAAGCGTCTGGGGCAGACAGGCGGAGAAATTTATTACATCAACGGGGCAGACGCACTGCCGCCGCCCCTGAGCCATGAAGAAGAATCCGCCATTATGGAGGCGATTCGCCGGGGGGAGGAGCCTTCCCGGGAGCCGTTGATTACCCATAACCTGCGGCTGGTGGTATACATAGCCAGAAAGTTTGAATCCCCCGGAGCCGGGGTGGAGGATTTGATTTCGATTGGGACGATTGGGCTAATTAAAGCCGTAAACACCTTCCGGCCCGAAAAAAATATCAAGCTGGCAACTTATGCTTCCCGCTGCATTGAAAACGAAATCCTGATGTATCTGCGGAAAAGCAGCCAGCTGAAAAACGAGGTTTCCATCGACGACCCGCTGAATGTAGACTGGGACGGCAACGAGCTGCTGCTCTCGGATATTTTGGGCAGCGACCAGGACACCGTCAACCGGGGGATTGAAAAAGAAACAGAGGAGGCGATGCTGCTGGAAGCGGTTTCCCGCCTGAATCCCCGTGAACAGACCATTATGGAGCTTCGGTTTGGGCTGCATGCCCATAAGGAGCATACGCAAAAGGAGGTGGCAGACCGGCTGGGAATTTCACAATCCTATATTTCCCGCCTCGAAAAACGGATTATCCAGCGGCTAAAGCGGGAATTGGAACGGGCAGCAGGATAAAAAATCAGACGATAAAAGAAAACCGGGATGCCGGAAAGCAGTGTGGGCTTTCCAGTATCCCGGTTTTGCTATTTTATACAGAGAGCGTCCTGTTAGAGGGTATCTTCCCCGGCTTCCGCTTTCAGGTTCTCTTTTGCCACAGCCAGCATCAGCTTGATGCGGTTTTCCTGATTGACACGGGTGGCGCTGGGGTCATAGTCGATAGGCACGATATTGGCCTTTTCGTTGATAGCCTTGATTTTGCGGATCATGCCCTTGCCGCAGATGTGGTTGGGCAGGCAGCCAAAGGGCTGGGCGCAGACGATATTCTCAAAGCCGGCCTCAGCCAGCTCCAGCATCTCGGCGGTGAGCAGCCAGCCTTCGCCCATTTTGTCGCCATAGCCAATCACGCCGTCCACCAGCTTTTTCACATGGTCATAAGAAGCCGGAGGCTCAAAACAGGGCTGGGATTTGATGGCCTCGATCAGCACCTTCTGCATCTTTTCCAGATAGTCATAAAAAACCTTGATAACGTGGAACTTTGCCTTGCTGCCGCCATAGATGCGGATATCGTCCAGCCGGTTGTCCACCTTGAACAGCACGAAATTAATCAACCCCGGCACATTGACTTCGCAGTCCTGCTCCGCCAGAAAATCTTCCAGATGGTTGTTAGCAAAGGGGGCGTATTTTACATAAATCTCGCCTACAATACCCACCTTGACTTTAGGAACCTTCTTTACAGGGATAGAGGCAAAGTCGGCGGTGAGCTTGTGCAGATATTCCTTTTGTTGCTTGATGGAGCAGGCGTCGCCCTTGTTGATTTTTTCAGAAAGATACTTTGTCCACTTCTTCACCATGGCATGGCTGTCGCCTTTGATAACCTCATAGGGCTTTACCTGATTTTCCAGCAGCATCAGGGCATCGCCATAAACGATGGCGGCAATCATTTTCCGCACCAACGGAATCGACAGGGAGAAGCCGGGGTTCTTTTCGAGTCCGGAGAGGTTCAGCGAAATGACCGGCACATCGGCAAACCCCGCTTTCCGCAGCGCCTTGCGGAGCAGGTGGATATAGTTGGAAGCACGGCAGCCGCCGCCGGTCTGGGTGATGATGAGGGCAGTTTTGCTCACATCATATTTGCCGCTTTTGAGTGCGTCGATAAACTGGCCGATGACCAGCAGGGCGGGGTAGCAGGTGTCGTTGTGGACATATTTCAGCCCTTCCTGCACAATGTTGGGGCCGCTGGTGGTGAGCAGCTCCGCTTTGTAGCCATAATGCCGGAAGATGCTCACAAATAGCTCAAAATGGATGCGGAGCATCATGGGGCACAGGATGGTGTATCCCTCCTTCATCTCCTTGGTAAAGAGAAGGCGGCCGGTCTTATCACGAATCAATTCTGCCATAGCGGTTCACCTCATGCTTCCAGGGCGGCAAACAGGCTGCGAAGCCGGATTTTGACAGCGCCCAGATTGGTAATTTCATCAATTTTAATCTGCGTATAAATTTTCTGCTCGCTTTCCAGAATCTCACGAACCTCGTCGGTGGTAATGGCGTCCACGCCGCAGCCAAAGGACACCAGCTGCACCAGATTCATGTCGGGCTGGTCGGCGATATATTTTGCGGCGGCATACAGGCGGGCATGATAGGTCCACTGGTTCAGCACGCCTGTACGGAAGCGATGCTCATGAAAGCTCACCGAATCCTCCGAAATCACCGCAGCCCCCAGGCTGGTGATGAGCTTGTCGATACCGTGGTTGATTTCCGGGTCAAGATGATAGGGACGGCCGCTCAGCACGATAATGGGCAGCTTCTTTTCCCTTGCTTTTTCGATAATCACTTCGCCCTGATGCCGGACATCCTCCAGATAGCAGGAATAGGCGTCATAGGCGGCATCGGCGGCGGTTTTTACTTCCTTAAGGGAAATGCCCTCAAAATACTGGCTCAAAATTTCCGTCATCTTGCCGGGGAAATCCTTTTTGCGGTGGATTCCCACATAGTCCTTGATAAACGTGGCGTTTTCCAGCTCCGGCATATTGGCGGAAATCACTTCGGGATAATAGGCTACCACCGGGCAGTTATAGTGGTTATCGCCCAAATCTTCATCGAAATTATAAGACATACAGGGGTAAAAGATATGGTCAACCCCTTTTTTCAACAGGGCAATCACATGTCCGTGCATCAGCTTTGCGGGGAAGCACACCGTGTCAGAGGGGATGGTGTGCTGGCCTTCGATATACAGCTCCCTGCTGGAAACCGGGGAGGTTACCACTTCAAACCCCAATCGGGTGAAGAAGGTGTGCCAGAAGGGGAGCAGCTCGTACATATTCAGCCCCATGGGGATTCCCAGCTTGCCACGCTTTCCCTGGCGGGGCTCATAGGAGCGGAGCTTCTGGAGCTTATAGGCATACAGGTCCATGTCATCCCCAGCGCCGGAACGGCGGGTGACCGGCTTTTCGCAGCGGTTACCGCCGATGAAGCGGCGGTTTCCACCAAAGAGGTTCACCGTCAGGCGGCAGTGGTTGCTGCAAAGGCCGCAGGAGGAAACCCGCACTTCGTGGACAAAGTTTTCCAGTTCCTCTCTGGAAATAATGCTCTTGCTGGAATCCGGAGCCTTCTTCCAGCGCCCCATGGCGTATACGGCAGCGCCATAAGCGCCCATCAGGCCAGAGATATCCGGGCGGATCACGTCAACGCCCAGTTCCTTTTCAAACACCCGCAGAACAGCGTCATTGAGGAAGGTTCCGCCCTGCACCACAATGCGGCGGCCAAGCTCCTCGGCCGAGGCGGCACGGATGACTTTATAAATGGCATTTTTCACCACGCTCACCGAAAGGCCGGCAGAGATATCTTCGGTGGTGGCGCCGTCCTTCTGCGCCTGCTTCACGGAGGAGTTCATAAACACCGTGCAGCGGGAACCAAGGTCCACCGGGTGCTTGGCAAACAGACCCATTTTGGCAAACTCCGCAATATCATAGCCCAGCGTGTTGGCAAAGGTTTGCAGGAAGGAGCCGCATCCGGAGGAACAGGCCTCGTTGAGGAAGATGTTGTCGATAGCGCCGTTTCGGATTTTGAAGCACTTCATATCCTGCCCGCCGATGTCGATTACAAAATCCACGTCGGGCATAAAGGTCTTGGCGGCGGTAAAGTGAGCCACCGTTTCTACAATGCCGTATTCAATGGCAAAGGCATTTTTCAGCAGTTCCTCGCCATAACCGGTCACAGCGCCGGTGACAATATGCAGGCCAGGATGCTCCTGATAGAGTTTGAGCAGATATTCCCGGATAATCGGAACCGGGTTTCCGGCGTTGCTCTGATAAATGGAATCCAGCAGCTTGCCGTTTTCGTCCAGCAGCACAGCCTTGACGGTAGTAGACCCGGCATCTACGCCCAAAAAGCAGTTGCCGGTATAGCCTTCCAGCTCTGCACGGGGAGCCTTGCACTGTTCGTGGCGGGTTTTAAATTCGTCGTATTCTTCTTGATTGTTGAACAGGGGCGGGATAAAGAGGAAAGAAGCGTGGCCGCTGTATGCCGCCACATTTTTCAGAGCCGTGTTGAGGTCAACGGCGATTTCGCTGTTATAGGCAGCGCCCAGCGCCACAAAATAGAGGGAGTTTTCCGGGCAGAGGCCCTTGGTAGAAAGAGCGGTGTCAAAGGCTTCCCGCAGCTCAGAGAGGAAGGTGAGCGGGCCGCCCAGATACACAACTTTTCCGGTGATGGGGCGTCCCTGCGCCAAACCGGCAATCGTCTGGTTGGCAACCGCCGCAAAGATACTGGCGGCGACATCGCTTTTGCGAGCACCCTGGTTCAAAAGAGGCTGCACGTCGGTTTTGGCAAATACGCCGCACCGGGAAGCAATGGTATAAATTTTCTCATGCTCTTTGGAGAGCTCGTTCATTTCATCGGGTGTGATATTCAGCAGGGTAGCCATCTGGTCAATAAAAGCGCCGGTTCCGCCTGCACAGGAACCGTTCATGCGAACTTCCAGCCCACCGGTGAGGAACAGAATCTTGGCATCCTCACCGCCCAGCTCGATAATGGAATCCGCATCGGAAATGAGCCGCTGCATGGCAATGCGGGTGGCATATACTTCTTGGATAAAGGGCAGGGAGCAGCTCTCGGCAATTCCCATACCGGCGCTGCCGGAAACCGACACCATAGCGTCGGCACTTTTGACATAGTCTTTCTGGATTTTTGTCAACAGCTCGCCCATTTTCTCAGTGATCTGAGAGTAGTGACGCTCGTAAGATTGATAAATGATGTTTTCCTGCTCGTCCAATACCACACACTTAATCGTGGTAGAGCCAACATCCAGACCAATTTTCATCATATATTTCTCATTCCTCTCTATAAATCCCAATAGTATAAGGGCGTATTGGTGAGGTTGGGGCGGTACAGACAGGGTGTTCCGCCGTTTTTAGATGTATTTGATGTACAGTTCAGCTTTTTTGCCGGAGAATCTGATTGGACTTTTCAATCAGCTCCAAAAAATGCTCAAAAGATTCAGTTCCCAATCCAGACTCCAACAACTGCATGGTTTTGCAATATTCCTGATGAGCCACCGAGATAATCTGGCAGCCCTTATCAGTCAAAAGAAGGTTACAGCTACGTTTATCGTGCTGGCTTGGCTGGCGAAAGATATATCCATCATTCTCAAGTCGTTTCAGCATCACAGTCGCACACGGTCGGGAGATTCCCATGAAATCACTGACGGCCATGGGGGTAACATCCTCTTTTGCACCATAAAGGAACAACAGAACGCCCAGCTCGCTGTGACGTATGGGGATTTCTATTTTTTGTTTGAGATTCAGGCGGCAAAACAGGGAAATTTCAGAAGCTGCCCGATACAGGGACGTATTCATATGGTAAGTAACACCTCAATATTTTATAAATGGCCGCCCTTATAGGGCAGGAGGTCAATAGTCCTGTACAGGAAAAAATAGTTAAAAAGGATAACTACTATCCAGCTCATGATACGCCTTTTTTGACACCAATGTCAAGATACCGACAAAAAACAGTGCTTTTCGACAAAACCTTATCAAATCAAATAAAAATCCATGGCAATTTGAAGGGGAGAGAAAGTCGAGCTGTTTCAATCATACGAGAGAGAAATCAGCATTATCCCAAAGAAAAGAAAAAACCCTGTGGACTTTCTTTTTGAAAATCCACAGGGTTTACGATTCTACTCAGATATCCATCAGCGTGATGCAGTGACGGGGGCAGGCTTCGGTACATTTGCCGCAGCCGGTACATTTTGAGGGGTCTACGATTGCGTGGAAGTTTTCTACCTTTACAGCGCCAAACTCGCAGGCTTTCACGCATTTCATACAGCCGATGCAGCCCACCTTGCACACCTTGGTGGTGGCAGCGCCCTTGTCGCAGTTGGCGCAGCGGACAATCGCCTGTTTCTTTACCGGCACAAAGCTGATAAGCCCCTTGGGGCAGACAGTAATGCACTGGCCGCAGGCTTTGCATTTTTCGGGATTGATGCTGGCAAGGCCATTGCACACCGTGATGGCGTCATACTGGCAGGCTTTCATGCAGTCGCCCAGGCCCATGCAGCCAAACCGGCAGGAGGTAATGCCCCCGGCCAGCTGGGCGGCAGCGGCACAGCTCATAATCCCGTCATATTCCATCTTGTCGGTAGTGTTGTCATAGCTGCCCAGACAGTGAACCACTGCTGTTTTCTGCTCCATTTCCACCTCGCCGGAGCCCAGCAGCTCGGCAATGGCTTTGGCGGTTTCGGCGCCGCCGGGGGAACACAGGCCGGGCTTGGCCTCGCCCTTGGAAAGGGCGGCGGCATAGCCGCTGCACCCGGAATAGCCGCAGGCGCCGCAGTTGGCGCCGGGAAGAAGCTCCTGAATGGCTTCGGCTTTTTCATCCTTGGGAACTGCCATCACAATAGAGGCAACGGCCAGAATCAGGCCGGCCAGCAGGCCGATGCCCGCCACAATCAGGATCGGCAATAAAATTTCGTTCATGATACCGCTCCTTTCTCTCAGCCCAGCATGCCTTCTACCAGGCCGTTAAAGCCCAGGAAGGACACCGCCACCAAAGAAGCGGCGATCAGGGTAATGGGGAGGCCACGCAATGTTTTGGGGATGTCGCACAGCTCCAGACGTTCCCGGATACCGGCAAACAGCACCATTGCTACCAAAAAGCCGATACCGGCGCCAAAAGCATTGACCAGCGATTGGACATAGCCAAAGGTGGGGTCGGCAGCGCCTTTTTCCAGCACCAACATGGTCACGCCCAGCACAGCACAGTTGGTGGTGATGAGCGGCAGATATACGCCCAGCGAATTATACAGCGGAGGCATATATTTCCGCAGGGTGATTTCCAGCAGCTGTACCAGCGCCGCAATAATCAGGATAAACACAATCGTTTGCAGATAGGCGAGACCGGATGGCACCAGCAGGTAGGTATAGATGGGCCAGGTGACGGCGGTGGCCAGCACCATGACCACGGTAACGGCCAAGCTCATGCCGGTGGCGGTGTTCAGTTTTTTGGAAACACCCAAAAACGGGCAGATACCCAGGAACTTGTTCAGAATATAGTTTTCTGTGAGAATAGCGGCGAGAAAGATGGCAACTAAACTTTTCAACATGGCTTATTCGCCCTCCTTTTCGGTGCAGTTCTGTTTTTCTTCCAGCAGCTTGGTGCAGGAAGATGCCAGCGGGCAGGAAGCGCAGCCCAGCTCGGCAGGCTTGTGACCTTTGCCCTCAGAGATACGGTTTGCCAACGCAATGAGCATGCCAAACACAAAGAATCCTCCGGGAGGCAGGATAAAGATAATAATGGGCGGCATGAATCCGGCGGTAATCGGGATTCCAAACACGGTACCGGCGCCCAGCAGCTCCCGGATAATGCCCATAAGCAGCAGCGCTACGGTAAAGCCTACGCCCATTCCCAGGCCGTCTACGATGGAGGGAAGGACTTTATTCTTGTTGGCATACATTTCGGCACGTCCCAGAATGATGCAGTTTACCACAATCAGGGGCAGAAAAATGCCCAGAGATTTGTCCAGTGCCGGGGAATATGCCTGAATCAACAGCTGCACAATGGTAACAAAGGCGGCAATGACCGTGATATAGGCCGGGATACGCACTTTATCCGGGATGACCTTCCGCAGAGCGGAAATCACGGCGTTGGAACACACCAGCACAAAGGTGGTAGCGGCGCCCATGCCGATGGCGTTGCTGGCGGCTGTGGTAACAGCCAGCGTGGCGCAGGTTCCCAGCATCAGGCGAAGAACGGGGTTTTCCTTGATAATGCCCTTGGAAAATTCCTGAAACAGACTTTTCGCCATTTACGCTCCCTCCTTAATCTCGTTATATTTTTCCACAGCCTCGTTGACCGCATTGGTCACAGCGGTGGTGGTAATCGTTGCGCCGGTCATGGCGGAGATTTCCCCGTCCCCGGCGGTGGATTTCGTCACAGAAAAGCCATTTTCCGGAGCAGCCTGTTTAAACTGATCCCGGAAGCTCTCTTTTTCGGCATTGGCGCCAAGGCCGGGCGTTTCGTTCTGCTCCAAAATCACCACGCCGGTGACCTGGCCTTCGGTATTGATGCCGGTCATCACCTGTACATCGCCGCCATACCCCTTGGCAGAGGTGACGAATACATACCCGGCAATGTCGCTGCCGGTTTTGCCAACCGCATAGCCGTCGGCTTCCTCAAAGCTGTCGGCGTCGGGGAGCACCTGCTTGCGGGATTCCTGTTCGGTAATCACCTTTTGCTGGGCAATGGTATCGGCGGTGAGCAGGTTGGTTCCCGCCAGTGCCGCTGTTGCCAGCAGGCAGATCACACAGAGAATCAGCGCAGGCTTTAACACTTCTTTCAATTTCATTGTACGCCGTCCCCCTTTCTGCTTCCAAAAGGCTTGGGCAGGGACACCCGCTCAATCAGGGGTACCAGAATATTCATCAGTACGATGGAATAGGAAACGCCCTCAGGCAAGGATGCAAACATGCGGATGAGCATGGTGAATACTCCGCAGCCAATGGCATAGATGATGCGTCCGTTCCGGCTGATGGGGCTAGTGGTGTAGTCGGTCGCCATAAAGAAGGCGCCAATCATCAGGCCACCGGTGAGCAGGTCTACCAGCGGGTCACGGCCTGCAATCAGAGAGATGACGGTAACGGTTGCCAGATAAGTAACGGGGATCACCGGGCTGATCACACGGCGGACGATGAGGTACACGCCGCCCAGAATCAGCGCCAGAGCGCAGGTTTCGCCCAAGCAGCCGCCGGTGCTGCCAAGGAACAAATCCATATAGGAGAAGTTGAATTCTCCCCCCTGCTTGAGCACAGCCAGCGGGGTGGCGGTGGTGGTGGCGTCAGTGCCGTTCAGCCAGCCAAAGGCCGGAGTCCAGCTGCTCATATCGGCCGGGAAGGAGTTCATCAAAATGATTCGGGCGGTGAGAGCCGGGTTCACAAAGTTCTGGCCAATGCCGCCAAACATTTGCTTGACCACCACAATTGCCACCACGCCGCCAAACGCCGCCATCAGCGGGTTCAGGGAAACCGGCAGGTTAAAGGCCAGCAAAAGGCCGGTCACAATGCAGGAAAGGTCGGGTACGGTGTTGTCCCGTTTCATCACTTTCCGGCTGAAATATTCGCTGAGCACACAGGCAAGCACCGTGACCGCTACCAGAAGGAGGGCACGGGGGCCAAAGAACACAAACGAAGCAATCAACGCAGGACATAGTGCAATGATGACATCCAGCATAATGCGCTGGGTGGAAGCGCCGCTGCGAAGGTGCGGCGAAGATGACACAATGAGCTTCTCCATCAGCGTTTCCCTCCTGCTTTTTTCACATAAGATTTTCCAAGACGGATAGACTGCACCAGACGGCGGTTGGCCGGGCAGTTAAAGGCGCAGCTGCCACATTCCATACAGGTCATAATGCCCCGTTTTTGCAGTTCCTCCACGTCTTTTTTCTCGGTGTACTGCTCCAGCAAGGTGGGAACTAGCAACATGGGGCAGCTCTGCACACAGCGTCCGCAGCGGATACAGGCAGAAGGTTCCTGCAAGCGGGCTTCCTTTTCGCCAAAGGAGAGAATGGCATTGTTCTGCTTCAAAATCGGCAGGGAATCGTCGGTGATGGCAATCCCCATCATCGGGCCGCCCATCAGCATCTTTTTGGGGGGCTGGGTATAGCCGCCGCAGAACTCCACCACTTCGGAAATCCGGGTGCCGATGGGAACCAGCACGTTTTTAGGTTCCTTAATAGCGGTTCCGTCAAATGTTACCCGTTTGCGAACCAACGGCATGCCGGTTCGCAGATAGTCTGCCAAAAACGCCACCGAGGTGATGTTCATCACCAGACAGCCCACATCGGCGGGCAGCTTGCCGGTGGGCACACGCCGCCCGGTGCAGGCCTGCACCAGTACTTTTTCGGCGCCTTGAGGATACCGGGATTTCAGCGCTAGCACCCGGACATGGTTTTCGGGGTCACGCTGGTCGTCATAGGCAATTTTGGAGAGGATGCCGATCACATCGGGCTTGTTGTTCTCCACAGCGATAATCACCCGCTCCACGCCCAGAATCTTTTTCACGGCATACACGCCGTCCAAGACAGAGCCGGAGTTTTCCAGCGCTTCCCGATGGTCGGCGGTGACATACGGTTCACATTCTGCTGCATTGATAATCAGGGTGTCGATTTTCCCCAGTGCATTGAGCTTTACATGTGCTGGGAAGCCTGCGCCGCCAAGTCCCACCAGTCCAGAAGCCCGGACAGCGGCGGTAAAGTCCTCGTGGCTGTTGACCACCGGCGGCTGAATCGAGGGGTCAGCTTCCATCAGGCCGTCGGAATCGATTACCACAGCGTCGCTCATCTGGCCGCCGGGCAGCATCACCTGCTGTACCGCCGAAACGGTGCCGGAAACGCTGGCATGGATGGGGGCGCTGACAAAAGCGTCAGCGTCGCCGATTTTTTGTCCCAGATACACATGGTCGCCTTTTTTCACCAACACCTTACAGGGAGCTCCGATATGCTGCTGCATGGGGATAATCACCTGCTTGGGGGTGGGAAGAACGACTGTGGGGATCTGGCTTGTGTTTTTGTGATGGGGTACCCGTGCCCCGCCATGGGTGCGGAAGGGCTTTTTGGGAAACGTCAGTTCCATCCGTTCCTTTCCTCCTTCTTTTCATAAAAAGCGGTTGCCCGTCATATTTTATATGCACACAGACGAGTTTCGTCTGTGAGGAACGCTTGATCGTTTAGTTTGCCGGATGATTGTAATAGCAATCCAATTCCCATTTCAGGGGATTTTCGTCGATATATCGCCAAACCTGCCGGTATTCCTCCCGGCTGCGGATAATGTGGTCATGAAAGGATTTTTGCCATATAGGGATTCCAATTTGCCTGGAAGCCCAACGTTTCATCTGGCCGATAATGGTAGAGATTGTAGGGGCGGATATTATCCGCCCGTTATGATTTTGATGAATGGATATCAGGATATGAATATGATTCGGCATGATGCAATAATGGTCAACGTCCACATCGGGATAATGCTTTGGTATGGACTGAATGGCCTTTTCAACAATTTTACCATATTCAGACAACAGAGGCGTGCAATTCGGGCGGATGCTATCCGCCCCTACATTTTTCTTCCAAAACCATTCGCATCGATTTTGACTGCAAACGGTAATAAAATACACGCCGTTCTGGGTATAATCGTATCCCGGCAGGCGAATCTGTTTTCGGGTTTGCAGCTCCATTTTTTCACCTTCTCTGCAACTTCTCCAATGGCGGCAGCAGCACTCCCAGTGCAAGGCCGGTGATGATGCCGGAAGCCGTGCCCAAAAGAACCAGAATCGGAGTGTAATAGACCACAGCAGAAGACGTGAGCAGGCAGGCGATGGCCAGCTGAGCGGCGTTGTGGGCCAAGGCCCCCGCCGAGCTGGCTCCCAACAGGCCAAACCGCAGTTTTTGTAAAAACAGCCAGACAATCAGGGTGCTGAAAAGCCCGCCGGCGGTACTCATCAAACCGGCGGTGATCCCACGAGTGAGAAAGGCAAACAGACCTTTTGCCAGTGCGATTCCCAAAGCGGGCAGCAACCCCAAAGAACCGGCAGCATACATGCTTACAATATTAGAAAGCCCCAGTCTGGTTCCCGGCGGCATACCGGGGATGGGGGGGAGCAAACTTTCCAACAGGGAGAGAACGACTGCTAAAGAAGCCATCAGGCCGGTAAAGGCGACAAATTTCGCAGAAGATTTCATCGCAATCAACCATTCGGTCGCTATGCGTCCGCACAAATAGGAATGAAAGGGTGCAGACAAACGACCGCCTTTCTTGTAAAATATAATTG
>CAJFNK010000044.1 GCA_904394685.1 Candidatus Heritagella gallinarum
AAGATGGCCCCTGCCAAAGCAGAGACCATCTCCAACAAAATATTCTTTTGTTTTTTCACTGTCTACTTGACAGGGGGCACCTCATTTTCCTACATCAGGGGGGATTTTGTCACGGTCCATTTTTATTGGACTTGTTCACAAACCGGGGGATTTGCTGTTATCCAAATAAAAAAGCCACTCGATATATGAGTGGCTCAAAGAAAAGGTTGCTGGATTTAGAGTTAAGATTCGGCAAGAGGAGCCGACAACTGGAAGCGTATTTCTTTTACATGACGCTTTTCTACTTTGGTGACAAATACTTCGTTGTCGTGGAACAGAAAATGTGCGCCGATTTCGGGGACACAGCCGAGTTCTTCCATCACCCAGCCGCCAACCGTTACCGATTCATATTCGTCTTCCTGCTCTGGCAGTTGGAAATGCTCAAAAAAGTCCTCAAGGGAACAGGAACCCGAAACCATATAAGTCGTGTTGTTCAGTTCCTCGATATCATGTTCCACGATATCATGTTCATCCCAGATGTCGCCAACCAGTTGTTCCAGAATATCCTCTAATGTAACGATTCCTTCTGTTCCGCCAAATTCATCAACGACAACGGCGATATGGGTTTTGGATTGCTGAATCATGCGAAGCAGGCGTGAAATTTTCATTCCGCTTGAAACATAAATAACAGGTTTTACCACATTGGATAAAGTGGTTACACCATGATTATAGGCGGTAAAAAAGTCTTTTTCATGGACCATGCCGATAATATTATCGATAGAGTCTTCATAAACAGGCAGACGGGAATAGGTGTTTGCCATAAAGACCTGCCCTACCTGTTCCATAGGGGTATCCTTTTCGACTGCAACCAAGTCTACACGAGGTGTGATAACATCGTTGGCATCAAGATCGTCAAATTCAATTGCGGAGCGGATAAGCTCACCGTTATGCTCATCGATTCCACCGTCGTTTTGCGCTTCATCTACCATCGTGATAAGTTCTTCTGCGGTAATTCCCTGATCTGCTTTTTTCTTAAACATACGGTCAAGAAGTTTTTTCCACATGGAGAAAATAAAGTTCAATGGGGTGAGAAGAACAACAAAAGCCCGCATAAATGGTGCAGTTGTAAGGGCAAAGGGCTCTGCACTTTCTTTTGCCAGAGTTTTGGGAGAGATTTCGCCAAAAATCAATACCACCACGGTCATAATAGCGGTTGAAGCGGTAACGCCGCCAGAACCCATCCAAACTGTGAAAACAACGGTGGCCAACGAAGCCGATACAATATTCACAATGTTGTTCCCGATCAGGATCGTAGAAATCAGTTTGTCGTAATCTTCTACCAGTTTCAGCGCCAGAGCCGCCCGGCTATTACCATTATCGGCAAGGTTTTTCATGCGGATACGGTTCATTGTAGAAAAGGCAGTTTCCGAAGCGGAGAAATAAGCGGAACCGGCAATGCAAATAACAATGACGATCAATAACGGGAGGGTGTCCATTTTATTTTTCAAACCTTTCGTAATAAAAAATAATACCCGCAGACCCAAAGGCCTGCGGGTGAATGGTGGAGCATAGCGGGATCGAACCGCTGACCTCTACACTGCCAGTGTAGCGCTCTCCCAGCTGAGCTAATACCCCATATTTTGTGCGTCATAAAGCCGCCTTGAAATCACAAGTGCTATTATATCATGTCATTCTATAAATTGCAAGTGTTTTTTAAAAATATAAATCACTATAACCCCAATTTTGATAAACCTTCTGAAAAGCCAAAACGATGAGGGGAACTTTTTTCCTATCCGATAAAATCAGCAAGATTTGTGGCTTTTAGTACGCTGCGTCGAGTTGACACAGAAAGAATATTTGGATATACTCTAAGTTAAACAGACCTAACCGATAACGATATCATTTTGATATAAAGGAGAGAGTGAGATGAATGGTCTTTTAGGTGCTTCCCTGGGGACATTGTTCCCATTTTTGATGACAACTTTAGGTTCCGCCATGGTTTTCTTTTTCCGAAAAGAGATGAAATCCGGCGTCCAGAGGATTTTTCTGGGATTTGCCGCTGGTGTAATGATTGCGGCTTCTATGTGGGGACTGCTCACGCCCGCTATTGAAGAATCTGAACAGCTGGGGATACCCGGATGGCTGCCGGCGGCCGGTGGCTTTGCACTGGGCGTTTTGTTCCTGATGCTGATGGACGTTTTGCTGCCCCACCTGCATCCCGGTTTGCGGGAACCGGAGGGGATGCCGTCTTCCATGAGAAGAAGTACGCTGATGATGCTGGCGGTAACGCTTCATAATATCCCGGAGGGGATGGCAGTCGGTCTGGCTTTTGCCTTGGCAGTACAGCATGGAGATACCAATATTACAATGGCATCTGCCATGGCTCTTTCGCTGGGAATCGGGATTCAGAATTTTCCCGAAGGTGCAGCGATTTCCCTGCCGCTCCGCAGGGAAGGAATATCGGCCGGTAGATCGTTTGTGATGGGAAGCCTTTCTGGTATTGTGGAGCCGATTTTCGGGATTTTGGTGGTGTTGGTTGCCGGAAGTATCCAGCCGCTGATGCCGTGGCTTCTCAGCTTTGCCGCCGGTGCAATGATGTATGTGGTAGTGGAAGAATTGATTCCGGAAGCCCATTTGGGAGAACATTCCAACGGCGGAACGATCAGCGTGATGGTAGGCTTTTTGCTGATGATGGTGCTGGATATTGCACTCGGATAAAAACAGTTTTTGCTGTTAGAAAAAGAGACTGCTATAATGACTATAGATTGGTTTATCTATGGGAGGAATTGATGATGTCAATGCAGTATTCTGTATGTTTGGATGCGGTTTATAATGGGATACCGGATGAGAAGGCACTGGAAGATGTGTCCCGTGCCGGATTTCAGGCAGTGGAGTTTTGGGGATGGTCTGGGCGCAATCTGGATTTATTGGAAACCGAGCTTCGCCGCCATCAGCTCCGCCTCACCTGCTTTTGTACAGAGGGCGGCTGCCTGAGCGATCGGGAGGCTCATTCCGACTATCTGGAGGGGCTAAAGCGTTCGATTGAAGTTGCCCATCGGCTGGGATGTACCCGTCTGATTACCCAAACCGGGCTGGAACAGCCGTCTGTTTCCCACGAAGAAACGCTCAAGGTGATTGCAGAGGGACTTTGGAAAACGGTTCCGGTGTTACAAGACGCTGATATCCATTTGATGGTGGAACCGATTTGCCGGCAGGATATTGCCGGATACAGTCTGGTTACCAGCCGGGATGCAAAATGGCTGTTAGATGAAGTGGACGCCCCGCAGATCAGGCTGCTGTATGATATCTATCACCAGCAGATCTCAGAAGGGAATCTGTTGTCCAATATTCAAACCCTGCTTCCTCGAATCGACCATTTTCACGCAGCGGGCATCCGTAACCGGGGCTGCCTGCACGATGGAGAAGTCAACTATCCCTATCTGTTCCGTGAAATTGCCCGTCTGGGGTATGAGGGGGCTGTGGGGCTGGAATATTTCCCCGGCAATGGGGACAAAGGTTTTTCTTCCCTTCCTGCATTATAAAGTCAATAAAAAATCGCCCTGGCCTTTGTTTCTGGCCGGGGCGATTTTTTGGTTGAGAAACAGTTTTATAGGTAGAGATAGAAAAACAATTAGCGGCTGAATTCTGCCAGCTCCAAGGTGGGGTTGTGGTCCTCTGCCCAGCGGATGCTCCACTCGTTGGCAAACAGAAGAAGATAACGCCCCTTCATATCCTGCACCTTTCGGGTATCAGATGTCAGATTGAGGGATTTCAGGTCGATTTCCTCATTTTCAATCCAACGGATAAACTGATAAGGCAGGTTTTCCATACGGATTTCGACGTTATATTCGTTTTCCATACGGTATTTGAACACGTCAAATTGCAGTGTTCCCACCACGCCGACGATCACTTCTTCCATACCGCTGTTAATGTCCTGGAAAATCTGAATAGCACCTTCCTGTGCGATCTGCGTGGTGCCTTTTACAAACTGCTTGCGCTTCATGGTGTCTTTCTGATGGACACGGCAGAAAAGCTCTGGGGCAAAGGTGGGGATTCCCTCAAATTTAACCTTCATGCCGGGAGAACACACCGTGTCGCCGATGGAGAAAATACCGGGGTCAAACACACCGATAATATCGCCGGCATAGGCTTCTTCGATGATTTCACGGCTCTGCGCCATCATCTGCTGGGGCTGAGAGAGCTTCATTTTTCGTCCGCCCTGTACATGCTGCACCTCCATGCCCTTTTCAAACTTGCCGGAGCAAATTCTCATAAAGGCAATACGGTCCCGGTGCGCCTTGTTCATGTTGGCCTGGATTTTGAACACAAAAGCGGAGAATCCTTCATCAAAGGGGTCAACCACGCTGTCTTCCGTTTTGCGGGGAAGGGGAGAGCTGGTCAGCTTTAAAAAGCTCTCGAGGAAAGGTTCCACGCCAAAGTTGGTGAGGGCAGAGCCAAAGAACACCGGGGAGAGCTTTCCGTGGCGCACCTGCTCCAAATCAAATTCATAACCGGCTCCGTCGAGCAGCTCCACATCATCCTGCAAGGTCTGATAGAGTTCTTCGCCCAGACGCTCCTTCATGGAAGCATCGTCGAGCGTGGCCTCGGTGGCTTCCACTTCCCGCTGGCCGTTATTGGCGGTAAAAGCGAGGATTTCTTTCTTTTCCCGGTCATATACGCCCTTAAAGTCACGGCCACAGCCAATCGGCCAGTTCATGGGATAGGTCTTGATTCCCAGCTCATACTCGATTTCGTCCAGCAAATCATAGGGATTGCGGGCTTCCCGGTCCATTTTGTTGATAAACGTAAAGATGGGGATATCCCGCAGCAGGCAGACCTTAAAAAGCTTACGGGTCTGTGCCTCAACACCCTTGGAGGCATCGATGACCATCACAGCGGAGTCCGCCGCCATCAGGGTACGATAGGTATCCTCGGAAAAGTCCTGGTGGCCAGGGGTGTCCAGAATGTTGATGCAGAAACCGTCATACTGAAACTGCATCACAGAGGACGTAACCGAAATACCACGCTGCTTTTCGATTTCCATCCAGTCAGAAACCGCATGGCGGCTGTTTTTCTTTCCCTTGACCGCTCCTGCCAGCGTAATGGCACCGCCATACAGCAGGAATTTTTCAGTCAGGGTGGTTTTACCCGCATCGGGGTGGGAGATGATCGCAAAGGTGCGTCTCCGGTTGATTTCATTTTGCATAGCAGGCGTCAGAGCCAAGGGAGATTCCTCCATCCGTATCGTAATAAAATCATAGTATACATGCAATTTATTATTATACCATATTATTTCTCATTTTTCCAGCAAAAACGGGACTTTTCCTGTCTTTGAAGAAAGGAAGCGCCTGCTTTCCTATCGAAAACAGGCGCTTGTATGATTTATTCTTTGCCGTCCCAGCAATAGGTGCAGAGCTTAGAGCGGTCAAGGCCCACAGATTCAATCAGGTCGTCAAGACGATGATAGCGCAGCGAGGTAAAGTGTAGCTTTTGACGGATTCTCTCCAGCATCTCCTGGTATTCCGGGCTCTCCGGGTCAGCATAAGGGGTCAGATCGACAGTTTCGCTGCCGGTCATTTCTTTGATTACCCGGCGGGTAATGAGATCCATTTCAGAAGTGGAGCGGGAGAAGTTCAGATATTTACAGCCATACAGCAATGGCGGGCAGGCAGGGCGTACATGAACTTCTTTTGCGCCGCTCTGATAGAGGAAGTCGGTGGTTTCGCCCAGCTGCGTACCACGGACAATGGAGTCATCGATGAGCAGCAGGCTCTTGTCGTGAATCAGCTCGTGGACGGGGATCAGCTTCATTTTGGCGATCAGGTCACGCTGGCTCTGGATGGTGGGCATAAAGGAGCGAGGCCAGGTGGGAGTATATTTGATAAACGGGCGGGAGAAAGGAATTCCGGAAGCGTTGGAATATCCCACTGCGTGGGCGATGCCGGAATCGGGAACGCCTGCAACGGTATCCGGGTGAGCGTCGTCACGTTTTGCCAGCAGGGCGCCGCAGGTATACCGCATCTGTTCTACGCTGATGCCCTCATAAGAAGAAGACGGATAACCATAGTAGACCCACAGGAAGGTGCAGATCTTCATATCTTTTCCGGGCTGTACCAGGGTTTTCATCCCTTCGGGCGTGATGATGGCGATTTCGCCGGGGCCAAGCTCCTTTTCACAGGTGTATCCCAGATTCAGATACGCAAAGCTCTCAAAAGAAACGCAGCAGCTGCCTTCTTTTTTACCAACCGAAACCGGTGTGCGTCCCAAACGGTCTCTGGCGGCCAGAATCCCCTTTGGAGTCAGGAGCAGCATCGTCATAGAGCCGTCGATAATCTCCTGTGCATACTGGATTCCCTCGATGAGGTTATCCTTCTGGTTGATGATGGCGGCCACCAGCTCGGTAGCATTGATATCTCCACCGCTCATTTCGAGAAAATGGGCGTGGCCGGTTGTGAAAATCTTCTGGACGATTTCTTCCAGATTGTTGATTTTTCCCACAGTTGAGATGGCATAAGTGCCGTGATGGGAACGGACGATCAAGGGCTGGGGTTCATAATCCGAAATACACCCGATGCCAAGATTTCCATGCATCTCGCCGAAATCCTTGTCAAATTTCGTGCGGAAGGGTGCGTTTTCGATATTATGTATCGCCCGGTTGAAGCCCTCCTCCCTGCTGTATACTGCCAGACCGGCACGGCGTGTTCCCAGATGGGAATGATAGTCCGTACCGAAAAACAGGTCGAACATGCAGTCGTTTTTCGAAGCTACTCCAAAGTATCCGCTCATAGATTCCTCCGTTTTCGTCCCGGCCGGATGTCACCGGCCCTTGTGTTTCTTTTCTTTCTATACATCATAAACAGCCAGTCAAAACAGGCTGCTTATTAAGCGTAAATAAGTCGAGGGGCAAAATGTCACAATTTGATTCTGACATAATATTGATACTGATCTTCATGGTGGATGTATCCGCCATTTTTTAGCATCACACGCAAAGAGGCGGGATTGTTCTTGTTAACACGCAGATAGATTTCGTTTTCTGGAATAATCTTGGCAGCTTTTTCCACCATCAGACGAAGGCCAGTCGTAGCATAGCCTTTTCCACGAAATCCTTCCCGAATACTATAACCGATATGCCCGGCTCCATTTATTAAAGAAGGACAAAGATAGTGCCGGAGTCGGAACCACCCTACGATGATATCATCGTCCCAAAGCAGGTAGTGGGTCTGCGGTACATATCCTTCTGGCAAATCCATTCCCTGTCCCTGACAAATCAGCGGTTGTAAAATGGCTGTTTCAAAGTTTTTGCGTGGAGCATTATAAAAGTCGTTTATAAAACCATTTTCATCTGCGGGTACAGAAACGATATATTGATATTCTTTCTCTACATCCTGCAAATTGAGTTCTTTCAAAAAAATCATATCAGGCTTTTTCCTCATACCGCTTTACAATGAGATTGGCGCACTTGTAAATGTCGCCGCCGCCCAACGTGAGGATCAAATCGCCGGGCTGAGCCTTTTCCATTACATAGTCTGCGATCTTGTCAAAAGAATCAAACCAGCAGCTTCCGGGAACCTTTGCCGCAAGATCACTGGTGTGGATGCCATAGATGTTTTCTTCTCGAACCGGAAGGATTTCGGTCATCACCACATGGTCAGGAATCGAAAGCGCCTTGGCAAAATCGTCCAGCAACAGATAGGTGCGGGAGAAGGTGTGGGGCTGGAACACCGCCCAGACCTCATGGAATCCCATGTTCATAGCAGCTGTCAGGGTGGCGGTCAGCTCGGTGGGATGATGGGCAAAGTCGTCGGCAACGGTTACGCCGTCAAATTGTCCCAACACCTCAAACCGGCGATGAACTCCGGTGAAAGCGTGCAGCCCGACAGCGATTTCTTCGGCCGGAACTTCCAGCTGGTCGGCTACGGCGGCAGCGGCCAGAGCGTTCAGGATGTTGTGACGGCCGGGAACCGACAGCTCTATCCGGCAGAGAGGCTGGCCTTTTTTAACCAGTGTAAAAGCTTCACGAGCACCCTTGGTGTCGGCAATCTCTGCGGCGGAATAATCGTTGTTTTCGCCAAAGCCAAAGGTGACGATCCGGGCGTGGGTGAGCCCTTCTACCGCTTTCAGCGTGTTGGCATCATCGCCATTTACCACCAACAGGCGGCTGGTCTGCTGAGAAAATTTGCGGAACGAGTGAATAATATTCTCAAGTGTTTTGAAGTAATCCAGATGGTCGGCATCTACATTCAAAATCACCGAGATTGCAGGGTGTAATTCCAAAAAGGTGTCTACATATTCGCAGGCTTCGCATACCATGATGTCGGATTTGCCTGCCCGGCCGTTGGTGCCGATGAGGGGGAGCTTTCCGCCAATAACGGCGCTGGGGTCCCGCCCGGCGCTGAGAAGCAGCTGGGTAATCATGCCGGTGGTGGTGGTTTTTCCATGAGTGCCGGAAACCGCAATGGAATCCGCATATCGGTCGGTCACCATTCCCAACATGACAGAACGCTCCACAGTGGGGATGCCCTTTTCCCGTGCCGCAACGAGTTCGGGGTTGTCCTGCTTCACGGCGGCCGTATAAACCACCAGCTCTGCCCCGTCGATATTTTCGGCACGATGTCCCATATGCACAGGGATGCCATAGGTGCGGATACGTTCCAGAGTATCGGATTCATTCATGTCGGAGCCGGTAATGACAAAACCCCTGTGGAAAAGGATTTCCGCAAGGGGGCACATACCGGAGCCGCCGATCCCGACAAAATGGACCTGTTTGACAGAATCCAGAAGACGAGAAGGTTCCATAAGCTAGCAACTCCTTTATAAGCAGGAAGCCGCCTGTGCTGACAGGCAGTCCTATATTTTGAAAAAACAAACTATCTCTATTATATTGCGGAAAGGGCACAAAATAAACACCTAATTTCATTTTTGGCAAAAAACGCTATTTTTTTCGACTTTTGACCTTTGGAACTTCACACTCCGAATCCCCTTTCCATATTATGGGAACAGCAGGGGCGCAGTTATGGGAACCCTTTTCCGCACGAAGGAATTTTTCCGGCGCTCCGGCTGTGCGGAGAAACGGCGGTGAATCCGTGATACAGGAAAAAACAGTGTTTGGAGTTGTTGGCGGAGACAGAAGGCAGATCGAACTGGCGTCTTCTCTGGCAGCGGACGGGTATACGGTGTATGCCTGTGGATTTGAAAAAGCCCGACTGGATAGGCGACTAGACAGCCGACTGGATAGCCGGGTGGAACAGGTGCCGGTTGCAGAATTGGCACAAAAAAGTGAAGTCGTGATTCTGCCCCTGCCGGTAACGTCGGATGGAATCCATCTACATGCGCCTTTCAGCGAAGAACCTGTGCTGATGGGGGAAGGGTTTGCGTCCCTCTTTCTGGGAAAGACGGTGTATGGCGGGATGACGGAGCGGCTTTATCGCACCAGCGAGCTGTGGGAAGAAATTTCTGTTTTCGACTATTTCCACCGGGAGGAACTGGCAGTCCGGAATGCTGTGCCCACGGCAGAGGGGGCCATTCAGATTGCCATGGAAGAATTCCCGGCAACCATCAATGGTTCCCGATGCCTGGTAGCGGGATTTGGACGGATTGGAAAGATTCTGGCATGGATGCTCCGGGGGCTGGGGGCAGAGGTGACGGTCAGCGCCCGAAAACCGGAAGATCTGGCCTGGATTGGACAGATGGGGTATCGGGCGGTGCATACCCGTGAACCGGGCGGGGGCTACGATCTGGTATTCAATACCATTCCGGCAATGGTGTTTACCAGAAGTGTACTGTCACAGATTGCACCGGGGACGCTTTTGCTGGATCTTGCGTCGGCGCCGGGCGGCGTTGACCGGGAGGCGGCGGAGAAACTGGGGATACGGGTGATTCCCGCCCTCTCTTTACCGGGAAAGGTAGCGCCCAAAACTGCCGGTGAAATTATCAAAGAAACCATTTATCACATGATGGAGGAGTGAGGAGACTTGGAGAAAACCAAGATTGGCTTTGCCATGTGCGGCTCGTTCTGTACCTTCCAGCCAGCGTTGGAACAGCTGCACCTGCTGGCGGAACAGGGGCATCAGCTGCTGCCGATCATGTCGAAGAATGCCAGCGAAACGGATACCCGATTTGGCAGGGCATCGGATTTTATCTGGGAGCTGGAGGATACCTGCCGCCATAAGGTCATCAAAACCATCCCCGATGCGGAGCCTATCGGCCCAAAACGGATGGTGGATTTGATGATCGTGGCGCCGTGTACCGGCAACACACTTGCAAAACTTGCCTGCGGGATCACCGATACGCCTGTCACCATGGCGGTCAAATCCAGCTTGCGGATCGGGCTTCCGGTAGTGCTGGCGTTGGCCACCAATGATGCGCTGGCGGCTTCTGCACAGAATATCGGGCGGCTGCTGAATGTGAAAAACGTGTACTTTGTCCCGCTGCGTCAGGATGACCCGGAAAAAAAGCCGTCTTCTCTGGTGTGCGATTTTTCCAAGCTGATTCCAACCTGCGAAGCGGCGCTTGCGGGAAAACAGCTTCAGCCTGTTTTTCAGTAAAGACTGGAAATTCCAAAGAAATCTGGTATAATAGGGAACATGGGCGAGAAGATGCCGCAGCGTTTTGCCTGCGGCATTTTTATATCCCAAATGTTGAAAAATCGGAGGGCTTCTGAAACGGTGTTGTTCAGAGGCATCCTCTTTTAGTGAGGAATGTATGGCTAAAAAATATTATGCAGTTCGTGTTGGGCGCAAAACCGGAATTTTTGAAACTTGGGATGAGTGCCGGGCACAGGTAACGGGCTTCCCCGGAGCGGCTTTTAAAGGCTTTGCAACATTGGAAGAAGCCGAAAGCTTTTTGGAGGTGCCTTCTATGGTGGCACAAAACCATCCGGATACGAACGATTCAGAAGAACGTGCGGTTGCTTATGTGGATGGCAGTTATCACGTTGGAACCAAAGAGTTTGCCTGTGGAGCAGTGCTGTTCTGGAATGGAGAGCAGATTACCTTTTCGCAGAAATATACCGACCCGGTTCTGGCGGAGATGCGGAATGTAGCGGGCGAGATTAAGGGTTCCGAAACGGTGATTCAGTGGTGCCTAGAGCATCAGGTGCCGGCGCTGGATATTTATCACGATTATGAAGGAATTGCCAAATGGTGTACCGGAGAATGGAAAACCAATAAAGAAGGGACAAAAGCCTATCGTGCGTTTTATCTGCGTGCCGCTGAAAAAATCAATATCCGGTTTATCAAGGTCAAGGGACATTCCGGAGATCAGTATAACGATATGGCGGACAAGCTGGCGAAAATTGCATTGGATATCGATGTGTGACAAAACAGGAGGTTCAAATGAGTTACAAAATGGATGCGGAAAGTGTGATTATTCAAACGGTGTTTGGCGACCATGCAGCCAATAACGGCTGGTTTCTGATGAACTGGGCGCTGCTGCGGGAAAGTGGCGCTGTGGCGCTGGATTCTGTGCTGGAGCAAACACAGGCGGTGATCTCTGCCGTGGCGCTGAAACGGATTCTGGCGGAGTTTTATAACCGGATGACAGAATGTGGCAATGATATCGGCAGCCTTGACGTGATCTCTGCGCTGGATGAACTCTCCATTGGGGAAGAAGCAGTCTGGTTCCTGGCCGGTCAAAGCAGCCGGGAGGATGCCGAAGTGCTGGATATCCTCAACAGCCGGGATGATATCCATGATCTGCTGGATTATCTGGTGCGCCGTGAGGGGCAGGCGATCGCCCGTTTGATGGCGGAAACCTTTGATACCCCGATGCTGTTTGCCCAGATGTTGGCAACGGCTGTCCGTCCAGACGGCGAGGAGCTGGATGACTACCATTCTGCCGATGAATACCGGGAGGCGGTGGAAGCCTGTTTTGCAGAACTGAACACCCTCACCATTGATTATGCGGTCTGTTATGAGTGGATCGATGACGGGATGGAACTGTAAGGATTGTTTGCTCTTTGATAAAATTTGCAGGATTTGATCCCTTGAATTGCAAATTGTTTGATTTTTTAGAGCAGCTGTGCTATGATAATCGAGAATCTATCATCAATTTTGAGAAAGGCAGGAACCCCTATGCTGTATTGCCCAAAATGTAAGTCGTTGTGTGAGGATTCAGCGGTTCGCTGCCCGGAATGTGGAAAGCGGAAATTGCGGGAGCCCACCCAGTTGGATAAAGTGCTTCTGGTCACGGTGAGTGAAATGGAAGCGCAGCGGCTGGAACCGGCCATGCGTGCCAGTGGCATCCCGTTTGAAATGCATCCCTCTAATATCGACGGGATTCCTTCTATCTATAATAGCGACGCAATTCTCTCTAATCAGAGCTTTTATGTGCTTCTTCCTCAGCTGGAGGAGGCCGAAAAGGTGGTTTCTGATTTTCGGGAACAGGAGGCGAAGCTGAAAGCAGAAACAGAGCCTCAGCCGTCGGAGGAACCGGAAATGCCCCGCCGAAAACGCATACTGGTCCAGATTTTTTCTGCCTTGGCTTTTATCCTTTTGATCTGGCTGGTAGTGGCGGGAACCGATTGGGTTGCCAGCCATCTCCAGTCATGGATGCAGAGCCTGTCTTTCCTGTTTTTAGAGTAAATGCACACCGCCCGCCGGAATTTCGGGGGACGAAGCAGATATCATGAATTTAGTAATGTAAGGAATGGTGAACATGAGCGACTATCGCATCGATACCAAATGTATCCAGTCAGGCTATCAGCCCGGCAACGGCGAACCCAGAGTGGTTCCGATCGTACAGAGCACAACCTATACCTATGACAGCTCAGAAGACATGGGCGATCTGTTCGACCTGAAAGCAGACGGCTTTTTCTACACCCGGCTGGGCAATCCTACGCTGGATGCGGTTGAAAAGAAAATTGCTGTACTGGAAGGCGGCGTGGGCGCTATGCTTACTTCTTCCGGTCAGGCCGCTTCTCTGATTTCCATGCTGAATATCTGCCATGCTGGAAGCCATATCGTCGCTTCCAGCGCAATCTATGGCGGAACCTTTAACCTTATTTTTAAGACTATGCAGGAAATGGGAATCGAGTCCACTTTTGTCAGCCCCGGCTGTTCCCGTGAGGAGTTGCAGGCTGTGTTCCGCCCAAACACCCGCTGCGTGTTTGCCGAAACGCTTTCCAACCCCTCTCTGGTAGTTACCGATATCGAGATGTTCGCACAGGAAGCCCACGCTCATGGTGTTCCCCTGATTGTGGACAATACTTTCCCGACCCCCATCAACTGCCGTCCGTTTGAGTTTGGGGCGGATATTGTGACCCATTCCACTTCTAAATATATGGATGGCCATGCTGTTCAGCTGGGCGGTGTCATTGTGGACAGCGGCAAATTTGATTGGAATAACGGCAAGTTCCCCATGCTTACCCAGCCGGACGATTCCTATCATGGGATTGTTTATACCGAAAAATTCGGCAATGCCGCTTATATTGTCAAAGCTCGTACCCATCTGATGCGGGATTTGGGCGCACAGGCCAGCCCGCAGAACGCTTTCCTTTTGAATCTGGGGCTGGAAACACTGGCTCTGCGGATGGAACGTCATTGCAGCAATGCTATGAAAGTGGCAGAGTTTTTGGAGAACCACGAAAAGGTCAGCTGGGTAAATTATCCCGGTTTGGAGTCCAGCCCGTACCATGCACTGGCTCAGAAGTATATGCCGAACGGCACCTGCGGTGTGGTTTCCTTTGGCGTAAAGGGTGGCCGGGAAGCTGCTACCCGGTTTATGGACAGCCTGAAAATGGCCTCCATTGTGACCCATGTGGCCGACCTTCGCACCTGTGTGCTGCATCCCGCCAGCACCACCCATCGTCAGATGAACGACGAGCAGCTGGCAGAGGCCGGCGTAACCCCCGACCTGATCCGCTTCTCCGTGGGCATCGAGAACCCTGAGGACATCATCGAGGACGTGGCACAGGCACTGGAAAAAGCATAAAATTTAAGATGATACAAAAAAAACCTCCCGACACCGGTCTGGTGTCGGGAGGTTCTTTGTCTGTAAGTCTGTTTTTGAGAGCTTATTTTTCTTCAGATTCGGTAGCGAACAGGATTCCCAGCGTGTTGGGGCCGCAATGGCTGGAGATCGTACAGCTGGCCTGTGTCACATAAATATTCTCAAAACGCATCTGGCTTTCGATCGCATTGCGAACGGTTTCAATATAGCGGGCGTCAATGCCGGAGTGCGTGATGAAGATTCTATCGGTACGGATGTCGGAATATTGTGTCAGCTTTTCTTCGGTGTATTGTGCAAGAACGGATTCCAGTTTTCCACGATATTTTTTTCCGACTCCCATGCCGCCCGAAGTGTTATCCACTTCAATACAGGGCTTTAGCTTTAACAGATTGGCGCCAAATGCCGCTACCGAGGAGCAGCGGCCGCCTGCGTGCATAAATTCCAGTGTGTCCAGAATAAAGCTGGCGTGATACCGGCGGGTAGAATCATTGAAATAACGGGCAATGCTTTTAGCAGATTCCCCTGCACAGATATGTTCCCGGCAGTCCATTACCTGCAAAGCAGTACCGGTAGAAAGGGAGTGGCTGTCAACCGGATGGACATGTCCACCCAGTTCTTCTGCGGCCAAACAGCAGTTGCGGTAGCTGCTGGAAAGGGCGCTGCCCAGACAGAAGTGGACAACTTCATACCCGACATCTACCCAGGGCTTAAAGTATGCAACGTATTCTTCTACATTAATGGCGCTGGTACGGGGAAGCTGTTTGCGGTCCCACCAGGCACGATACAGGTCTTCTGGTAAAATATTTACGCTGTCCTGATAGTCTTTCCCTTCCAGCTCAATGTGATAGGGAATAGTGTGAACGTCAAAGGAGTCGCACAGCTCCTGCGTCAGATCACAGGTACGGTCGGCGCTCAAAATGATATTCAAGAGAATGACTTCCTTTCTGTGAGATGGAAATATGAAATCTCCCTCATTATACCCCAGTGTGTCCATAAAGGCAACCGGATTCTCATAATTTCGACGGAGGAATGGGATATCGTGTCAAAAGGGTCTCTGATATTTCGCTGATAGCGTCCAATACCTGTGTTTCCGGCTGGTTACGATGAAGGACATAGGCGTAATAAGAGCCATATACCATATAGGTGAACAACGCCTTGTTTTTGGGTGTTTCCAGCGCCTGTGGATAATATTGGCGGAGGTATTCTACTATCCCCTGTTCCAGACGTTCTGCCAAAATAAAGCTCCGGTCTCCGGAAAAAAGAGTTTTGAGAAGTCCGCCCTGGCTCACCAGAGCGCAGTGAAGCTCCCGCACAAACAGTCCCGGCTTCGACACAAAGTATTCGGGATGCCGGATGCTGCCCAGAACCGAGCCGATAATTTCAGATTCGAGCATTTGGGAGAGGTCGTAGATATCATGGTAATGCAGATAAAAGGTAGCTTTGTTGATGCCCGCCAGCTGGGAGAGCTCCCGGATACTGATTTTTTCCAGTGGCTTTTTGGAGCGAAGCTGAATAAAGGCGTTGATAATACTGTTTTTCGTCCTTTGGATTCTGGGGTCCATGGCATAATCTCCTTTTTAAGATAATAGACACTTATCGAAAAAAGTTGTCTTTCCGACATTTTACAAAATCTGTTGATTGCTGAAACACGATGGGGGTTCTATAATCAGTATAGAGAGAAAATAGACGATAGTCAATTAGATTGTATCTTGAGAAAATTTTGTCTTAAGTACATCCAAAGGAGGCCAATGGCCTTTGACACAGGAAGGAGATCCCCATGGATATCTACGGGTTTTATACAGGAAAGTCGTTTGAAGCGCATCAGTGGCTGGGCGTGCATCCCGATGGAGAGGGCTTTATGTTTCGCACGTTTGCCCCTTCGGCAGAGCGGGTGTCGCTGATTGGCAGCTGTACCCAGTGGCAGGAAATTCCCATGGAGCCGGTGTTGGATGGAAATTTTTATCAGTGCGTGCTGCCGGATGCGAGAGAGGGGCAAACCTATCAGTACCGGATCTATCATCACGGTACTTTTACCGATCACTGTGACCCGTATGGATATGGTATGGAGCTTCGTCCCAATCACCAGTCTGTAATTCGCAGGCTGGAGTATGAGTTTGGGGACGCAGGCTGGATGCAGCGCCGCAATGATCGGAAAGAGCGGCCTCTCAATATTTATGAGGTGCATCTGGGCTCCTGGAAAAGGAAAGGAACAGAACTGAACGATTTTTACACCTATGAAGAACTGGCGGACAGGCTGGTTCCCTATGTCAAAGAGGCGGGCTATGATCACATCGAGCTGCTGCCAATCTGCGAGCATCCTGCTGATGAATCCTGGGGCTATCAGAATACCGGCTTCTTTAGCCCCACGGCCCGCTATGGAACAGCGGTTCAGCTGAAACATCTGATCGATGTCTGTCACCAGAACGGCATCGGCGTGATTCTGGATTTTGTCCCGGTGCATTTCGCTATGGACGACTATGCTTTGCGCCAGTATGATGGAACCTGCCTGTATGAGTATCCGAATGATGATGTGGGAGTCAGCGAATGGGGAAGCTGCAATTTTATGCACTCTCGTGGGGAGGTTCGCAGCTTTTTGCAGTCGGCGGTATGCTATTGGCTCTCAGAATACCACTTTGACGGCATCCGTTTTGATGCAATCAGCCGGATTCTTTATTGGCAGGGTGACCCGGCTCGTGGAGTAAACGGTATGGCGGTGAGTTTTGTCCGGCAGATGAATCAGGAATTGAAAAGACGCTTCCCCGGCTGTATGCTGATTGCAGAGGATTCTACCAGCTTTTCCAAAGTAACTGACCCGATTGAGAACGGCGGGTTGGGGTATGACTATAAGTGGGATCTGGGCTGGATGCACGATACGCTCTCTGCTTTCCAGATGCCGCCGCAGGAGCGGAAGGAAAAATATCATAAGCTGACGTTTTCCATGATGTATTATTATGGGGAACGCTTCCTGCTGCCCTTTTCTCACGACGAAGTGGTGCATGGGAAGGCCACTATCCTTCAAAAAATGAACGGCGATTATGACCGGAAATTCCCGCAGGCCAGAGCGCTGTATCTGTATATGATGACCCATCCCGGAAAAAAACTCAACTTTATGGGCAATGAAATCGGCCATTTCCGGGAATGGGATGAAAAAAGAGAACAGGATTGGGAATTGCTGCGCTACCCGCTGCACGATGCGTTTTTCCATTATATCAAGACGCTAAACCATCTGTATCAGACCCATCCGGCCCTTTATGAATGGGACTACCGCCAAGAAGGGTTCCAATGGCTGGACTGTGAGCAGGATGGCAGTTGCAGCTATGCCTTTTTGCGAATTGGACGTGGAGAAAAGCTGGTGGTTGTGTTGAACCTCGACGACCATCCGGTTTTAGACTATTGTCTTCGGATACCAGGGGGCGAGCGCCTGGAGCTGCTGCTCAACACTGATTGGCAATCCTGGGGAGGAAATACGCCCGAAAAACCACAGCACGTTTTCCCCCGCCAAAGCGGAGAATTTTTTGTCGATATCCCGCCTCTTTCGGGAATGATGTTCCGGGTGGAGAGATAAATTCTGCCAAAACACTTTTCAAATCGAAGTCCTGGGTGTATAATAGAGCAGTTCGCCAGAACGATTCGCCAGAACGATTCGCCAGAACGATTCGTCAGAACGATTCGCTAGAACGATTCGACGGAAACAACCCTGTTTTAAAAGTCAGAACAGGAAGTTCTCGACAAACTCGCTGTTCTGCCTGCAAAATCTTTATTTTTTTGTTGACAAACAGTGGCTGTTCTATTATAATAATTTCTGATGTTTTCATCGAATGATTTAAGAATCTTGGAGTCGTGTTATGCTGTTGGATTTGCGAAAAGTATTCGTAGAAGAAGTGAAAGAGCTTCCGTTTTCCGGAACTTTTGACCTGTCGGATACGGAAATCGGCGGCAGCTATCCATTTGAGTCCCCGGTGTCCTATTCCGGTACGGTAAAGGCATTTGCGGGAGAAGCCCAGATGGAGGCAGATGTTTCGTTTTCCTTTGCAATCCCCTGTGACCGCTGCACAGAGATGATTCGCCGGGAATACCGGTATCATTTTTCTCACATGCTGGTGCGTACGCTGAATCAGGAGGATAATGACGATTATATCCAGGTGGAAGATGAAAAGATTGATGTAGACGAGCTTTTGCGGATGGATATCCTGCTGGAGTTGCCCAGTAAGTTTCTCTGTAAGCCCGACTGCAAAGGACTGTGCAGCCAGTGTGGTCAAAACCTGAATCAGGGAGACTGTGGCTGTCAGAAAAAGCGGATAGATCCTCGTTTAGAGGTTCTTCAACAACTGATACAATAGTCTGAATTCATATAAGGAGGTGCTGATCATGGCGGTACCCAAGAGAAAAGTGTCCAGCGCAAGACAGAACAAAAGACGTTCCAATGTTTGGAAGCTGACTGCACCGGCTCTGGTGAAGTGCCCCAAGTGCGGGGAGTACAAAACACCTCACAGAGTGTGCGGAAACTGCGGTTTCTACAACGGCAGAGATGTTCTGAAGAAAGAGGCTTAATCAGCACCTTTCGCACGGGGATAGAGAAGGAGCGATCCTTCTCTATTTTTTTGTATTACCAACAGGAAGGAGAAATGGCATGGCAGTAGTCATTCAGCAGGTAAAACCGGGAAGTTTTGCTCAACTGGCGGGGATTCAGGAAGGTGAAAGACTGATTGCTATCAACGGACATGAAATCGTTGATGTACTGGATTATCGTTTTTATGAAACAGATTCCCGCCTCACGATATTGGTGGCAGATGCGTGCGGCGCAGAGCGTGAAGTGCAGATCCGAAAGGGGCAGTATGAATCCCTGGGGCTGGAATTTGAAACCTATTTGATGGATAAACAACATTCCTGCCGGAATAAGTGTATTTTCTGCTTTATCGACCAGCTTCCCGCCGGGATGAGAGAGAGCCTGTATTTTAAAGATGACGATTCCCGGCTTTCGTTCCTGTTTGGGAATTATATCACACTGACCAATATCAGCGAACATGAGATCGAGCGCATTATTAAAATGCACATCAGCCCGATCAATGTGTCCATCCATACTACCAATCCGGAGCTTCGCTGCAAAATGATGGGAAATCGGTTTGCAGGCAAAGCGCTGGAGCTGCTGGGGCGCTTTGCAGAGGCCGGCATCCGGCTCAATGGCCAGCTGGTGCTGTGTCCCGGTATCAATGATGGGAAAGAGCTGGAACGCACACTGGAAGACCTTTATCAGCTTGGAGAAAACCTTCAGAGTATTGCCTGTGTCCCGGTGGGCGTAACCCGGTATCGGGAAGGACTGTATCCGCTGGAAACGTATACGCCCGAAACCGCCGAGGCTACTCTCCAGTTGATTGAATCGTTTGGCGACCGCTTTGTTAGAGAGCGTGGAGCCAGAACGGTCTATGCTTCGGACGAATTTTATCTGCTGGCAGGCCGACCGATACCGGAGCCGGAATTTTATGAAGATTTTGCCCAGCTTGAAAACGGAGTAGGACTGTTGGCAAACCTTCAGGAGGAGTTTCGCTTTGCTCTGGAAGATTTTGAGCTTCCTCAGCCTGCCCGAAAAGTGACGATTGCAACCGGGGAAGGGGCTTTTTCTTTCCTGAACGCAATGCTTGACGAATTTCGCAGGAAATGCGATACTATACTGTGTAATGTAGTGCCTGTCCGAAATGACTTTTTTGGCGGTAACGTGAATGTAGCCGGGCTGTTGACCGGACAGGATTTTATCAAACAGCTGAAAGGCCGGGAGCTGGGTGATGCTTTGCTGATTCCATGTGTAACGCTTCGCCAGCAAGAGGATGTGTTCCTGGATGACCTTTCGGTGCAGGATCTGGAAAAAGAATTAGAAGTACCGGTGTATCCGGTGCCAAATGACGGCCAGCAGTTGCTGGACGCTATTACAGGGAGGGATCTCTGATGTCAAAACCGGTAGTAGCCGTTGTCGGCAGACCCAACGTGGGAAAATCTACCTTATTTAACAAGTTGATCGGTCAGCGCCTTTCAATCGTGGACGACACACCGGGCGTGACTCGTGACCGTATCTATGGCGAATGTGAGTGGAAAAATCGCAAGTTTTCGCTGGTGGATACCGGCGGTATAGAGCCGGATTCTTCGGATGTGATTCTGTCCCAGATGCGTGTACAGGCGCAGCTGGCGATCGATGCCGCCGACGTAATTATTCTGGTAACCGACGTCCGTACCGGACTGGTTGCCACAGACGCCGATATTGCCGCCATGCTGCTGAAAAGCGGCCGTCCGGTGCTGGTGTGTGTCAACAAATGTGACTCTGTGGGCGAGCCTCCGGCAGATTTCTATGAGTTCTATAATCTGGGATTGGGCGATCCGATTCAGGTGTCCTCTGTCCATGGACACGGTACCGGCGATTTGCTGGACGCAGTGGTAGACCTGCTGCCACCGGAGCCGGAGGAAGAAGACGACGGCGAAACGATTCGGGTCGCTATTATCGGCAAGCCTAATGTGGGAAAATCCTCGCTGGTGAACCGCATTTCCGGCGAGAATCGCTGCATCGTTTCGGATATCGCCGGTACTACCCGTGATGCGATCGATACTGAAATCGAAAATGAATATGGGCGCTTTGTGCTGATCGATACCGCCGGACTTCGCCGCAAGAAGAAGGTAGAGGATGCGATTGAGAAATACAGCAACCTGCGTGCCCAGATGGCGATTGAGCGGGCGGACGTTTGCGCTATCCTCATCGATGCAGAGGTAGGCTTCACCGATCAGGATTCCAAGGTGGCCGGATTGGCTCACGAAGCAGGAAAAGCCTGTGTGATCGTGGTGAACAAATGGGACGCTGTGGAAAAGGACCAGAATACAATGGCGGAATACCGCAAGAAGCTGGAAAAGGATTTCTCCTTTATGTCTTATGCCCCCATTATCTTTATTTCTGCCAAAACCGGCCAGCGGATCGACCGGCTGTTTGAATTGATTAAGCACGTTGCCAACAGCAATTCCATGCGGATTGCCACCGGCATGATTAACGATGTCCTGGCGCAGGCAGTGGCACGGGTACAGCCCCCCACTGATAAAGGAAAACGCCTGAAAATCTATTACATGACGCAGGCTTCCACCCGCCCGCCAACGTTTGTATGCTTTGTAAACTCGGCGGAGCTGTTCCACTTCTCCTATCAGCGGTATCTGGAAAACCGTATTCGGGAAACCTTCGGACTGGAGGGAACCCCCATCCGGTTTATCATTCGAGAGCGGGGAGAAAAAGACAAGTAAATCACAACGAACAAGGAGAGATGAGCGATGGATTTCAGTCATATCGGGGATTTTGTTCTGCCGGGAATCGGGGTAGCGGTGATTGCGTATTTATTGGGCAGTCTGAGCTTCTCCATTATCCTGACCCGTATCTTCAAAAACCATGAAGACATCCGTTCCTATGGCAGCGGAAACGCCGGCGCAACCAATGTGCTGCGTTCGGTGGGAAAGGGTGCAGCGGCCCTGACGTTTCTGCTGGACTTTTTGAAGTGTGTGGTAGCCGTTGTGGTGGGCAAGCTGATTTTCGGCTATGTGGCAACACAGCTGGGAGTAGGCGATACCGCTGCCCAGTATGGAGCCTTTATTGCGGGCTTTGCCTGCCTGCTGGGTCATGTGTTTCCCGTTTATTTTGGTTTCCGGGGCGGCAAAGGCGTGGTTACCAGTGCCGCTATGATGGCTTTGATCGACTGGCGTGTTTTTGTGCTGGTGTTCCTGACCTTTGCGATTACCTTTGCTCTTAAAAAAATCGTATCGCTGGGTTCTGTTCTGGCCGCCTGTGTTTATCCTGTCGCCACCTTTTTGATTACGTTCTTTTTTGATTATCGGATGCAGTTCCTCTCGATGGTGCGGGACGCCAATTTGACCTATGTTGTGATTTCTACGGTTCTTTCTCTGTTGATCAGTTTGACAGTGATTGTTCTTCACCGTGCGAACATCAAGCGGTTGTTGGCCGGAGAAGAAAAACAGATTTCCTTTAGCAGCCCCAAATAAGTCTGCGCTGCAGGGAGTGTTTTTATGATATCGTTATGTGGTCTGGATTGCTGTGGTTCCTGTGACCGAAGGGAAGCGTGCGGCGGGTGCGTCGCCACACAAGGAAATCCCTTTGGTGGAACCTGTCTGGCAGCAGAGTGTGTCAAAAAAGGCGGCCAGGAGGAATTTCTGGCTCTCAAAGCCACGCTTGTGAAGGAAATTAATTCACTTGGGCTCAAAGGGCTTCAAATAGAGGATTTAAACCTGCTGAACGGCTTCTATGTGAATCTGGAGTATCCACTTCCCAATGGGGAAACGGTAAAATTCCTGAACGACCACAACGTGTATCTGGGCAATCAGATTGAAATTCCCGGAAGTGACCGATGCTATGGCGTGATTGCAGACTTGGAGCATTTGCTGGTCTGTACCTATGGATGTAATGGGGCAGACCCTGAAATCATCTTATACAAAAAGAGATAAAGCAAAGAGGCCGCACTCGTTTTTGAGTGCGGCCTCTTTGCTTATCGCCGTTTTATGGCAGGAAAAAAGGAGCCCGAAGGCTCCTCGGTGAATACATGCTCCAATTAGACTGCTCGGGTAACCTTACCGGAACGCAAGCAGCGGGTGCAGGCGTAAATACGCTTGGGAGTACCATTCACAACTGCTCTTACGCGGCGGATATTGGGTTTCCAGGTTCTGTTGGAACGACGATGGGAGTGGGAAACCTTAATGCCGAAAGCGACGTCCTTGCCGCAAATCTCACACTTTGCCATGTCTGCACCTCCTTTATGTGGAACGATCTAAAATGCAACATTGGTATTCTATCAGATTTGAAAAGAAAAAGCAAGTGTTTTTTGAAAAACAAGCAAAAAAACGGTTCTATTCCCCAAAATAACCATGGTTCATGCTAAAATCCACAAGAACATGGGAAAATCGAAAATGCAGAGAATCAAGTCTTCTCTATTTTTAGATGTTCCAATAACATCTGAAAGGGAAATATAGAATAGACACCTCTCGCTTGTGTCAACTTCAAAGAAAATTTACATTCAAAAAATCGCAAATAGATGTTAAATTTTTAGGGAATGTGATATGATAGGGATATCTTGTATGATAAAAGGAGGTTCCAAAATGGGAATTATTAAAACTGCGATCAACGCACTGGGCGGCACCTTGGCTGACCAGTGGCTGGAAACCATAGAGCCTTTTGAAATGGGAGATAACACGGTGATGACCTGTGGGGTTTCGGTACGGCGCAACGATAAGCGCAACGGAAACCGGAAGGGCAGTACAAATGTGATCACCGACGGCTCTGTGATCCATGTATATCCCAACCAGTTTATGATGCTGATGGACGGGGGAAAGATCATTGATTATACTGCGGAGGAAGGCTACTATAAGGTGGATAACTCTTCGGCGCCTTCGCTGTTTAACGGTTCTCTGGGCGATTCGGTGCAGGATTTCTTTGAGCGTGTGAAATTTGGCGGCGCTGCTCCTGTTTCCCAAAAGGTCTATTTTATTAACCTGCAAGAAATCAAGGGGATTAAATTCGGCACCCGCAATCCTATCAATTATTTTGACAACATGTATAATGCGGAGCTGTTTTTGCGTGCGCACGGCACCTACTCGATTCGTATTACCGATCCGCTGCGTTTTTATTATGAGGCGATTCCCCGTGATAAAGAAGTGGTGGAAATTCAGGATATCAACGAGCAATATCTGGCGGAGTTTTTAGAGGCGCTTCAGGCGGCGATCAACCAGATGTCAGCCGATGGGATTCGAATTTCGTTTGTGGCCTCTAAAAGTCGTGAACTGAGCAAATATATGAGTAATATTCTGGACGAAGACTGGAAGCGGGATCGTGGTATGGAGATCCAGTCGGTAGGTCTTGCCAGCATCTCATATGACGAGCAGTCCACCAAGCTCATCAATATGCGAAACCAGGGCGCTATGCTGAGCGATGCTGCTATCCGGGAAGGCTATGTACAGGGAGCCATGGCACGAGGTTTTGAGGCTGCCGGTTCCAACGCCAACGGCGCTGCTGCCGGATTTATGGGAATTGGCATGGGGATGCAGTCCGGCGCCGGAATGGCCGGGGCGTTTTCTCAGTCGAACCAGCAGCAGATGCAGGCGCAGGCGGAACAGCTTGCCCGGCAGAATGCCCGGCAGAATGCCCGGCAGAATGCCCGGCAAGCTGCTCAGCAGGCTGCCGAACAAGCAGCTGCGGCCTCGGCTGGCTGGGTTTGCAAATGTGGCGCACAAAATCCCGAAAATGCGAAGTTCTGCGCTCAGTGTGGAGAAAAGAAGCCTGCTCCCGCCGGTGAATGGGTCTGCCCCAAATGTGGGACAAACAATACCGGCAAATTCTGTATGGAGTGCGGACAGCCCAAGCCTGCGGCAGGGCATTTCCATTGTGACAAATGTGGGTATGAAACCGACAATGCAGCCGGAATGAAATTCTGTCCGGAATGCGGCGATCCGGTCACCAACTCTGATTTTGAGTGAGTTTGTCAGGAGGAAGGAAATCGATGTCGGTTGTAACATTTAAATGTAAAAACTGCGGCGGTGAACTGTTGTTTGACCCCGAAACCCAAGGGTTTCACTGCGAATACTGCGGCAGTGATTTTACCCGTGAGGAACTGGGAGAAGAACCGGTTGCAGAGCGGGAGGATGAACCCACCCCAAAGGCAGAGCAGGCCGCAGATGAGGATGCGTTTTATGAGCATGCCGTGGAGTATGTCTGCCCCAGCTGTGGAGCAGAAGTGGTGGCGGAGGATTCCACTGCCGCTACCACCTGCTACTATTGCCATAACCCGGTGGTGCTTTCTTCCCGGCTCAGCAACAAACTGAAGCCGGATAAGGTGATCCCGTTTGTGCTGGAGAAAAAAGAAGCAATACAGGCGTTTCATAACTGGCGGAAAAAGAAGTGGTTTTTAAAACGTGGCTTTGCACAGGAAGCGCAGCTGGAAAAAATGTCGGGAGTCTATTTCCCATATTGGAAAATAGATTGCGAAACCAACGGCCATATTCGTGCCCAGGCAGAAAACATCCGAACCTGGCGGGTGGGCGACACAGAATATACCGAAACACAAGTGTATCAAGTCATTCGTGACGGTCAGGTTGATTTGGATGATATCACGTTTACAGCGATGAGCCGCCCGGATATCGACTTGACGCAGGGCGTATATCCCTATGAATATGAAAAAGCGGTCGATTTTTCCATGGCGTATTTGTCGGGTTTTCAGGCGGAGCGTCGCATGACGCAAAAAAGTGATATCGAACCCCGTGCCAGAGAAAAAATACAGGAGTATACCCGAAAGTGTATCGAGGATACAATTACCGGATATACCCATGTGTCCGTTCAGCATGCTTCCAGCGAGATGATTCGGGAAAACTGGGAATATGTGCTGTTGCCCGCCTGGGTTTTGACCTATCAGTTTAGAGGAAAGACCTATTATTATGCGGTGAATGGGCAGACAGGAAAAACCTGTGGACGACTTCCGCTAAGTATAGGGCGTTTGGCGGCTCTGTTTGCTGGTGTAACAGCGGCGGTGTTCTGTGTAAGCTTTTTGATTGGAGGGCTGCTGCTATGAAAAAGAGAGTGTTTAGCGGAGCGCTTTTGACTTTGCTGGTTTGTGTTCTTTTTCTGGCGTTCCCCGTGCAGGCAGAAAGCTCCAGAGTGTTTGATGAAGCCGGATTGTTTACACAACAGGAAAAGCAGAGCCTGGAAGAACTGACAAAACAGTACATAGAGAAAACCTCTCTCGACCTGGTGATTGTTACCACAGACGACACCCAGGGGAAAAGCACCAGAGCTTATGCGGATGATTTCTATGATGATAATCGTTTTGGAATCGGTGCAGACCGCTCCGGAGCCTTGTTCCTTATTGATATGGATAACCGGGAGGCTTATATTTCTACCCACGGAAAGGCGATCAGAATTCTTACAGACCGGCGTATTCGGGAGATCACAGATGCAGCGGCCAAGAAGGTGGGAGCCGGAGCATATGCAGAAGCAGCTGAGGTTTTCCTTGAAAAAACAGATGGCTTTGCAAATCCCAACCGCTTGGGAATGGGGCTGGGCTTGCTGGCGATTTCTATGGTGATTGGTGCAGTGGCAGTAGGAATTGTCGTATACCGGTATCAGCATGCCTTTAAAGCAGACCAGTATGAGCTTCGTGAAAACAGCCGGACGAATCTCACCAATCGTCAGGATATCTTTGTACGAAAATATGTGACTTCCCGCACGATTCCCAAGAATAACGGGGGCGGCGGAAGTTCGACGCATACTTCCAGCAGTGGTAGTACCCACGGCGGAGGAGGAAGCCGTTTTTGAATGGTCGTAAAAAAACAGGTAAAACTGAACTTAAAATATGAAAGGAAGGCGAATAAAATGGATTTGACTGCTTTTTTTAAACTGACGTATGGACTGTATGTGGTGTCTACTCACAATAACGGCCGGGATGCCGGGTGTATTGTCAATACTGTTACGCAGGTAACGGCGCAACCGCCCAGATTGGCAGTAGCAGTAAATAAACAGAATACAACGGCCAAGTGGATGATCGAATCCGGCTGCTTTGCCGCAACAGCGCTGACCCAGACAGCAGACATGGAGCTGATTGGAAAATTTGGCTTCCAGTCCAGTGCAGAAGTGGAAAAGTTTGCTGGCTTTGAAACAGGCCGGGATGCTTTGGGACTGCCATATCTGAAAGAACATGCAGCGGCACATTTCAGCTGCAAAATTGTGGATAAGATCGACTTGGGGACACACTGGCTGTTTATCGGTGAGGTAGTAGAAGCCGAAAAGCTCCTGGAGGAAGAACCGCTTACCTATTCGTATTATCATAGTGTGTTAAAGGGTGGAACTCCCAAAACAGCGCCTTCTTATAAAGGGGAGGAGATTTCTCAGGAACCCGCCCCGGCACAGGTCAAGCGCTGGCGCTGCTCGGTTTGCGGCTATGTGTATGAAGGCGAGCAGCTTCCAGATGATTTTACCTGCCCATGGTGTGGTCAGGGTGCTGACAAATTTGTGCCGGCCTGACGGTTTTGGACACTTGACAAGAGGAAAATCAAAGACTATACTGAATAAGAAAGCTGGGGTGCCGTATCAAAACGGCTGAGAGGGCGAGCAGCTCAACCCATTGAACCTGTTGGTTAGTACCATCGTAGGGAAGCTGAATGTTCGGATTGAAAACGCAACCATAATAGAGCATTTTGCCGGTTCCCGCAATGGGAACCGGCTTTTTGTTTTTCTTTTCATCTTCTTTTTTGTCATCTTCTGGAGGTGATTTTTGTGAAATGGAATGGCAAGGAGATCTCGTTGGAGACGGCTGTCACAGTGGCTGAATTTTTGCAGAAGCAGGGATATCAGCCCCAGCGTGTGGCAGTAGAGCGCAACGGGGAAATCATTCGCCGGGCAGATTTTGAAAAAGAGATGCTCTGCGATACGGATACCGTCGAAGTAGTCAGTTTTGTAGGAGGCGGCTGATGACCCAGCAGGAATTACGAGCTGCCCGTGTGCAGCGGCATGGAGAAGAAGCAGTTCGCAAGCTGGAAAATGCCTGTGTTGGAATTGCGGGGCTTGGCGGCCTTGGCTCTCATCTTGCGATTTCTTTGGTGCGAATGGGAGTGGGGACGCTGGTTCTGGCGGATTTTGACCGGGTGGATGTGACCAATCTTCACCGGCAGCAGTATTTTGCTTCACAGGTTGGCCTGCTGAAAACCGAAGCGTTGGCGCAAACGCTCAAGGCCATTGACCCCTGGGTAGCGTTAAAGCTCTATCCGGTGCGGCTGACGTCAGAAACCATTCCGACAATTTTTGACAGTTGTCCGGTTCTTTGCGAGGCTTTTGACTCTGCCGAAGAAAAAGCCATGCTGTTGGAAACTGCCCTTGGCGGTATGCCTGATACCGTGGTGGTGTCTGCGTCCGGCATGGCAGGGGTGGGGTCTGCCAATCAGATTCAAACCCGGAGGGCCTTTTCACGGCTATATCTTTGCGGTGATGGGGAAGCGGATGTGGCGGAATATGGGAGCTTGTTTGCTTCCCGTGTGGCGGTGTGCGCCGCTCATCAGGCACAGATGGTTTTGCGGTTGATTCTTGGGGAAACAGAACCCTGATTTTATGTAGATATAGGAGGAACGATCATGAAAGACGAATTGATTTTGGGAGGACATTCTTTTTCGTCCCGTTTTATTTTGGGTTCCGGCAAGTATTCGCTGGAGCTGATCAAAGCGGCGGTGGAAAACGCCGGTGCTCAGATTATCACGCTGGCGCTGCGCCGTGCCAATGAAGGCGGCGCCGCCAATATTCTCGACTATATTCCCGAAGGCGTAACGCTGCTCCCGAATACTTCCGGCGCACGCAATGCCGACGAAGCCGTTCGGATTGCCCGGCTGGCAAGAGAATGTGGCTGCGGTGATTTTGTGAAAATTGAGATCATGCGGGATTCCAAATACCTGCTGCCGGATAATCAGGAAACCATTCGTGCCACAGAAATTCTGGCAAAAGAAGGATTTGTCGTGATGCCGTATATGTATCCCGATTTGAACGTGGCTCGTGATCTGGTAAATGCCGGTGCGGCCTGCGTGATGCCGCTGGCAGCGCCGATTGGCTCCAATAAGGGATTGGCCACCAGAGAGTTTATCCAGATTCTGATTGATGAAATCGACCTGCCCATTATCGTGGACGCCGGAATCGGCCGCCCGTCACAGGCGTGTGAGGCGATGGAGATGGGTGCGGCTGCTGTGATGGCGAATACCGCAATTGCTACCGCCGGGGATATCCCCGCAATGGCGGAGGCCTTTAAAAAGGCTATCGAGGCAGGCCGTACCGCTTATCTCTCCGGCTTGGGGCGTGTGATGGAAAAGGGCGCAGCGGCATCTTCTCCGCTCACCGGATTTTTGCAGGATTAAAGGTAGGAAATTGCTCTAAACATGATGTAGGGGCGCATAGTATGCGCCCGTCTGGCGGTTGTTTTTGGATGGGATATCGCTCTGCGGGCGGCTGATAGCCGCCCCTACAAGCAAATTTATATCATAACGAAAGAAGGAAAGACCTTCATGATCGATCAGAACACCAACCATATGGAATACCAGCCCGGAATGGAACAGATTCCCTCTGACATTCTGGATACGGTGATTTTCAAAATGAACGAATGTGATTTTAGCCGGTATACCGCCGCTGATGTGCGCCGGGCACTGCAAAAGGATACGCTTTCTCCAGAAGATTTTGCGGCTCTGCTTTCGCCGGCTGCCGATCCTTTTCTGGAGGAAATGGCACATCGGGCGCAGTTGGAAACCCGTAAGCATTTTGGCAATTCGGTGATGATGTTTACCCCGCTGTATATCGCCAATTACTGCGAGAACTACTGCATTTATTGTGGATTTAACTGTCATAACAAAATTCGCCGTGCCAAGCTCTCTATGGAGGAGATCGAAAAAGAGCTGAAAGCCATCTCCGACACCGGCTTGCAGGAAATCCTGATTCTTACCGGAGAAAGCCGCACTGCTTCTCCTGTGGAATATATCGGAGAAGCCTGCAAACTGGCCAGCAAATATTTCCGGGTGGTGGGAATCGAGATTTATCCGGTGAACTCCGATGAATATGCCTATCTGCACATCTGTGGCGTGGACTATGTCACCGTGTTCCAGGAAACTTATAATTCTGATAAATACGCCACCCTGCATCTGGGTGGGCATAAGCGGATTTTCCCATATCGCTTTAATGCTCAGGAGCGTGCCCTGATGGGCGGGATGCGTGGCGTGGGTCTGGCTGCTCTGCTGGGGCTGGATGATTTCCGCAAGGATGCCTTTGCTACGGGATATCACGGCTGGTTGTTGCAGCGCAAGTATCCTCATGCAGAAATTGCGTTTTCCTGCCCTCGCCTGCGCCCGATTATCAACAATGACAAAATCAATCCCAAGGATGTCCACGAGCGCCAGCTGTTGCAGGTGATCTGCGCCTACCGCCTGTTTATGCCTTTTGCCAGCATCACAATTTCCTCACGGGAGCGTGCCGGGTTCCGGGATAATATCATCAACATTGCCGCCACCAAGATTTCCGCCGGTGTTTCCACCGGTATCGGAGACCACAGCGGCGAAGGAAAAGGCGATGAACAGTTCGAGATTTCGGATGGCAGAAGCTATGATGAAATTTATAAGGCCATTGAAGCCAAAGGGCTTCAGCCGGTAATGGCGGATTATCTCTATGTGTAAGCAGATGCAGCGCCATCGGCTTGTTTGTGTTACCCAGCGCAGCGCCTGCCCGGATGATTTTCTCACCCGTATGGAGCAAATTATTGCTCAAAAACCCGCCCGGATCATCTTGCGGGAAAAAGACCTCTCTTTGGAAGAATACGAAGCACTCGCCAAAAAAATACTTTTGCTTTGCAAAGAATACCGTGTTCCACTCACATGCAATGGCCCGGTTCCCGGTTTTACGCTTGCGGGATGTGGGGTGCAGCTTTCTTTTCCAAACCGGGAGCTGCCGGTTCAGGGGGAGTTTGGCGTATCGGTTCACGCCCCGGAGGAGGCCGCCGCTTTGTGGGAGAGCAGAGCTTCCTATTTGATTGCAGGGCATGTGTTTCCCACCGACTGCAAAAAGGGCGTTCCGCCCCGTGGGCTTGATTTTTTACAGGCAGTTTGCCGTCAATCACGCCAGCCTGTCTATGCGATTGGCGGGATTACCCCGGAGCGGGTGCAGCCGGTTTTGCAGGCCGGAGCTGCCGGATACTGCGTGATGAGTGCGTTGATGAAAGCGCCGGACCCGGTTCGGCTGATACAGGAATTTTATTCTCAGGAGGATGGATGTCATGAACTATAACACCCAAATGGAAGCCGCTAAAAAGGGGATTATTACCCCTCAGATTCAGCTGGTGGCAGAGAAAGAGCATCGGGAGCCGGAATGGGTTCGGGAGCGTGTGGCTGCCGGTACCATTGCCATTCCCGCCAACATTCACCACACTTCCCTTTCGGCGGAGGGCATTGGTGACGGCCTGCGAACCAAAATCAATGTAAACCTGGGCATTTCGGGCGATGCAAAAGACTATGAGCTGGAAATGAACAAGGTAAAAATGTCGGTAGAGATGGGCGCTGAATCCATTATGGATTTGTCCAACTATGGCAAGACCCGCATCTTCCGGGAAAAGCTGGTGGAATATTCCCCGGCCATGATCGGTACGGTTCCCATGTATGATGCAATTGGCTATCTGGAAAAGGATTTGCTGGATATCACTGCCGACGATTTTCTCAAGGTGGTGGAGGCTCACGCAAAAGAGGGCGTGGACTTTATGACCATTCATGCCGGCATCAACCGCCGGGCAGTGGAAGCCTTCCGCCGGGAGGGGCGCCGGATGAACATTGTTTCCCGTGGCGGCTCCCTGCTGTTTGCCTGGATGATGATGACCGGAAACGAGAACCCCTTCTTTGAGCGCTATGACGATGTGCTGGAAATCCTGCGTGCCCATGACGTGACGATTTCCATTGGCGATGCGCTGCGTCCCGGCTGCATCGACGATAGCTCAGATGCAGGACAGATTTCGGAGTTGATCGAAATCGGACACCTGACCAAGCGTGCCTGGGCGGCAGACGTGCAGGTGCTGGTAGAAGGCCCCGGCCATATGGCGATGAATGAGATCGCCGCCAATATGCAGATGGAGAAGCGGATCTGCCATGGTGCGCCCTTCTATGTGCTGGGCCCCATCGTAACCGATATCGCTCCCGGCTATGACCACATCACTTCTGCTATCGGCGGGGCGATTGCCGCTTCCAACGGCGCTAACTTCCTTTGCTATGTAACCCCGGCGGAGCATTTGCGCCTACCTGATCTGGACGACGTGCGGGAGGGCATTATTGCCTCCAAAATCGCCGCCCATGCCGCCGATATCGCTAACGGCCTGCCCGGCGCTCGTGACCGTGACAACGAGATGTCCACCGCCCGCCACAAGCTGGACTGGGACGAGATGTTCCGTTTGGCACTTGACCCGGACAAGGCTCGCCGCTATTATGAATCCACACCGCCCGCCGAGCGCCACAGCTGCTCTATGTGCGGTAAAATGTGCGCTGTTCGCACCACCAACCTGATTTTGGAAGGGAAAACGGTAAAATTCTGTTCCGAAAAGGGAAGCTGTGGGGAATAAGCAGAGAATCTGTCAGTGGATAAAATTGCATGAGGAGCCCGGTTTTGGGCTCCTCTTTCATATTTCTGGAAAAAAATAAAAAAGTTGGAATTTGTGCTTGACATTCCTCATACGATATGGTATCATATCAAACGTCGCTGGAGCGAGCACCCACAGATGGCCCGGCACAACAAGATGGCCCGGTAGTTCAGTTGGTTAGAACGCCAGCCTGTCACGCTGGAGGTCGACGGTTCGAGCCCGTTCCGGGTCGCCAATTATGCCTCTGTAGCTCAGTTGGTAGAGCAGGGGACTGAAAATCCCCGTGTC
>CAJFNK010000045.1 GCA_904394685.1 Candidatus Heritagella gallinarum
ATGGGCGACGCAAAGGGGCGTTGCCCCTTTGGATTCCCCACCACCTTTTATAAAAGGTGGACGAAAATTTTAAGTTGCGGGGTAGCTACTGCAAATCTTTTTGCTTTGGCCACGCAAACTGTGCTTTTTTGCCATTCCTTTTGTTACAATTCTTTTTCCATCAAGAAGTTTTCCAAAATCACACCACACCGCTCTACCTGATTCGCTCGAATCAACCGGTATCCCCGATGCAGAAAAAAGCCTTTCGCCGTTCTGGAGGCATGCACCTCTATTTTTTTGGCTCCCAGCTCCTTTGCCCTTTGCTCCAGCCGCTCTGCCAGCCCCTTTGCAACTCCCTGCCGCTGGGCACGGCTACTCACATACAACCTATCAAAATATTCCGGGCCGTCCAAATCCGCAAACCCCACCAACTCGCCGTCTTTCCACGCCGTCAGCGCATCATGCCTGAGCAATGACGTTCCCCACGAGGCCTCATCCATCTCGTCCGGCGCCCAGGCCTCCAGCTCCTTTTGTGAATAGTCCTCACAGCAAACTGTATGGACAGTTTCCCGAAACAGCCCCATCACAGCCGCCAAATCCTGCGGCTGATAGGCACGGTACTCGATCATAACACCCCTCCAAAATCTTCTCAATCCAATTTTCCCGCCTGAATAAAATCAATCCCCATCCCGGCTGGATGGATGACAACCCCTGTGAGCGTTTCGTTAGCGGTAAAATAGCGGTCTGTGGTATAAAGCGGGTAGAAAATCGCCTGCTGGTTGAGGAACTGCTCGGCAGACTGCAACCCAGCCAGCCCTTCTTCCCCGCCCAAGGCCGCTGCTGCCAAGTGGCTATCATATTCGCTGGAATGAAGCCGAGCCGGGTTTTCCTGCGAATCAGAAGCAAACAGCGAAAGAAGGCTCAGCGGGCTGGCGTCTTCGGTTCGCAGCGGCACTACCGCCGCCTGAAACTCCCCTTTTTGAATCCGGCCGGTCAGCTCCTCCTCGCTCATGGTTTCCATATTAAAATAGTTGCCCATCGAGCCGTTCCAGCTAATCAACATCTGGTTGAGAAGCTCCTGCGTATCCTTGGTGCCAAGCACCGTGATCGAAGGCATCACGTCCAGCTTGAGCCGTTGCAGCAGCTTGGAGATGCCTGCTGCTGCGGCAGCGTCCTCTTTCAGATAAAAACCGCTTCCCGCCTGTTCCCGATAGCTTTCTCCATCATACAGGAAGGTATCGGGGATGATATCATCAGCGGCGGCGGCATTTTTCGGCAGGGATTGGAGCAGTTTTTCCCGGTTCAGCGTTTGTACAAACAGCTTTCGGGCGGTTGTATCTTTGAGCAGGTCGTCCTCGGTGTTAAAGCACAGCCCCCACACCGCATCCATCGAAAGGGTAATAATCTGCTGGCCTTCGCCTTTGGCTTTTTCGATAGAGCCGGCCGGCAGGGGCGCCAAATCCACCACGCCCTCTCCCACAGCGGCAACCGGGTCGGAAATATCGGTCACTTCGGGATTGGTGAACAGCTCCAGCGCAGCGGGCAGCGGCTCCTTCTCTCCATGATAGGAGGTTGACCGGCGCAGCGACATCTTTTCTTCGTGATCCCACGAATAGGAATTGCCAAACACAAACGGCCCGTTGCCGCAGGTGTATTTGGCTTCCAGCCCATACCGGCCGGACGTCCACTGGAAAAACGCCTCCTGACAGGGCATAAAGGCGGTGCGGGCTGTGAGGGAAAGAAAATCCTCGCTGGGATGCTCCAGCTGTACCACCAGCGTGTGGTCATCGGGGGCGGACACGCCCAGCTGGTCTGCGCTCATTTCCCCGGCAATAACGGCGGCGCCGTTTTGAATCACCGAAAACAAATCAGCTTCGGGACATTTGGTCTGTGGGTCGGCGGCTCTGCGCCAGGCAAACACAAAATCCTGTGCGGTTAGCGGCGAGGGCGATGATTTGGGATAGGCCTCCCCGTCCTCGGTTACGATGGTTTTGCTCCACTGGGCATCGCTGCGCAGATGGAAGGTATAGCGGGTGTTGCTGGAATCGACTTCCCAGCTTTCGGCAACACCGGGATAGGGTTTCCCGTCACTATCGAGGCGCACCAGCCCTTCAAATAGAGCTTCGACTGCAATGCGTCCCGCATAGGAATCCACCACTTGCGGGTCGAGCGTGGCGGGGTCGCTTTGTAGATGAAATAAGATAGTCTGGTCAGCGTTTTCGGGGCGTTCTTCCCCGGAACATGCAGTGAGTGGAAGAAGCAGCGCAACGCAAAGAACGGCTGCCAGAAAACGAATTTTTTTTATGGAAAAGAAAGGCACCAAGATAAAACTCCTTTCTATAACAAAAAAATGTTTGTAGACAAAAACGGTTTGCAGATAAAAACTGTTTGCGTGGAAAAAGCATAAAGAGCAGCACAAGCTACCCCGCAACTTAAAATTTTCGTCCACCTTTTATAAAAGGTGGTGGGGAATCCAAAGGGGCAACGCCCCTTTGCGTCGCCCAT
>CAJFNK010000046.1 GCA_904394685.1 Candidatus Heritagella gallinarum
CAAAGGAAAGGCTCCCCGAAAACACGTTCCTTATTCGGGACGATATTCCTCCATCATATAGGCTTCCAGAATATCCCCTTCCTTGATATCGGAGAAACGCTCCAGGCAGATACCGCAGTCATAGCCGTCGGCAACTTCCTTCACGTCATCCTTAAAGCGGCGCAGGGACGCTACCTTATCGTCGGCAATGATGATACCATCACGCACCACACGAACCTGAGCGCTGCGGGTGATCTTGCCGCTGATCACATGGCCGCCGATGACCATGCCCACATTGGAAATCTTATACGTCTCACGGCACTCTGCCTTGCCCAGTGCAACCTCACGGAACTTGGGTGCCAGCATGCCCTTCATGGCAGACTCGATCTCCTCGATGCAGTCGTAGATCACACGATACAGGCGCATATCCACGCCGTCACGCTTGGCGTTTTCTTCTGCCACAGGGTCGGGACGCACGTTAAAGCCAACAATAATGGCGTTAGAGGCGTTGGCCAGCATCACGTCGTTCTCGTTTACCGCACCCACAGCGCCATGGATGACATGCACCCGTACTTCTTCGTTGGTCAGCTTTTCGAGAGACTGACGGACAGCTTCCACAGAGCCTTGTACGTCTGCCTTGACAATGACTTTCAGCTCTTTCATTTCGCCCTGCTGCATCTGGTCAAACAGGTTATCCAGTGTGACCTTGGTCTGGGCGTTGAACTGTTCTTCCTTCTGCTCGGTGATACGCTGTTCCACCAGCTCACGAGCCAGACGTTCATCCGAAACGGCGTTCAGGATATCGCCGCCGGTGGGAACATCGTTCAGGCCGGTGATCTCCACAGGGACAGACGGGCCTGCTTCGGTTACCTTGCGACCCTTATCATCGGTCATCGCACGCACACGTCCCACCGTGGTGCCGGCAACGATCACATCGCCGGTGTGCAGGGTGCCGTTCTGCACCAGAACGGTTGCGATGGGGCCACGGCCCTTATCCAGACGAGCCTCTACCACGGTGCCCTTGGCGGCACGGTCGGGGTTGGCCTTGAGTTCCTTCATATCGGCCACCAGCAGGATCATCTCCAGCAGGTCGTCAATGCCCTCTTTCTTCTTGGCAGAAACCGGGATACAGGGAGTGTCGCCGCCCCACTCCTCGGGAACCAGCTCATACTCGGTGAGCTGCTGCTTCACCTGATCGGGGTTGGCAGCGGGTTTATCCATCTTGTTGATGGCTACAATAATCGAAACGCCTGCGGCCTTGGCGTGGTTGATAGCCTCTACGGTCTGGGGCATGATGCCGTCGTCGGCAGCCACCACCAGCACAGCGATATCCGTTACCTGTGCGCCACGGGCACGCATAGTGGTAAAAGCAGCATGGCCGGGGGTGTCCAGGAAGGTAATGTCCCGTCCATCGATCTTTACCCGGTAAGCGCCGATATGCTGGGTAATACCGCCGGCCTCGCTTGCGGTTACGTTGGCGTGACGGATGGCGTCCAGCAGACTGGTTTTGCCGTGGTCAACGTGACCCATTACCACCACAACGGGGGCACGGGGCACCAGATTGGTATCGTCGTCCTCGCTGTCGTCAATAATGCGCTCCTCGATGGTGACCACCACTTCTTTTTCAACCTTGGCGTGGAATTCCATCGCCACCAGGCTGGCGGTATCAAAGTCGATCACATCGTTAACGGTTGCCATGGTGCCCATCATCATCAGCTTTTTGATGACTTCGGCAGCGGTGGCCTTTAGGCGCAGCGCCAGCTCGCTCACGGTGATCTCATCGGGGATCTGCACGGTAATCGGCTTTGCCTTGCGCTCCAGCGCAATCCGGCGCAGACGCTCGGCCTCGGTCTCCTTGCGGGAGGTGCGGGGCTTGCCACGGCGCTGGCTTTTCTGGGTGATCTTCTGCTTCTGCACGGTGTTGTCGGTACGCACCTTTTCAGAAGCCAGACGGTCATATTTCTCATTATAGCGCTCGATGTCCACGTTAGAAGCACGGGTATCCACCAGACGGCCGGTGGGCTTTTGCACGGTGTTGGATTCCTGCATCACCGGCTGCGGCTGACGGGCAGGCTGCTTCTCTGCCTTTTCGGGCTGCTTGGCCTGCTGGGGCTTGGGCTGTTTGGCAGCGTTGTTGCCCTGTGCCGGACGGTTCTCCTGCTTTTTGGCAGCGGGAGCATTATTGTTTTTCGCCGTCTTTTTCCCGTTATTCTGAGCAGCCGCTTTTTTGGGCTCCTCTTTCTTTTCTTTTGCCTCGGCTTTTTTCTCAGGCTGAGCCTCTTCTTCGGGCTGGTTATCGGCAAAATAAGCATCCAGATTCTCCAGCTTGCGGGACTGGGTAAAGCTCTCCAGCACCAGATCCAGCTCCTCCTCGGTGAGGGCAGTCATGTGCTTTTTGGTTTCGTCGCAATATTTTTGAAGTAAATCAATTACAAATTTATTCGGTACGTTCAGGTCTTTGGCAACCTCGTGTACCCGGTATTTCATCATCATATCGTTTCCCTACCTTTCTCTGCGTTGCCGGCGCTGCTTTCTTCCACAAGGGTTTTGATCTTTTTGGCAAAGCCCTCGTCCAGAACGGCCACGATACCGGCCCGTTTTCCGATTGCCTGGCTAACGCTCTCTATGGTCTCATGGATGGAAAGGACGGGCACCCCTGCCCTTTCTGCGGAAAACCGTACTCCCGCAGCGGTTTTGGCAGAGATATCTTCTGCCACCAGAACCAGGTGTGCTTTCCCCTTTCCGAGGGATTCCTCCACTGCGTCCCGGCCCCAGGAAATTCTTCCTGCTCGCCGTGCAATGCCCAGGAGAGAGAGCAGCCGATTTATGTTCACGGTTGAATCTCCTCCTCCATCCGATCATAGACCTCATCCGGGATCTTGCAGGAAAACGCCCGCTCAAACCGCCGGGCCTTCCTCGCCGCCTTGAGGCATTCCACGCTCTTACAGACATAAGCGCCTCTTCCCGGCTTGCGTCCGCTGAGATCCAGAGAAACCTCTCCGGTCTGTATCACATTGCCGTTTTCGTCTTTCACGTCCGGCCCTTTGACAACCCGAACCAGTTCCCGTTTGGGCTTCATTTCTCCGCATCCTGTACACATCCGCATGGGAATGCGCTTCTGCCTCATAAGCATCCTCCTTTTTCGGCTACAATACTATATGATTCATACCGGCAGAAAAAGCCGGCGTGGATCTCTTTTTTATTTTTCGGGTTCTTCCTCGCCATAGAAGCCGCTCTCCGGCTTGATGTCGATCTTCCAGCCGGTCAGGCGGGCGGCCAGACGGGCGTTCTGACCCTTGTTGCCAATAGCCAGAGAAAGCTGGCTGTCCGGAACGGTAACACGACAGGAATGGGAACCATCTTCGGCAATCTCCACCGAGAGGACCTCGGCCGGAGAAAGCGCCGATGCAATAAACTTGGCGGGGTCATCGCTGTATTCCACGATATCGATCTTCTCGCCGCCCAGCTCGTTGACAATGCTGCTCACACGAGCGCCACGGGTACCGATGCAGGCGCCCACAGCGTCTACGTCGGGGTTATGGCTGAGCACTGCCAGCTTGGTGCGGGAACCAGCCTCACGGGAAACCGCCTTGATCTCCACCGTGCCGTCATAGATTTCGGGCACCTCGGTTTCAAACAGGCGCTTTACCAGGTCGGGATGGGTGCGGGAAATGATAGCACGGGGGCCTCTTTCGGTTTCCTTGACATCCACCACATACACCTTGACGAAATCCCCTTCTTTCAGGTTTTCGTCGCCTACCTGCTCGTTATGCGGCAGCACAGCCTCTGCTTTGCCGATACGCAGGGTAGCGGCGCCGGTACGGGGATCGATACGCTCTACCAGTGCGCTCACCAGCTCCTGATGCTTGCTCTGGAATTCCTGCATCATCTGTCCACGCTCGCCGTCACGGATGCCCTGACGGATGATGTTCCGGGCGGTCTGGGCAGCGATTCGGCCAAACTGTTTGGTATCCAGCCGCATGCCCACTGCGCCGCCGATCTCGATGGTGGGAGAGATCTTGCGGGCTCTTTCCAGAGAAACCTCTGTGCCGGGGTCCATGACTTCTTCCACTACGGTTTTCTTGAGGAACACTTCAAACTTGCCGGTAGCGTCGTCCATATTGATGATAACGTCTTCGTTGCCATAGCTGTTTTTGCAGGCAGTGATGATGGCCTTGCGGATCTTATCCAGCATAAAGTCCACCGGGATTCCTCTTTCTTTTTCCAGCAGGTGCAATGCCTCAAATACTTCGTTGGTCATATCACTCATCCTCCAAAAAATCGTCCTCCATCACTCGCACAGACACCCGGTCTTTTGCGGCAATGGCAGTGGTTTCTGTTTCTTCTTCTCCCGTTTGCAGCGTGACGGTTCCGTCCTCTGCATAGGCACGCAGGATGCCTCCCACCTCACGGCTGCCATCCTCCAGGGGACGGATCAGCTTTACGATGACAAAGCAATCCAAAAATGCTTCATAGTGTTCGGGTCTTGTCAGTTCCCGGTTAATGCCGGGAGAGCTGACCTCCAGGCAGTAGCTCTGGTCGATGGGGTCCAGCTCATCCAGCGGGCCGTTGATTGCCCGGCTCATAGCTTCGCAATCTTCAATTCCCACTCCCTCCGGCTTATCGATAAAAATCCGCAGATACCACAGGGCGCCTTCTTTAACAAACCGGATATCCCAGATCATCAGCCCCAGGCTTTCGGCAATGGGCTGCGCCAGCTTCCACACAGCAGCAGCCGTGTTTCCTGGTCTTCCTTTTTTCGGCTTTTTGCTTCCTGCCAATTTCATTCACCTCATAATACAAACAAAAGAGCGGGTCGCCCCACTCTTTTATCCTCATCCTATACTTTTCATTATTTTATCACAAAGGAACCTCGATTGCAAGAGTGCAAACCGCCGAAAAACCGCTGTATTGCCACAAAAAAGCCAGCTTTTCTCACGGTTATCCCTCTTCCATCTGGCTTCCAAGGAAAGCGGCGGTCGCCTGGGTGAGTTTGATGCGGGCTTCTCCCGGCTCTGTTTGAACCCCCTCTTTTTCCAGCAGCACTACTGCCCCCAAAACATCCCCGCAGGAAATTACCGGATACATCACACTGGCAGTGCGGGGAACGCCCTCTAACGGTGTTAAAGAACGCCCTCCCGGGCTCCAGATAAAGTTTCTGCGTCCCTGAACCAGTTGCTCCATTTCGGCTGAAACACGGCGCTCCAGCACTTCCCGCTTTGACATTCCCGAAGCTGCCACAACATGGTCGCCGTCACAGATAACTGCCGGAGAGCCGGCAGTCTGCGCCAGCACCTCTACGCACTTTGCAGCTAACACCGAAAGCTCCCCCACCGGAGAATATTTGCGGAAAATAACGCCCCCCTGAGCGTCTGTATAAATTTCAAGCGGGTCGCCCTCCCGAATCCGAAGGGTACGGCGGATTTCTTTGGGAATCACTACCCGCCCAAGATCATCGATACGTCTGACAATTCCAGTTGCTTTCATATTTTATTCCTCCGTTTATTTTGCAAGATCTTCTCTGGTAGTATCTGCAAAAGAAGGAAAGATATTCATTGGATATCCTGCTCATGTTTTACGTTGTACGGATTCCACTTTTAGTATCCAACAATTTAACGGCATATACCCAATACATTTAGCAAAATATAAAAGTGACAGCTCGTATCTATATCCACAGCACCGCAGCGACGCCTGCTTTTTATGGCACAATTTGTCGAATAGTTTCCTTGGTAATTTTATGATAAGGGAGCCAGACATAATGTTCGTCCTGTATGGTGATGGTTTCTGGAACCTCCTGTCCGGTTGCCAGCGCCAGCGAAAGCTGCAACAATATTTCCGGCATATCCGGGGCATTTTGAACCGTTCCCAAAAGGGAACCTTCTTCCAGCGCTTCCAGCGCCGGAGCTGTCGCATCCACACCTACCACCATAGGCAATGGATCGATGCCCATTTCTTTCATTGCGTCAATTGCCCCCAGCGCCATGTCGTCATTATTGGCAATGACCGCTTCAATTGAGCTTCCAAACTCCTGACACCACTGTTTCATTTTGGAAACCGCCTGCGCCCGGCTCCAGTTTGCGGTGTCACTCGCCAACTTTTCCAGCGCCACCCCGTTTTCGATCAGCGGTTTGGTGGCATATTCTGTCCGCAAAAGGGCGTCCTGATGCCCCGGTTCTCCTTCGAGCATGACATACTGCATGATTCCATCGCCGTTGCGGTCTACCTGTTCCCGCTCCTGATTCCACTTCTGCAAAAGGATTTCGCCCTGATAGATGCCGGACTGCTCTCCTTTTGGGCCAACATAGTAGATTTTATCCCATCGCTGCAAATCCTCCTGCACGGGCTGCCGGTTAAAGAAAATCACCGGAATCCCAGCGGACACCGCCTTATCGATCAATACCGCCGCTGCAGTACGGTCTACAATATTCACGCACAGCACATCACACCCACTGTCGAGGAACCGGTCGATCTGTTCCAGCTGAATGGTCTGGTTTCTCTGTCCATCCGCCAGATTCAGGTTGATTTTTCCGCCATTCTGGTCCTCATACTCTCTGGCCAGCTGCTCCATTTGCTGCGTAACCGCCGAGATAAAAGTATCGTCCTGTGAATAAAGCGCTACGCCAATTCTCACTGTTTCGGATGTTCCGGAACTGCTGCCGGAACATCCGCCACACAACAGCAAAATCGCAAGTAAAGCCGCTATGATCTGCGCTCCCTTAGGAAATAATCGGGAAAAGCAGCTTTTGATTTTCCGGCTCATAGATTTCGTCCTCCTTGATAATGGAAGTCCGCAAAGTACCTTCGGTGCGGCTTGTGCTTCTCCCAGCCGAGGCTACTGCATATTCCACCGCCATATATCCGGCGGCATATTCGCTCCAGACAGCCACCGCCGAAAGAACGCCGGTTTCCAGCCCTGTGGTGATCTCTCCAACAGAACCGACCCCATATAGTTGCGGATGCGACTGAGAATCCGCATATCCTTCTGCAAGTAAAAGGGTAGCCTTACTGTCTAACGCCACAATCTGTCCAGCCTTTTGCTGATTTGCTGTTTCCTCTATTTGTGTAAAAGTATCCCCATAATAAAGAATGGTTTGGATACCAGCTTTTTTCAGTGCTTGTTGAGCAGCCTCTACCCGTTGTGTTACCCCACTGCTTTTGGGATAACAGCTCACCAGCAGCACCGGCTGTTTGGCACCTTCCTGTACCACCAGCCCGGCCAGCTGTGTCCCTATCTGGGGATGATCGGGCGCAACGGTTTCCCGACTTCCCGCAAGAGGGGATTCCAGAGAAATTATCGGGATTTCGCCAAAATCAATTTTCTGTTCCAGCTGCTCACTGTCCCTAGGGAGCACGATCATCGCATCTGTTCCACGTTCTGCTTCTCGCTGGATGAGTTCTTCCTGTTCTGACGAAGTCCCAGAAGTGGGAGAAAGGAAGCGCAGTTCGGCTCCAAGGTCGCTGGCCGCCTGCTCCATCCCCATCCGAAGCCCCGACCAGAGGCGGCTGTCCACGTCACGCATGACAGCCGAAATTTCCAGCGGTTCCCTGCGCTTGACATGAACGTTGAGGTTGGGAAAAATCAGGGTAAAAAGGACGGCGGCGCCCAGGATTCCCAACACGCAAAGCTGGATAATATTATTTTTTCTCCGCTTCACTGGGATTCCTCCTTCCGGTAGGGTTTGATGGCCACTTCATCCAGTGCCGGAATCCGAATCCGCACCCGTGTCCCTTCATCCGGTTCGCTTTCAATGGTCAATCCATACTGTTTGCCAAAAGACAGCTGAATCCGCTGATGGACATTGATAACGCCGATGCCGGAGCCGCTTCCAGTAACGGCCGGCCTGCTCCGGCTCAGCAGCTGCTCTGCCACTTCTGGGCGCATCCCCAATCCATTGTCTTCCACGTCAATCCAAACCTCGGAGCCGTGACGATAGGCATGTACCCGGATTTTTCCATCATCCTCCGCTTCAGACATTCCATGATAAATCGCATTTTCAAGCAGCGGCTGTACAATCAGTTTCACGGTATACAGCTGCTGCACATCCTCGTCAGCCGTAATTTCGCTGGTAAAACGGTTTTTAAACCGAATCTGCTGGATGGTCATATAATGGCGGGCATGTTCCAGTTCATCCCTGATAGGAATGAATCCGTTCCCACGGCTGAGAGAAATTCTGAAAAATCTGGCCAGCGATGTGACCATTTGAATGGCTTCTTCATACCGTCCCGATTCTGTCATCCAGATGACGGAGTCCAGCGTGTTATATAAAAAGTGCGGGTTGATCTGGCTCTGCAAAACATCCAGTTCAGACTTCCGCTTTTGGCGCTCCTGCTGGACAATATCGTCCATGAGGTGACGCATGGTTGATACCAGTGAATTAATGGTATGTCCCAGATGTTGGATTTCGTAGCATCCGCCTTCCTGGATTTCCACATTTTCCTGTCCGTTTTCCAGTTTTTTAATCGACTCCTCCAGCTCATAAATGGGGTCGGTGATATGGGCGGAAATCCGGAAGGTAAGAAATGCCATCAAAAAGGCGGAAAACAGCAGCAGGGAAACCGCAAACAGCCCAAGCTGATTCATCCCCAATCCCAAAGGCTGTGCGGGAACCATCCCCACCAGCTTCCAGCCGGTATACCCCACGGTTTTCACCGTCATCTGGTATCGGCGTCCGTCAAATGTAATATCATGGCAGCCGTCGGAATAGGTTGCCGCCTGCTTGTGGTTTTCTTCCATCAGGCCGGCATAGATCAGCTGCTGCTGCGGATGATAGATCAGCTCCCCTGTATTGGAGGCCAGATATACATACCCACCGTTAAACAGCTCTACATTCCGGCAGATCTGCTCAATCCCACTGAAATTCATATCCACCAGCAAGACGCCGCTTTCTGTATCCCCGCCACGGGTAAGCTGCACCTGACGGCTGAAAGAAACCACCCAGGGATGCTGATGCTGCGGGTCATGAAACAGGTTCTGGACATGCGGCGAGGAAAAATGAAAATCCTCCACATTTTCAATTGCCTGTGTAAACCACTCCTGCTGGTCGGCATGTATGTCTTTTTTCACTTCGTTCAGGGGGACAGCTGAAACCAGCTCCCCTTCTCCGTCAAAAAGGGCAATCGAAACCAGTGCATCCCGGTTTTCCTCATACAACAGGCTCATCCAATCATCCGGGCTTTCATGATCCAGCTCGGTGTTTTTAATTACGCTATAATACAGCGTATCCGATACCCGCATCATCCTGCGCAGATAGCTGTCGAGGTTCATATTGATCTGAGACAGAATTCTCTGGCTATTGTCCTCCATCAACGCTTCTGTGGTGGTTGAAAAACGCCAGAACAGGCTCATGCCCAAAAACAGCACTCCAGCAAGGGCAATCCCGGTAAACGCCAGCGAGATCACCATATGAATACTCATCTTGCGGTATTTTGCCGTCATACGCCCGGCAAGGGCACGAATCAGGTCTTTCATCACACACCTCAGCCCCGGTTATTTTCCATCAGGCGCCTTTTCTCCCAACCGGTATTTTGAAGGCGACATGGAATATTTCCTCTTAAACACATAGCTGAAATAATTAGCGTCGGTATACCCCGTTTTCTCTGCAATCAGATAGGTTTTGTCGTCTGTTTCCCGCAAAAGCCGAGCCGCTTCTTCCATTCTGACTCCCGTCATATAGGCGGTAAAGCTCATTCCGGTTTCCCGCTTAAATACGGTTGAAAAATACGCCGGTGACAGATGCAGATAGGCACACAGCTTTTCTACGCTCAGCTCGCTGTCCGAATAATGCTGATCGATAAACGACTTGGCTCTCTCAATCACACGGCCGGCTGAATCGGTTCGCTGCTGTCCGAGCAGCCTGCGCAGGCAAACGCCTTTTTCAACACACCAGTTTTCCAGCTCCTCATATGAGCGGAACTGATTGATGGGCACCGCCCCTGTAAAGCTGCTGCCAAACACTTCTTCCAGCCCCACCCCACCCGCTCTGGCCAAACGAATCAGATGGGTGGAAAATTCCATCAGGAACAGCTGGCACTGGGGAAGATCGATACGGGTATCCCGAATCCGCCCAATCAAACGCCGGATGATCTCTGAAACCTGGCCTTCTTCTCCCAGCTTGATTGCAGAAGCCAACTGGTGCTGGTCTTCTTCTCCCAGTGAAACCGAAGCGGAGAGATCCGGCTCCAAATCCCCGATATAAATCACCTTCTGGTTGCCCATGACTACCCGGTAATCCAAGGCAGAAAAAGCGCCGATGCAGGATTTTCGGATTTCCGCCAAACTTTTGCACACAAGCCCAACCCCTGCTGTGATCTCCATCCCCAGCTCGCTTTGGGCAAGGCTTCTCAGGCGTTCCAGTTCTTCCAAAAGCGGATAAACCGTTTGGGTTTTCACCAACATGGCAATGGTATCGTTATACAAAGCGGTATGTACCGGCCATTCCAAGTCGTCCCGCTGATTCACCAGAAACTCCTGCAAGGAAAGCAGCGCCTCGTCGTGGTGAAAGGAAGGGTCCCGTTCGTCTACCCGAAACAGCACGACGATCCATTCCCCATCTGGGAGGTCCAATTCATACTGGCCGGCCCGGTTCTGAATCTGTTCTGCCGGAATCTGTCCATCCAGCAGGCGGGCATAGAACAGCTCCCGAAGCACCGGAAGGCTGGCCTCATACCGGCGCCTCAGGGTTTCTACATCCCGCCGCTCAATCCGTTGCCGATCCATCTGCTCTTTGAGACGAACCAGCACCTCATTGAGTTCCGCTGCGTTGATTGGTTTGAGGATATACTCACAGACATTCATGCCTACCGCCTGCCGGGCATATTCAAACTCATCAAATCCCGAAAACATCACCACTTTTGCAGCGGGAAGTGTCTTTTGCAGACGGCGGCAAAGCTCCAGCCCATCCATAAAGGGCATTTTGATATCGGTCAACACCACATCTGGAAGAAGCTGTTCTGCGATTTCCAGCGCTTCCTGACCGTTTGAGGCTTCGCCCACAAGGCCAAACCCCAACTGATCCCATTCGATTTTCCGGCTGATTCCTGCCCGAATCTCCTCTTCATCGTCTACCAGCAACACCCGGTACAGCTGTTCCATCATCTTGGCCTCCCCGCTGCTCTGTGCGATCTCGTTCTGTTCTAAAGGCAAAGCGCCTTTCTTTTTGGCCTCATTATACCATATTCCACGGAGCTTTTCCATCATGGCGCCAGCCTCCTCTCTTTCTTCTCTTTATCAAAAAAGGCGCACCGCCGTTTGCAGATGCGCCCTTTTGAAAACAAATTCTCTTATTTTTTCACCAGATATTTTCTCATATCCAATGCACAGGCAAACAGGATGATGCCGCCCTTGATTGCGTATTGCAGATTCTGATCCATGCCGATCATGGGCAGACCCACAAAAATCAAACGGAGCAACAGTACGCCGATGACCACGCCCCGAATCTTACCGATGCCGCCGACAAACGAAACGCCTCCGATTACGCAGGCTGCAATCGCATCCAACTCATAGTTGAATCCGGTGTTGGCTGTATTGGAGGCTACACGGGCGCCCTCTACAAATCCGGCAAATCCATACATGGCGCCAGCCAGTGCAAATACCAGAATCGTTGTCACAAACACATTGACGCCGGATACACGGGCAGCTTCTTCGTTTGCGCCCAATGCAAACATGTTTTTGCCAAATGTGGTCTTGTTCCAGATAAACCACATCAGGATGGTCAACAGAATGGCATACCACACATAGTTAGGGATGGGCACTACTGCCCCGTTTCCTACCGGAACCGACAGGATGGAGCCTTTTACAAAGTTGGTATAGGATTCATCCAGCCCCGAGATGGCGCTTCCCTTGTTGTTGCCCATCTGTACATAAAGCAGCAGGCAGGTGAACAGGATGAGCTGGGTGGCCAGTGTTACGATAAAGGGATGCAGCTTGAACTTGGCTACCCAGAAGCCGTTAAAAGCACCGATCAAAGCGCCCAAAAGAACCGCAATGATAATGACGACAAATACCGGCAGAGGCTGAAGTCCCGGCCACATTTTGTTGGCTACATTGGTGGCCTGAAGCAGGGAGGCCGCCACACAGGCGGTAATTCCTACGGTACGTCCGGCCGACAGGTCGGTACCAGTTAGGATAATACAGCCTCCGATTCCCAATGCAACCGGCAGATAGGCGGCTGTTTGAGATAACAGGTTAATCAATGAACTGGGCGATACAAAGGTTGGTTCTGTAATCGCAATATAAATAGCTGCCAGAAGCATGATAATCAACAAGGCATTGTTCAGCAGCATATTGCCGATTTTCTTGAGATCCCACGCTGGCTTTTTCTCGATTTTCGTCTGAACACTCATGGCTCTCTCCCTCTCTTACACATACTTTGCAGCCAGAGTGAGGATTTCCTCCTGGCTTGTACTTGCAGCATCCACTTCTCCGGCCACCTGTCCGCCGGACATGACCAAAATCCGGTCACAAACGCCCAGCAGCTCCGGCATTTCGGATGATACCATAATGACGCCCTTCCCCTCATTGGCAAGGTCGATAATCAACTGATAAATCTCATATTTAGCGCCCACATCAATTCCACGAGTGGGTTCATCCAACAGGAGCACCTCCGGCTTGGTGAGCAGCCAGCGCCCAATAATCACTTTTTGCTGGTTGCCGCCCGAAAGCGAACGAATCTGGGTTTTCTGGCTGGGAGTTTTGATGTGCATGGCCTGAATCGCCCAGTCGGTATCTTCCTTCATCTTTTTGTTGCTCAAGCAGACGCCCGCAATCAGATAACTTTTCAGATTGGAAATCACCGTATTCTCCCGGATATCCCGAATCCCGAAAATACCGGTAGCACGCCGTTCCTCGGTTAAAAGGGCAAAACCGTTTTTAATGGATTCTCCGGGGGTCCGGTTTTGAATTTCCTTGCCGTGCAGACGGATGGTACCCCCTTGCCGGGTCATAGCGCCAAACAGATTTTCCAGAACCTCTGTACGTCCGGAACCATCCAGTCCGGCAATACCCAGAATCTCACCTTTTCGCAGCTGGAAAGTAGCATCCTTAAGGCGGGTGTATTTTCCCGCAATGTGTTCCACATCCAGAATTACATCAGCGGGCTTGTTGGTCTTTGGCGGAAAACGGTTGGTCAATTCCCGTCCTACCATCAGACGGATAATTTCATCCATTGTCAGCTCTTTGGCCGGGCGGGTTGCCACCCAGGTACCGTCACGCATAATGGTGACATCGTCGCTGATTCGCAGAATTTCCTCCATCTTGTGGGAAATATAGATGATTCCACACCCTTTTTCCCGCAGCATATTGATGATTCGGAAAAGATGCTCTACTTCGGTTTCAGTCAGGGAAGACGTCGGTTCGTCAAACACGATGATTTTAGAGTTATAAGAAACGGCCTTTGCAATTTCCACCAGCTGCCGCTGGGATACCGGCAGGCTGGACATAACCGCTTTGGGGTCTACCTGAATATTCAGGCTTTCAAAAATCTCTTTGGTGCGTTTGGCCATTTTGCCTTCGTCTACCATTACTCCGGCAATTTTGGGGTAACGCCCTAGCCACAGATTATCTTTTACAGTACGGGTCAACGCCTGGTTCAATTCCTGATGCACCATGGCAACCCCATTCTCCAAAGCCTCTTTTGAGCTTTTAAAACTGACTTCCTTGCCGTCCAGCATAATGGTTCCTGCATCCCTGTGATAAATTCCGAATAGGCATTTCATCAGGGTGGACTTACCGGCGCCATTTTCTCCCATCAGGGCATGGACGGTGCCGGGCCGAACGGTAAGATTAACCCCATCCAGTGCTTTTACACCGGGAAATTCCTTACAGATGCCTCGCATTTCCAGAAGGGCCGGCTGCTCCATCGCAATTCTCCTCTCTTTGGTCAAACAGCCATTTTATAATAACAGCAGTCTGACGGGAAGCCGGGGCTGTCGTTGTGACAGCCCCTTTTCCCCAGGTTTGTTATTCGCAAGCGTATGTGAAAGAACTTATCCTTTATTTGGAAGAAGAATCATACTTCTGATACGGAACACGAACCTTGGCCACATCGGAGTCCACCGTGAACTGGTCCTTAATCCCGTCCATCACATCTTTACCATCTTTTACATTGCCAGCTAGTGTCGTGATCGTCTTGGCCATACCGGCGGCATCCTGCATCACGCTGGCGGTCATTTTCCCTTCGCTGATCAGCGCACGGGCATCGGCAGTAGCATCCACGCCAAACACCGGGATGGTCTTGCCGCCGTCGCCGTTATTGTAACCGGCTCCCTGCAAAGCAGAAATTGCACCCTTTGCCATTTCGTCGTTGTTGGCGATTACCAGTTCTACCATGTTCTTGTTTGCCTCAGAATAAGATGACAAGATGGTGTTCATGTAGTCATTGGCAGCACCGGCGCTCCATTTGCCGTTCTGGTCAACCAGATACTTGGTAGAAGCCTTATCATCATAATAAACCAGCTTCGGTTTGCCTTCTTTGGTCAACATGGCATCAGCGTCTTCCACCGCATACTGGGTGCGGGCTTCTGCTTCTGCGTTGCCTTCCTGGCCTTTAAACATCACATAGGAAATTTTGCCGTCCTTGTTGAGATCCAGCTTGTCATAATTGGCGAGCAGGTATTCGCCAATCATTTCGCCCTGCATATGGCCTGCATCGGGAGCGTTGGTACCAACAAAGGCACATTTCTCATAGCTGTTTACTACGCTGTTATCTACTTCACGGTTAAAGAAAATCACCGGGATATTTGCGTTTTTAGCGGCATCGCAGATGTTTTGTGCCGCATCAGGAGAAGAAGTTTCCACAATGTTTACAATCAACAGGTCGGAACCGGCGGTAATCGCAGTGTTCACCTGGTCGGACTGAGAAGGCTGGCTGCCGGCTGCATCCCAGTTGTTGCGCTCAATCCCCATATCCTGGAGCATGGTGTCCATTTCATTACGAACGGTGGAAATATAAACGTCGGAATAGTCGTAATAAAATACATCCGCTCTCAGCCCTTCACCATTATTCTGTTGGCCGTTCTGGCTGGTTTGAGAATTCCCTCCATCTCCGGCAGGAGAACTGGCCGGCGTACTGGTACAGGATGCAAATGCACCTACCATCAGGACAGCTGCAAGCAAAACTGCTAACTTTTTCATAATTGTACCTCCTGAATACTTTTTAAAGATTTTTCGTACGGAGTTATCAACACATGAGTTGTGTTGCTTTGGTGGCTTTATTGTATCTCTTTTTGTACAAAAAGGCTCTACAAAATTCTTTTTTCTTAGACGAAAAAACTTTGATTTTTCCTTAAAAAGGAAGTTTTTCTTTGATATCGATATGCTGCTGCTTTTATTTTTCTTAAATAGAAACAAAAGCTAAAGAATTTCTCTATTTTCTATGGATTTTTGAGAAACAACTCAAAAACGTAACATATTTTTTATATTTTTGTCTGCGCATATGCTATAATAGAATCACTTATTATTGTTACCGTATTGGAGGATTCCCTTATGAAACGACCTGTCTTTTCCTGGATACTTCCCCTTGCTCTGCTGATGGTTTTTACCCTGGCCGGCTGCTCCGCCAAAAGCGCTGCTACTGCGGAACAGTTCCAAAAAGCCGCCGAGGATGCAGGCTATACTGTTGAGGAGCAGGACAGCGGGAGCATTGTGAGCGTCCAGACCGCCAGCAAAGATGAGTCCTCGATGACATTTTATATCTGCAACACCGAAGACGAAGCCAAAACCGCTGTAAACAATCTCAAAAGCAATCTTCCCACCACCGATAATCAGGAGCGTGTAGATTCTTCGTATTACAGCAAATACTCGGTGGAGGATGAGGAGTCCTATTATAGCGTTATCCGTATGGGCACCACTGTGTTAGCCTGTGCGGTAGATATGGAAGAAAAGGGCAGCTGCCAGCAGGTTGCCTCTGCTCTGGGATATTAATCATTCATACAGATATAAAAAAGGCGTTCTCTTAAAGAGAACGCCTTTTTTATATCTGCGGTACAAATCCCAAAAACGCCAACGCAAGCAGCGCTACATACAAGAATAGCGCCGGGGCTCCCCGAAACGAAGCCGGCATACTGATATGCCGCAAACGGGGAATTGCATCTGCAATCAGCCACGCTGTTACCAGAAAAGCAACGCCTGTCCCCAGAGAAGCTCCTGTCAATTGCGCTGCGCTCCATTCTTTTACCCTTGCGATAAACGGCAGAGAGAGCACCACGGAGTTGATCGCCGCCGGAGCCAGACACCAGCTGATCTTCTGATACAGCTTCTTCATTCCGGTGGCCAAAATCAAACAGGCCACCAGATACCATAAGCACGTTACTGCCGCCGCTATCAGCGGCATCCAGAGAGCCACATTCGCCGGAAGGAAACTCCAGATTCCCTGTACGCTCAGAGAAACAACCAGTGAAAAGAAAGTGACCGCACACGCATAAAGGCCGATACTTTTTCCCCGCCGTGTACTGTGTATGATACGGCTAAATCCCATTCCCTGGGTTAAAAACAGGTTTTCGGCTGTCATCGCCGCAATCGCAGTCAGCCATATCTGTGCAAGCTCGTTCACAGCACTCTCCCCTTCCGTTTTTGAAGTCGATTTTCAAAATACTGGAGCAGAGCAGAAAGGCAGGCAATTCCAACAACGCCGGTAACGACTGGGGCCTTGCCAAATGCTTCGCCCAAGCCGAACGCTTCCAAAACCATCCAAACGCCGCTCAGTGCTATCAGAACCAAGCCATATCCAATTGCGCTTCCGGCTGCTTCTGCCAGCGCCGCAGGGAGCTTCTTTTCCACTGCACTTTTGGATGCCTTGGCCAACAGGGCAGAATTTGCCGCAAGCAAAATTCCACACAGCCCCCATTCGGCTGCCGTTTGCGGGAAAAAGCTCCAAACTGCCAAATTCAGAGGAACACTTCCAGCTGCTGCCAGCAAAAACACAAAGGGGAGCCGCAGCCAGGGAGCCAATTTCTTCCCAAACAAACTCCCCAACGCACACACCAACAGCATCAGGCAAAATGTTGCGCCCGCTATCACCAGCGCACGATCCAGCGTCCGGCATCCAGTCAGCACCAGATAGAATCCCAGCCCGCCTGTAAGCACCGGATTCTGTCCCAGAATCCCATTGACAAACAGCCGCCGCCAGCTTCTATGAATCCGCCTGCGCTCGTTGCTTTTTGCTTTCACGGGACAGCACCTCCCTCCTGCAAGCCAACACCACCCGGTCAATCAAAGGGCTTAGGGCATTGAGTAACAGAATCGCAAAACAGCCCCCCTGTTCATACGCCCCGTAGTTTCGAAGCAGCATGACCAATAGCCCGCCCATTGCGCCAAAAATACATTTTCCCACAGCGGTACGGGGGCTGGTACAGGGATCGACCGCCATATAGCACGCACAGAAAAGCAAAGAGCCAGAAAGCAGCTCATATTTAACGGAAATCACAGCGCCGCCCAATAACCGGGGAAATATCGCAGCATATAAAGCCGCCGTTGCCAGAAAAAATACGGGAATCCGCCAGTCGATGCTTTTGCGAATCAACAAATATAATGCGCCCGCTCCAATAACGGCGGCAACCGTTGCGCCCATCGGTCCTTCATACCGGCCCCAAACCATTTCAAACGGCATAATAGTCGGTTGGATTCCCTCCCGCAGCCATGCAGCCGGCGAAGAAACGGTTTCCCATCCGCTTCCCGACAGGGTCAGGGACTGGCCAATGTTCATATTATAATAGGAGAACACCCTCTCTGGCCAAAGCACGGTGACAAACGCCACCCCGGCCGCTGCCGGATTAAACAAATTACGCCCGGTTCCTCCAAATGGTTCTTTGACAACCCAGATTGCAAAGACATCGGCCGTAAAAACGACCCAATAGGGGATATTGGCCGGTAATAATAGGGCGATCATGGCGCCGGTAACCAGCGGAGAAGCATCTGTAATCCAGATTTCCCGCCGGGTCATCAGCTGGAACAGGATATAGGCACCCAGGCATACCGCCATCGAACTGCCAAGAAGCAGCGCCGCCCTTGCCCCATGATAAATAACCGGCAATACAGAAGTGACCATCAGCACCGCCAGCATATCCCACATCATCGAAGTGGAGGAATGTGACGCCGGCATATACCGCTGACTTCCCTGTAAAAGCTTCATATCAGACCACCTCTTTTCCGAAGTTCTGCCGCCTGCCGCATACAGGCCAGCAGGTCGATGCCCGAAGGGCACACGGCCCGGCACACACCGCACTGTGTGCATGCTTCCACATTCCAAAGCATATTCTCCGGTATGGGGTCCTGCCCCAAAGCGTCCTGTACTACCCAGGGTTCCAACCCTTTTGGGCAGGCACGCTGGCACTTTCCACATCCAATACAGGGAAACACCCGGTCATCCAGCCGTTCTGATGTTGGCCGCCATACCACTATGCAGCGGGTGGAGGCAATTACCGGTGTGTCAGGGTCAAGAATGTTATATCCTGACAAAGCACTTCCCATCACCGCCTGACATGGCCTTGCACCAATCCCGCAATGCTCCAGCAAATCCCCAACCGGTGTTCCGATGGGAACTTTGCATAGCCGGGGAGCCGCAAACGCATCGCCGCCAACGGTAATCACCGTGTGCGTCTGGGGCATCTGACGCTCGGACGCATCCGCCAATGCCGCAAGCGCCTGTACTCCAACCCGGCAGGCAGCACCCCGATGTGATTCTTCAAAAATCTCCCAGGCAGGATACCGGTTTTTTAATCGCAAGGAATACCGGGCGGGAAGGTCTTCCATGGCTTCTCCAACCCATCTGGAATTCCACGCAACCCGCTCCTGCACTCCACCGAGTGCCTGTGATAAATAGGTAAGTCCACGAATCACCTTATGTTTTTCTTTGATAAAAAAGGCAGCCCCCGCCTGTGGGATAGGGTCGTCATCCAGTGCATCCGCCGCTATCAGCTCCGGAGGGGAAGCCATCATATGCTCCATCTGTTTCCACAAAAGCTCGCCGGAACACTCCTCCAGAATCCCGCTGTGCCGGGCGGCTTTTAGAATATCCTCCGGCTTTCTGGCTCCTTCCAGCTGCGGGTTTCCCCGGCGCTGTTCCTTCTTCTTTTTTTCCAGTTCCAACTCTAAAACCGCACATAAAACCTTTCCCAACATAGGATGGTTCAATTCACGGTATTCCCGCAAAATACCGTTTTCAGGGGCAAAGCCGCCTTCTTCTCCCAACAGGGCACCCTTTTTTACCCTGGTTCCTACCGGGACCAACCCGATTCCTTTGGGATAAAGCGGTATCAATACCCGTTCCGGCGTCCAGGAAGAGCTTTTTTCCAAAACCAGACCGTTCTTCTGTGTCATTCGGATTCCCTTCGGGAAGAAATCCATCCCTATTCCCCCTTTTCAGGAATTTCTCAGTGGAGGTGTTCCCCATGAAAATACAGCTGCTAGACCCCTCTCACATTCTCGCCATCCTTTCACAGGAAGAAGCCCGTATTCTGGGGCTCTCCCTACGGGATGGCCTGCCACCGCACTGGGCCAGCCTTCACTGCCGGCTGGCGGCTGCCAGAATTTTTGCCGAGATCAGCCGCCGGTATCAGCTTCCGCTCAAAAACCAGAAAATCCTGCTCCGGGCCTCCCAAATCGTTTCGGGAGAAACCGCCCTCTTTTTTACACTGAGCCTACGCAGAAAGACCCGGTATCATTTTCAAGGGCTTCATACGGCTGTATATGAATTTTCCAGCCAGAGCGACCTGCTCCGGGCCGCTTCGGCTGTTAAAAAACTGAACCCTGCTCCCGCTGTCCAGTATTATCAATATCCAAAATCCGCTAACGGCGGCTTTTGCTGGCGCATGATTGTCAGAACCTCTCTCCAACACTATCCCGCCGTGCAAAACCTTTTGGGAGAGTTTGCTTGCTTTTGCGGCGGCGTTCTCTGCGCTTCGGTAACACAGGAGCATGGAGAAAAAATCGACCTGTACTGAGCTGACAGCCATATTTTCGCCCATACAATATCGTTTAAAAGGACTGCAACTCTCGCAGCGCCTTCTCGGCGTCCTCTGCACGGAACACACCGGTTCCGGCAACACAGATATCTACCCCTGCCTGGGCACAGGCCTCGATGGTAGAGCGGTTTACGCCGCCATCCACTTCCACCGGTAGGTTTGGCGCCTTTTCCTTGATTTGCTGTACTTTTTGCAGCATCGGCTCCATAAAGCTCTGTCCGCCAAAACCGGGCTCCACTGTCATCACCAGCACCATATCCAGCTGTTCGAGCCATGGCCACAGAGCCTCAGCAGGTGTACCGGGCTTTACCACCAGACCGGCTTTTGCGCCTCCCTGATGGATTGCCTCAATGGTTTCGGCAATCGGGTCGCTGCACTCCACATGGAAAGTAATCAGGTCAGCCCCTGCCTTTATAAAATCCGGGATATATTGCAGGGGATGCTCCAGCATCAGATGGACATCAAAGGGCAGATCGGTAAGCGGGCGAAGTGCCGCCACTACTCCCGGCCCATAACTGATGTTCGGTACAAAGTGACCGTCCATAATGTCGAGATGAAGATAATCCGCTGCTGAAACACGACGGATCTCCTCTCCTAAACGGGTAAAATCGGCTGCCAAGACAGATGGCGCTATCTGCATAGCCTGTCCTCCTTTATGATACGTTACCTTAGATTTCTTCTCTATTCTATCCTATTTCCCCTGTTATTGCAAGGTTCACGCCGGATTTGCAAAAGCCTCCCGACGCATACGGAACGCCGGGAGGCCATCTATATCAAGCGGTGACCGAAGCATCCGGGGGGAAAGATGCCCGACCTTTCCGCTTTTTATTCTATGTATCTGCGCTACAAAAGGTTCCCTGCTGCCTGCCCTGCTACCACAAACACGGGCATCGTCAAAATCGAGAGCAGCGTTGTTACCGCAACCGCTTTGGCGGCAAGACGGCTATCAGCGCCAAACTGCGTGGCAAATAATACCGTGTTGGCGGCAACCGGTGCGCTGGCCTGTATGATACACGAAAGCAGCAGCGACGGCGCCGGACGGCACAGCCAGGCAACCCCAAAAAACACCGCCGGCACCAGAAGAAGCCGAAGGGCGGAAAGCCCAAATACGGCGGATTCCTGAAACATCTCCCGAAAACGAATCTGGGCAATATTGCAGCCAATTACCACCATGGCCAACGGCGTATTCAGCGCAGAAAAGCTGTCTACCGGTACCTGCAGCAACGGCGGCAGCTTCCATCCGGTAAAAAAGAACGGCAGCCCGATCAGCAATGCCAGCACGCCGGGGTTGAGCAGAATTTTTTTTAGGCTGGAACGCTCTCCGCCGCTCATCAGCCCAAAGCCATGCGTCCAGGCAAACACATTAAACACCGCAATAAACACAGAGGCATATACAACGCCTTCTTCACCCACAACCGCCTGTACCAGCGGCATCCCCATAAAACCGGTGTTGGAATAGATCATGGCAAAACGCAACACCTTTTGCCGTTCTCTACTCTGGCGGCGAAAAAACAGCCAACTCATGCCGATTGCCAGCACATGAGCTAAAATTGCCAACACAAACGCCATCCCCAGTTCTGCCGGGCTGATGGCTTGTTCCTCTCCGGTAAAAGACGACACGATCAGGCAGGGAGCCACCACATACAGCAGCAGCGTGGTCAGCTGCGCTACGCCCCGGCGGGTAATCATTTTCCCCCGAAAGCAGACAACTCCCACCCCGATCATCAGAAACAGCTCTGCCACTTTTTCCATAACGGCCAGGATAGACGTTACCATTTTTCCTGATCCCCTTCATCCTGTGCAGGCGTTTCCGTTCCTTTTTGTCCTTCTTCTTTTTCCTGTGCCTTTTTCTTCTCAAAGGCCGCCTGGTCTGCCCGATACGTTTTCCAGAACACAAGGCACGCCACCACCAAGGCCGCTGCCGTAATAACCCGCAGCACAAGCCCCCAGGCTCCCGCAAACAAATCCATCGGCGTCAGGGCGTTTGCCATCCACCATCCGCCCAGCACAAGAAAAAAGGCGCCGGTGAAATAAAACACCCGGTTTTCCTTTCCCATCCGGAAAATCAGGATCAATCCCACCAGCAGCCACATTACCGCATATACATATTCCATCATACTTCCATCCTTTCAAAAACGGTTTCTCGTTCCCGCTGATGAAAGGCTCTCTGTCAGGCACAGATTCGGGTATCCGTTTCCGTACCGCTTTGCTCCAGCCGGTGCAGCTGCTGTTTCTGCCGGACACGCCGGGCAGCTGCTCTGGCACGGCGCTGCTGTCTTTCACGGCGAAGCTGCAAAAAGCAGCAACAAAGCACTACTGCCTGTAACCCCTGACCGGCCGCTTGCAGCGAAACAAACCCGTCTACCGCCAACAGGGAAAGCAGCGCCATAAACAGCCCGATTCCGCAAATCAGCAGGCTATCCCGCTCTTTTGGACGATACCACAAAGCCAAAAGCAACACCGCTGCCAGCATGATACTTCCACCGATCAGATTCAGCATATTGACCCCTCCATAAAATTCGCTCATATGTTCGATTTACGTTTATCATATCACCCTTTTTGGCAAAAAGCAAGGGGTTCAGACAAAAAAATCGAACATTTTTTCGAATATAGATGGAAGGGGCGCTCTTTCATCAACAATATCCCCATTGTACCCCAGCCACTACCGGTTTGCAAGAGGGGAAGCTTAGAGCTTATAAAAACAGCGGCAGATAAAAAAACAGGGCCGGAAAATCCTGCCCTGTTTTTTATCTGTCATTCTAAATCAGGAAAGAACATAAATGGTCATGTTCCGAACGCCAAAGTTGGCACATTCCTGATAAGTGTCAAAATAAAGGTCTGCCATGATATATCCCATGCTGGCAAATCCGCCGGTATCTGCTGCTGTTGCATATCCATAGACGATCGAGCCGTCGGGGGAGCAGATATACAGCTTGGAGCCATAGGGGATCACATCGGGGTCTACGGCAATGTTGCCATACTGTGCCGGACGTCCGGTAGCCGTCCAGCCGCCGCCGGTATAAGCGGTGCAGCGTCCGGTAAAGGACTTGACATACGAAACCTTGTTGCCGTTGTGGTCAATCAGGGTACCGTCGGCCGAGATGCTGGCATATGCAGCGGAGGGGCGTTCTTTGGTGCCCACCAGTTCCACTTTGTCTACCGGCTTCTTGGTGATTTCGTTGGAAATCTCCTCGGTTTCAACCACCTTGCCGTCTACCAGCTTGTTACGATATACAATCGTGCGCTCGCCTTCAACGCCCTTGGTCTGAACCTTGGTTTCGCCTTCATACAAAGAATCTGTTTTTACCTGCTTTACAGCGTAATCCACGGATTCTTTCTTGGTTTCTTCTTCATAGGTGACACGGGCTACCTTGATTGCCAGCCCTTCGGAAAGTGCGGTGTCCAGCTTGACATCCGCCATATCCTCTTTGCCCAGTGTGATAGAAGCGGCATCCAGTGCAGACTGCACATCGCCCTCTTTCACCAGCAGCTCCTGGGTCTTACCATCAGCTGTCACGCTTACATGATAATACCGGGTAATCGTAACCTCTGCGTCTTTTTCCAGCGCTTTGTCGGCATCCAGAGAAAGGACATCGTTTTCTCCATACACAAAGCCGGCTTTCTCCACCGCCTCTGCTACCGTATCGCCATAATACAGATCTACCTTGCGGGTTTCTCCGTCGGCTGTTACCGTCACGTCAATGCCACGGCGGATGGTCAGCTGATTGGTCTCGCTGTCGAAAACAACGCTGTCTTCCTCGCCAACCGGCTGGATACGCTGATATCTCACGGCTGTTTCCAGAACGTTCTCCTGGTTTGCATCCATGATGCTGATGGAGGTTTCCTCTCCGTTGTCCACAATCGTAACTTCAACAGTCTTTGCCATAACGGTGATGACCGATGCAACACAGATGGTCATCATCAGAACAAGAGCTACCAGATTGCGGCTCATACATTCCAGTCGTTTTTTGGTCTTACTTTTCAAAGGCATAATGCTTCTCCTTTTGTCTCGGCATCTCCTGAAAAGGCTTTTTGAAAGCCGATTCAAATTTGGATTTGCCTGAAAGATTTTTGGATTTGCAACGCTGAGGGTATTATATGCACTGTTTCCCTGAATGTCAAATTTGTAAAAGTTAAATTTTTGTACAAGTTGCTGCATCTTGTATTTTTAAAAATCGATTTTAGAACTAAAAAGGTTTTTTTTATTTCTTTATCCGGTTTTTTCCCTTTTTTATGTCACCTATCGCAGTAAAAAACCTGTGCAAAGTAACACAAATCAAAGGTTACAAACTTGTTACCGTTTGTTACGAAATCGATATTATTGCATAGTTATTCATTTATTAACAAAATCAAAACTTAGATTTTTGAATTCCCCCCGGAATTATCGGGTTTTTATTTGTATACTCATTTTTAAATACAGAATAAAATGAATATATATACCAAATTTCGATTTGTAAAATTTTATTTTTCCTTTGTTCTGTTCTGTTTTTGTAACAATAATAGATAGCAACTTGGGCAACTGCTTTATAACGTTTCAGCTACTCCCGTTCATCCATCCTTTGATACATGCGAATGGTGTACACTGCCCTGTGTATTCGTATTTGTATGCTGAAAGCGATAGCAAAATAGAATCTATATTTTAAACCCCATAAAGCGTATACTCTACTCAAGAGGTGATAAAAACGTGGCAAATTTTATTCCCAAACAATATAAAAAAGAGCCAATCCTAATTCGCATAGATTTTGAAAAGCTGGAAAAGGTAGATAAGTTCGCAGGTATATATCATGTAAGCAGAAGTGAGTTCATTAGTCAGTGTATCGATTATGCACTTGACCATATACCCGAATTGCAAAAAGAAGCTGCCGAAGAATGATGTTCCTTCGGCAGCTTCTTTTATTTTTGAATCTATCTCTCAGTTTTGCTTTTGCACGATCTTATATTCGTCATAGGGCTGATAATAAGGACAGTGATCCAGCGTCCCACGCAGAAAATGCTCCATCTCATCCTCGTCCAGATTCACGTCGCACCGATAGTATCCATATTCATCATCAAAGACATAGCTGGCGCAGCAGTCACAATTGCTTTTTCCCGCCAAAATGCACATCCCCTTTCTATATATAATAGAAACCACACAGCAAATCCGAATTGCTCTGCTATTTTTGCAAGCACAGCGCTCTTTCTATATAATATAGAAAGAGGCTGCATCAAACCATGACCTGCTAAACTGATTATATCATTTTTGTTTGCGTGTTTCAATTTATGTGACCAACACACAGACAGCACCCCAAAAAACTGGTATTCTATAAATACTTGAGCAACAATAGGAGGAATATCCATGACCAGAAAACTGGCGCAGGTACTCAAAGAAGAATGTGTAGCGTGTGGATGCTGTGCAAAGGTTTGCCCCCGCAGCGCCATTTTCATCCCCAAAGGGGTATATGCTGTGATTGATACCGCCCTTTGTGTGGGATGCGGCATGTGCGCCAAAGCATGTCCCGCCGATGTGATTGACCTGATTCCCCGGGAGGTAGAAGCATGAAAAAACAAAAGCACTGGTATGACTGGCTCTGGGTGGCTTCGGGCCTGTATCTGATTTTGGGATTTGTGAATATCCTGTTTGCCTGGCTGGGACTAATCTGTTTTGTGGTTCCCCTGCTCATTTCTGTGATTCGGGGCAACAAAGCCTATTGCAACCGTTATTGCGGGCGTGGACAGCTGTTTAGCCTGCTGGGAGAAAAGCTCCATCTTTCCCGCAACAAGCCCATTCCGGCCTGGATTCGCTCCAAATGGTTCCGCTATGGATTCCTCACCTTTTTTATGATTATGTTTTTCAATATGTTATATATCACCTGGCTGGTGTTTGCCGGCAGCAACAGCTTGCAGCAAACCGTCACCCTGCTGTGGACGTTCCGTCTGCCGTGGCAGTGGGCCTATGCCGACGGGCTGGTGGCTCCCTGGGCGGCACAGTTTGCCTTTGGGTTTTATAGCGTTATGCTGACCTCTACCGTACTGGGAATCCTCACCATGGCCATGTTCAAGCCCCGCTCGTGGTGTGTCTATTGCCCCATGGGAACCATGACCCAGTTGATCTGTAAGGCCAAAAACCGGGAACCAAAATCATAATCTATGTAGGGGCGGTTACTAACCGCCCGCACGATCAAAACAACCGAACAATACAAAAAAGGAAAGGATTGATCTCTATGAAACAGAACAAAGTCGTTATCATCGGCGGCGTGGCAGGCGGCGCTTCGGCTGCTGCCCGGCTTCGCCGTCTGGACGAAAACGCCCACATCGTCGTGGTAGAAAGAGGCCCCTATATCTCCTTTGCCAACTGCGGCCTGCCCTATTATCTGGGCGGCACCATTCAGGATCGTTCTGCCCTGACCCTCCAGACCCCAGAGAGCTTTAAAGCCCGGTTCAATGTAGATGTTCGGGTATTCAGCGAAGCAACCGCCATCCATCCCGACCAGAAAACTATCACCATCCTCAACCACAACACCGGCGAGGATTATGAAGAAAGCTACGATTCCCTCATCCTCTCCATGGGCGCCGATGCCTCGATGCCTCCCATCCCCGGCATTGATTCCAAAAAGGTGTTTACCGTTCGCAATATCCCGGATACCGTAGCCGTCAAGTCCTACATTGAGCAGACCGGGGCAAAATCCGCTGTGGTGGCCGGGGGCGGCTTTATCGGGCTGGAAGTGGCCGAAAACCTCCACGACCTGGGAATGGAAGTCACACTGGTAGAAATGGCCAACCAGGTCATCCCATCGATTGATGCCGATATGGCAGCACAGGTACACGGCCACATGCGCCAGAAGGGGCTGAAGCTGCTGCTGGGCAGCGCCCTGCAAAAAATCGAAGACACCGATTCCGGCGTAGCCCTGACCGTCAACGGCGAAACCGTGACAGCCGACCTGCTGATTATGGCAATTGGCGTCCGTCCCGCCTCCAAAATTGCGCTGGAAGCCGGCCTGCCCGCCAACGCCAAGGGCGCACTGATCGTCAACTCCGCCATGGAAACCGGCGTGCCGGGAATTTATGCGGTGGGCGATTTGATCGAGGTGGAGCATTATGTCACCGGCGAAAAGAATTATATCCCGCTCGCCGGCCCCGCCAACAAACAGGGGCGCATCGCTGCCGACAACATCTGCGGGATTCCCAGCCGCTACACCGGCACACAGGGTTCCTCGATTCTCAAGGTGTTTGATCTGGCGGTAGCTTCCACCGGTATCAACGAAAAGACCGCCCAGGCGCTGCACCTGAACTATGAGAAGTCCTTTACCTTCTCCGCCAACCACGCCACCTATTATCCGGGCGCTACTAACATGTCCATCAAGACGATTTATGAAAAGGACACCGGAAAAATACTGGGCGTACAGATTGTGGGAAACGACGGCGTGGACAAGCGCTGCGATGTGTTTGCCACCGCTATCCGTGCAGGCATGACTGCCAAAGACTTGACCGAGCTGGAGCTGTGCTATGCGCCGCCCTTCGGCTCTGCCAAAGACCCTGTGAATATGGCAGGCTATGTGATTGAGAACACCCTGAACGGGCTGGTGGTCCCGTTCCATTGGCACGACATTGAGGCGATCCGCAAAGATCCCAACGCCTTTTTGCTGGACACCCGCAATCCTATGGAATATGCCGCCGGCACCATTCCGGGCTTTGTGAATATTCCGCTGGATTCTCTGCGTGACCGTCTGGATGAAATCCCGAAGGACAAGACGATCTATGTCACTTGCCAGATTGGCCTGCGTGGCTATATTGCCGCCCGAATCCTGATGCAAAAAGGGTATACCGTGCGGAACCTTTCGGGTGGATATCGGTTGTACCAGACTATTTTTGGCTGATTTTGTATATTTAAAAATCAATTATACAACAAGTAAACCCTCTGTGAGATTTCCACAGAGGGTTTTCCTGTTTTTGAGCAACTTGATTGTTTACTTGATGGGGCAGGGAACTACCACCGAACCCATTGCGCCGGGTCCCAACGCATAGGTGGGATAGCAAAGGCAAACGTTGTCGCCTTCGATGTAAAACTCATACTCATCCAGCGTATATTCTTCTGCAATCTGTTTGGCATCTTTTCCTCCCAGTTCCGATGTCCCCCAGCCGCGATCTGGATTCTGTTCAATATACTGTACGGTTTGCTCGTGCAGATATTGCAGTAATTCGTCCTCTCCCATAGAGAAAATATCGGTCAGTTCCAGCTCTTTGCCTGTTTGCAGGTCAAAGTTAAGGCCCGAAAAGTCTACATTATATACGCCGCCCATAAACCATTCGAATTCTAATTTTACACTGAGAACCCCATTCTCGTTACAGGTAATGGTTCCTGATCCGGTATTTAAAAACGGGTATTCCGGAGAAGCCATCTCTGTATCAATATCTTCTTCCGACAGATTGTCGAAAAAGGTGTCACAAGCCTCCTGTGCTAAACGGTTGATCTCCGAATATTCCGGACGTGTTTCTTCCAGAACCAGCTTATCATAATAATAGTCCACCAAAACTTCCCCAGCTTCATTTTTGATAGATCGATCCTCCCGCTCCAGTGTTGCAGAGGCCGTATCAGTCGGCACCGGGGTGGGCGTTGGAGTCGGGGAAGGCGTAGGCTCAGGCTTCTGCTCCTCCGAAATCAGTTCTTCGACTTCCTCCATCTTTTCGCTGATTTTTTCATTGCCGTTGGTAGCTGCTAAGCCCTGTTCCAAAATATTCTTTGCAGAATCATATTCCTCCTGAGCTACATAAACATCCGCCAGCAGCAGATACGGTTCCGGACTTTTGGGGTCGATTTCAATGGCACGGTTCAAGGCGATAATTGCTTCGTCATAGTTCAGCTCTTTCAGATATTTCTCTCCCAGAGAAAGCTGCTCCTGAAAGCTCCCGGACGAATAGGAAAGCCCCAGCCCCCAATAAATCCCGGCGGCAATTCCCGCCAGCACAATCACGGCCACTACCACCCACAGCCACACCGGCCTTTTCTTTTTGGCCGGTTTTTGGGGTTCCGGCTGGCTAACAGAGTTTGGCGTCGAGGTTTTGCTATCGTCAGGCTGCAAGACATATGAATCGGGTACCGGGATGCTTCCCTGTCTTTCCGGCTGAAACACCGGTTCCGATGTTGGGGCGCCTGTTTGGAGAGGCGCTCCGCAATGTTCGCAAAAGTTGGAATCATCCAGATTGCTGCCGCCGCATTTTGGACAATACATGATGAACCTTCCTCCTCGTTTCTTTTTCTTTCTATTATACACGCCGGTTTCGACATTTTTCAACTTTTATAGAAACAAAGGCTCCCCAGCTGTTTTGATACAGCCGGGAAGCCTGTTGGGTTGATGAATTAGAAGCGGACACGGATGGTCTTGATCTCATACGGGTGGATGGTGAAGGACACTGCATTGCCTTCTACGGCCACGTCGCCGGTCTTGTTCTCCATCAGGTCGCAATCTTCTGCACTGCACACCGGGCAGCCAAAAGTCAGCACGGTATTGGTGCGCTTATTCTGCTCCTCGATCACACGAACGATCACGCCATCGCCATCCTCGGCGGCCTTTACGGTCTCAATGATGACATTGTCGTGGTCAGCCGACACAAAGGAGAAGCTCTCGCCAGACTTGCCGCCCTTTACCGCCTTCATGGGCTGGTTCAGGCGAATGGCCTCCTGCTGGGTGCCGCCCTCTCTCCAGCCGCCTGCATGCGGATACAGAGAATAGGTAAACACATGCTCCTCGTTATCGGTGTTCGGGTTGGGTTCGATGCCGGACTTAATCAACGTGAGGGCGAGCTCGCTCTCATGGACAGAGTGGCCGTACTTGCAGTCGTTCAGCACCGAAACGCCATAGCCGCCTTCGGACACATCGGCCCACTTGTGGCCACAGCTCTCAAACCGGGCCTGATCCCAACTGGTGTTGGTGTGGGTCTTGCGGGTAACATTACCAAACTGCACATCAAAGGCCGCCTCGTCGGTGTGGACATCTGCGGGCATAAACACCTTGAGCAGAGTCTGATGCTCGTGCCAATCCACCCAGGTATCAAAGTCGATGCGGCGGGTATCGGCATAGAAACGAATCCGCTGCTTCATCTTGGACTGCATGAAGTCACGCTCAATGGTCAGCTCTGCAAACAGCGGGCCATTGGCGGTCCACTCCATGCGGGAAACCTCGGTGAGATCCCAGCCCTTTTCGGTATAGAAAATATCGATATCCCAGTTATCATAATAAATGGGCTTATCCTCAAACACACGCATCCGGTTTCCACGGGTACCGGGCTTGAACACCTGGCGTCCGTTTTCCTTATCAAACAGGGAGGCAAACATGCCCTCGCTGTCGATTGCTGCGCTGTAATAGGGGGTTTCGATGGTCAGGCAGCCGTCTTTTTCACCCAGCACGAAGGGAGAAGCGGCAGCAGCGCCCTCGCCAGCAGCCAGCGTGCTCCAGCCCTTGGCAGGAACATTTTCCACCAGTGCATAGGCTTTTCCGTCATATTCCTGAACCGCTGCACCGGCAAGAGCAGAAACGCCTTCGGGCATCTCGACAATGTCACGGGAAGCAAAGCCGGTGGTGTTGAACACGGTCACGCCGTCGCCCTCTCCGGCCACTGCCTGCATCCGCTCTTGCAAAAGGGCATTGCCTTCTTCAGCCAGCTCGGCATATTCCTTCTTGGTGACCTCATACACTTCGGCAATCGAAGAACCGGGCAGGATGTCGTGGAACTGGTTGAGAAGCACCGTTTTCCACATCTTCTCCAGCTGCTCTGCCGGATAGGCCACACCCTTTTTGGCGGCCAGCACGCTCAAAAGCTCCAGATCGCTGAGCAGCAGTTCGCTCTTGCGGTTGCTGCGCTTGTTGCGTGCCATGCTGGTGTAGGTGCCACGGTGATATTCAAAATAGAACTCCCCTGTCCACACCGGCAGCCGGCGGCTGTCTTTGACACGTTCTTCCAGTTCTTCAAAATACTGGCGGGAACCGCACTGACGGACAGTAGGAACCCCTTTCAGGCCCTTTTCCATCCGGCGACCGGTTTCCAGCATCTCACGGGTAGGTCCGCCGCCGCCATCTCCATAGCCATAAGCGATGAGAATGTCGTTGTTCATCTCTTTGTTCTGATAACGCTCCCAGCCGCCCATAATAGCATCGGGATGCAACATTCCGCTATAGGTGGTAAAGAAGCGCTCCACGCTCTGGCCGATTCCCAAAGTAGAAATAAAGTGGGTCAGCACACGGCTGCCGTCAATACCTTCCCACAGCATGGTGTCGTTGGGAATCATATTAAACTGGTTCCACGAGAGCTTGGTGGTCATAAAGTAGTCGATTCCCGACTTCTTCATGATCTGGGGCAGAGCGCCGGAATAGCCAAACACGTCGGGCAGCCAGAGAACCCGGTTGTCTTTGCCGAATTCCTCTTTAAAGAAGCGCTTGCCATACAGGAACTGGCGAACCAGACTCTCGCCGGAGCTGAGGTTACAGTCGGCTTCCAGCCACATGCCGCCTTCGGGCTCCCAACGGCCTTCCTTGACACGCTCTTTGATTTGGGCATAAAGCTCCGGATAGCGCTCTTTCAAGAAGCTGTACAGAACCGGCTGGCTGGACATAAATTTATATTCGGGATATTCTTCCATCAATTTCAGAACAGTTGCAAAGCTGCGTGCCACCTTCTCACGGGTCTGGGAAACCGTCCACCACCAGGCCACGTCAATATGGGTGTGGCCGATGCAGCTGGCGATGATTTCCTGATAACCGGCCATTTCGCCATACACGGTTTTAGCAAGCAGGGCACGGGCCTCCTCGACAGAAGCATAAAATGCGTCGGAGGGTACCTTCCGCATATCCAGCAGATTGATTGCATCGTTCAATGCGGTACAGAGATCGATACAGGTTTTTCCCTTGGGGTCCATACGAGCCATCGCCCACAGAGGAACCTGAATGTCAAAATACAGGTCATTGACAGCGGGAACCATTTCCTGCACATCTGCCAACAGGCGGAGCTCTGGATACTCAATTCCGGAATATGCCTGCAAGTCAATGGTATAGACATCGCCAGCTTTGGCGCTGTCTGCCAGCAGCAACTCCTGATGGTTGGTATCTGCTCCCTGCTTTACCTGACCGTTGACAAAAACCAGGAACTGGGGATTTCTTGCATCCCATCCCTCCATCTGTGTACGCAGGTGCAGCCACATCTGTTTGCCGTCAAAGTTCTCCGGAACGGTAAACTGTGTACGGAACCAGTAATGGCGGTCGGGGCCATACCAGTGCATCTGCTTGGAATCAAAATCTGTAAAGGGGGTGGGGTCTGCTTCTGCCTCTTCGGGACGGAGCCAGAAGCCTTCTTTCATCTGCCACTGTTCCAACTGAAAGCTCTGGGCAATCCGGAACTTTTTCAGCTGTGCTGCAATGACCTCAATTCTTTCTTTTACAAAAATCATAACGGTACCTCCGTCTGGTCAGGGTCTTTTTTAGAGGGGATACTCCCGCATATAGTCCAGCAGTGTATCAACTGTGGTAAATGCAAGGCCGGTAACGGTATCGGCGCAGCCATAATACATGGCGATACGGCCGGTAGCGGAATCGGTCAATGCGGCGCAGGGGAATGTTACGTTCGGAACATCGCCAACGCACTCATACAGCTCCTCCGGCCCAAGGATATAGTTGCGGCTGCGGCCTTTTACCTTCCAGGGCTCGTCCAGATCGAGCAGAGCAATACCGATACGATAAACAAAGCCGTTGCAGGTATTGATAACGCCGTGATAAATCATTAGCCAGCCTTCATCGGTTTCAATGGGCACGCATCCGGGGCCGATCTTCTTAGACTGCCAGGCAGACTCATCGCCGTTGACAATGCCCATTACCCAGCGATGCTTGCCCCAATAGGTCAGATCCGGGCTCTGGCTGCAAAAGATATCGCCAAAAGGTGTGTGGCCGGTATCGGAAGGACGGGACAGCATCATGTAGTTCTCGCCAATCTTGCGGGGGAACAGCACGCCGTTGCGGTTATAGGGCAGGAAAGCATTTTCCATCTGATGGAAGGTCTTAAAATCCTCGGTCCAGGCCATGCCAATAGTGGGGCCATGGGCACCGTTACACCAGGTAATATAATACTTACCGTCCATTTTCAGCACACGAGGATCATAACGGTATTCCCGCTTGGTAACCTCCGGGTCACCCTCAAACGAAACCGGTTTGTCACTGATCGTCCAGTGAATACCGTCCTTGGAAAAGCCGGGGAAAATATCCATACTGACAGAACGGGAGTCGCAGCGGAAAATTCCGGCAAATCCATCCTCAAACGGAACAACAGCAGAGTTAAAAATGCTGTTGGCATTTTTCTGGTCATGACGGTTGATGATTGGGTTTTCGGTGTATCTCCACACCGGAGCATCCAGGTTTGCAGGTTTCTCCTGCCAGGGGATATTCGGCAGGGGATTTCCAATAATCTTAGCCATTGATACATTCTCCTTTCGGTTATGCATATTCTTCCTTCTGCTGCTTGAGCCGCATTTCAGAAGGGGTCATATTAAAGTAACTGCGGAAGTGAGTATAGAAGTAATTCAGATTAGAATACCCCACTTCTTCAGCAATCGTCGCAATTTTTTCATCGGTATACAAAATCAGGTCACGGGCAATATTGAGGCGGTAGAGCATCACATACTCTGAAAATTTAAGGCCCGTTTCCTTGATAAATAACTGTCCCAGATAGGTTGAGTTCATACGCAGACGGTCGGCAATCGATTTTAACGTGATATTCTGCCGGTATTCCGCCCGGATCATGGCCAGCAGCTTATTGATGAGGGTAGGAAGCTCCGAATGTTTTCTTCCCAACACCGGATCAATTTCGGCGTCTTTGGCCTGTTTTTTCACTGTTCCATGAAGTTTTTCCTGAATTACCAGTTCCACCACTGCCGCCAGCTTGTCCGCCTGAATGGGCTTTAGCAGATAATCCCAAGCGCCACACCGCAGCGCTTCACAGGCATAAGTAAATTCTCGATGGCCGCTCATCATAATGCAAGCGCAGTCCAGCCCGGCATCCCTCATCTGCTTGATGAGATCCTGCCCGAACTCCTTGCCAATGCACACATCGATCAGAGCAATTTGTGGACGGGTGTCTACTGCCCTGGCTAATGCTTCTGCACAGCTGGTAGCGGTAACAATCCGGGACACACCATAACTTTCCCAATCCAGCAAAGCCTTCATTCCCAGAAGGATATTAGGCTCATCATCAACAATCAACAGGGTATACATCCGATGCCTCCTTTTGAGGAATGTAGATGGAGACGCAAACTCCACCTTCCGTATTGTTGCGCAACTCCATGGTGAATTCTTTTCCATAAAAATAGGACAAACGGGAATACACATTGCGAAGGCCGATGGACGAACCAGGGCTATCATCCCCTGTGCGCATCCGCACATTGATTTCTTCCACTTGATTGATGGGAATTCCAGAACCGTTATCGATCATTTCGATACGCCATCCTGATCCTTCCGCCATTCCACTGACCACCAGCACATTATATTCGCTTCTCCGGTCAAAACCATGAGAGAAGAAATTTTCTGCCAGAGGCTGGAGCCAGAACTTGGGCGTTTTTTGTTCCAGAAGCTCCTGATCGAACATAATCTGGTATCCAAAGCTATCGGGATAACGAAGCTGCATGATCTGCAAATACGATTCCAAAAGTTCCTTTTCTTCCGAGAAAAACAGAACGCCTTCTTTTCGTATCATATCCCGATACAAAGCTCCCAGCAGCGCAATTGCATCTGCTGTCTGCGGATTTTTTTCCGCCAGCGCTTTTGCCCGAATCGCTTCCAGGGTATTATACAAAAAGTGAGGATTGATCTGATGCTGCATCGCACGCATATCAGCTTCCTTCTGCTGAAGCTGCATCCGGTATTCCATCAGAATCCGTTCGTCTAACTCGTTGCTCATACTTTCCAGCGCTTCTGAAATCATCCCATACTCATCTTTTCCCCTGAATTTGGGACGCTTCATCTGTTTGACACCTTTAAAATCGCCCTTCTCCACCTTTTCAATAATTCCCAGCATATAACCCAGGAAATAAGAATCATAGTGGACGTTCCAGTATATAAAACCAATCACCAAAATATCCAGTAGAAAAATAGCCAATACCATCAGCCAAATCAGATGGTTATTCTCAGCCATCAATGCTCCTATGCTTACAGTGGCTATATAGGAAAACCGATGAAGCGGTTCTTCATAACGGGTAAAGAAAACATAGTCCGTTCCGTCAAAAAAGCCGCCGCTGTCATCTGTTTGTTTTGCCGCTGTTTTCAGCCAGGTGATTTGCCTGGCATTACTGTCCTTTCGTATTCCCCATAGCCTATCAGTGGAATCTACCACCGCATACTGTCCAATATAAGGGTGTTGGGTTCGGAAGACTTCATCCCCCTTTACCCAACAGCACACTTTCCCCAGAGTACTGTTCAAACTTCCCGCTGCACGAACCTGAAATTGATGAATCATCCAGTCATCCGAAGCAATTTGTGGAGTTCTGGAAAAATTCCCATAGGAAGAACGCAGAGTTCCATAAGAATCAACATAGACAATTTTATCAACACTGCTGCTGGATAAAACCGTAGCGCTGTTGACAAAACTGTTGCTGCGACTAAACAGGCCTTTGAGATATTCCGTAAAAGATTCTATTTGAGCGCTGGTACGCAGGCTGTTATTCCTGCGCTGGTTCAGATAGTCCTGTTCGTCCTTAGCCGTAAAATAGGCCTGTGCATCATCCATCATGGCCACAGAACTATATAAACTCCAGGCATAGTCCTCGATACTCTCTTTTTCTTTCTGCACACGCTCCACAATATCTTCAAATGCTTTTTGCGCTTCTTCCTGTTGGCTTAAAAGCCATCCTTTTGCAAAAAACATAATCATCCCAGATAAAAGCAGAAAGCTAAAAAACAATACCAGTACTACCGCAAAAGTAAACCTTCTGCGATAAATCTGATAATGAAAAAAGCGATTGTGCATGAGATCCCTCCGTGTTTTAAAGCCGGCAGCTTTCTTGAAAATCTGCCGCCCCAAAAAACATACTTTTTCGTTCATTTCCGACACCACCACCAAAACATGGATTTTCATTACACCTCCCCATATTTAGAGGGGAGGTTTTTTGTTATGCATCGGAATGAAATGGTATAACTTATTCTCTTCATTATACCGCTTCAGATGCTTTTTGTACAATACATCCAGAAAAAATTATTTTATTTCTGGAATTTTTAAAACACATTTTGTGAAAGGGAACCATTTCTGTTGAACAGTTCTGCACAATTTCTTTTTATAGCCGTAATTCTGCCAATCTATCTCAAACAACCGCAAAGCGGAGGCAAAGCCGCCGGCCTGCCTCCGCCTCTGCTCTAAGAGCGGTGTGCAAATTTAAAGTATACTTGCAGAATTATTTGAAGAACTCATCAATCTGCTTCTGAGCTTCCTGCATGATGGTATCCAGGCCAGCAGCCTTCAGTTCTTCGATGCACTTGGAAAGTTTTGCGTCAAGGTCATCCACAGCGCCGGTCAGCAGGTCATACTTATATTTCTCCCACACTGCGATGCAGTTGGTGATTTCGTTCTTGATGTTGCTCTGATCCAGAGAATAGCCCATGCAGACGGACTCGGTTGCTTCTTCGTTCTGCTTCTGGACGTCTTTCCACTGGTCGGGGTCGTCGCCTTCAACAGTAGACATGTTGAAGAAGGTAGCCTGGGTGTACTTGGCAAGGCCGGTTCCCCAGCTGCTATCTTTGTTTACCTTAACAACGTTTTCGCTTACATACTCGAAGTCTTTGCCTTCGATACCGTATGCCAGCATATCACGGAATTTGTGGTCGGTGTTTGCAAATTCCAGAACCTTCAGAGCAGCGTCAGCATACTTGGAGTTCTTGGAAACAGCGTTCATGGAACCTTGAACGGTACCGGTGGAGTACATGGGGCCAAAGACCTTTACCAGGTCGTATTTCTCAACGCCCTGCAGCTTCTGCCAAGTACCAGCAGCGCCCGGCCAGCCCTGTGCATTACCAAATGCCAGGCCCTTATATTCTTCCTTGGATACGTTAGCATCGGGGTTGATGATGCCAGCCTTATACCACTTGTTCAGCAGTTCAAACTGATGCTTGATTTCGGGCTGCTCCAGAGTGTTGACAACTTTACGGCTGCTGTCGTCAACCTTTACGCCGATAGCGGGGATACCGCTGCACAGGTCGTCATAGTTGTTAAAGAATCCGTTCCAGATGGAACCCTGAGCCATCTTAACAGGATAGAAGGATTTTCCTTCGCCTTCCTTCATCTTTGTAAAGATCGGGTCGAGGTCGTCCATTGTCTTGATGTTCTCATAATCGATGTCATACTTCTGGACATACTTGTCGTCGAAATACCAGAACTGAGCGATAGAAGAATCCTTGTAGGTAGGTACTGCATAGACCTTACCGTTCAGCTGTACGCCTTCCCACAGGTTTTCGGGAACAAACTTATACAGGTCGGGAGTAACAGACTGCACCTTCTCGGTAATGTCGAGCATTGCGTTCAGGTTGACAAAACGGCTGTAGTTGGTGTTGTTCACGAACATCAGGTCAAAATACTCAGCGGAGTTAACGATGGTGTTCATCTTGGTGTCATAAGAATCCCAGGAAGCTACCTTGATATCGATCTTGGCGTTGATTTCCTTTGCGAGATACTCGTTGATCTTTGCCATGCTGTCTGCGAAATCGCTAGGCACGGTGCCACCAACAGTCCACCAGGTCAAGGTAGGAACCTCACTGGTTCCACCGCCGCTGGTATTTCCGCCATCTCCAGAACCAGCACAACCGGTAAGAGCGCTTGCGCCCATTACCATAGCCAAAGCCAGAGAGAGAATACGCATTTTCTTCATAATTTCTCCTCCTATAAAATTAGGTTTTTTTATAGTCTGCCGGGAACGTCCCAGCGGGAAAACAATAGGATCAATTAGCCCTTTACAGCGCCAACTGTCAAACCGGAAATGAAATATTTCTGGAAGTAGGGATAAGCGCAGGCGATAGGCAGAACAATAATCACAACGATTGCCATACGAGCCGATTCCTTGGGCATATTAGCGGCAAGTTCAACTGCCGAAATACCCATACTGGAAGCATTGGCTGCCAGCGCCGTGATGTTTGTCATAATGTCATTCAGCAAAGCCTGAAGGCTCTTTAAGGTGGTATCGTCAATATACAGCATAGACTGATACCAGTCGTTCCAGTAGCTGAAGCACAGGAACAGTCCAATCGTTGCCAGCAGGGGCAGCGAAATGGGAAGGACAATGCGGAAGAAGATGGTAAACTGTCCTGCACCGTCAATCTTTGCAGATTCGATCAGTGAATCCGGAACGGTTTGACGGAAGAAGGTTTTACAGATAACCACGTTAAAGGAAGATACTGCCAGAGGCAGGATCAGAACCCACACACTGTTTTTCAGTCCCAACAGGGTACCCACTACAAAGTAGGTAGAAACCAGACCGCCGTTGAATACCATGGGGATAAATACCACCCAGGTGAGGAAGCCTTTTAATTTATAATTGGGACGGCTGATAGTATAACCCATCAGCGTTGTGAGCAGTACGCCCAAAACTGTACCCACAATCGTAACAAACAGGGAGATTCCAACAGCACGAAGAATCATCTCACTCTGATTGGTAAGGAACAGGAAACCTTCCGGAGAAAATGCTCTGGGAATCAAGCTATAACCAAATTCTGAAATCATATCCTCGTCCGAAACGGAAATTGCCAGAACCAGCAAAACCGGGATAATGCAGGTCAAGGATATCAGGATAAAGATCAGGTTTAAAATCGCATTGGAACCATTAGAAACTCGGTTGAATTTCTCAAGACCATCGAGATCCATTTTTTTCTTTGCCATTCTTTCCGCCTCCTCTTAAATCATCGCACTGTCAGGGTCGATTTTGCGGACAATGGCGTTTGCTATCAGAATCGTGATACATCCAGCCACAGACTGTACAAACGCAGCAGCAGCAGCCATACCGGTTGTGCCAGCTTTCAGCATTTTGTACACATAGACATCCAGAGTAGTAACCACTTCATACAGAGAGTTGGAATCACGGGGTACCTGGAAGAACAGGCCGAAATCGGAATAGAAAATACGGCCAACAGCCATAATGAACATCATGATAATAACGGATTTCATTAGAGGAAGGGTGATGAACTTCATCTGCTTCCAGATGCTGGCGCCGTCAATAACAGCAGCCTCATAGAGAGAGCGGTCAATTCCGGCAACTGTTGCCAGATACACGACCATGCTATAGCCAAGACCTTTCCACACATTCATAAAGGTCAGCAGGAACGGCCAGAGTTCAGCTTTCATATACCACTGCTGCGGTTCTCCACCGCAATTTACTACCAGCTGATTGACAAGGCCCATATCATAGCTCAGGAAAGCCCATACCAAAGCACTGACAACCACCCAGGAAAGGAAGTAGGGCATAAACATTGCCGTCTGGTAGGCTTTTGCCAGGCGCTTTCCATGAAGCAGGCCAATCATCAGTGTAGCAGCTACCGGGAGGACGATACCCAGAATAATAAACAGAATGTTATATCCCAGGGTGTTGCGAAGGATAATCCAAATATCACCGGTACCAAACATAAACTTGAAGTTATCAAGTCCGCACCATCTACTCTCGATAATGCTCTGGATAAATCCGCCGCTGCTGACGGTATACTCCTTGAACGCAATAATGATACCAAACATCGGAAGGAATGAGAACAGAATATACCACACTGTGGTAGGCAGAGCCAGAAGGCTCAACTCTGTGTCATCCCGGTCCCAACGTTTTTTTGTCCGTGCAGTTGGGACATTTTTTTTGGACATGTCGTTTCCCCCTTCTATAAAAATCACTGTTCCAGCATGCAAGCTTTGTAAAAAGTCTGTTCACATCTTCCTCACTGTTTTCAGTAGCTTTTATACAAAAGCGTGCATCACTTTTTCCACGAGATTATTATAAATGTTAATCGACATTTCCAAAATATCATTTTTATTAGAACAACTCTAAAAACGTTAGGTTTTGGATTCAAAACTTTTTGTCGAATTTAGTGCATATTATATACATTTTAAAAAAACATAAAGTTTGTATGGTACAATATAAAGTTTATATATTATAAAAAATTTTGCTTTAGAAACACTCTTGTTACATTCTTTTCTGTTTTGCACAAGTATGCTTTTTATTTTTTGGAACGCAAAATAAGTCTTGTTGATCCTAGAATTTTGTTTTGTAGAAAAACAATTTTACTATCTCAATAAAGTCATTTAATCATAGTAGGCTCCGATTGTCTATTCTAAAAAAGCCGCTTTTACTTCTATAAACTTCACATTTTACACAATCGTGATAAGTTGATGACTTTTCAAAAACATATATAAACAAAAAGACACCCTCGAATGAGGATGCCTGGAGAACGAATATTCTTTTTTTAATAAAGTGGTGAGAACCCGACGAAGTATCTTTTGGGTAAGTGAGAGTAGCGCTTGCTGAACTTCATGCATTACCATTTGTCTGATTAAATTGTTTTCTTGTGAGCAATGACAGCATACCACTCCATTTCTTCTAATGGCATCTCCTTTGCAATAGAAGGACAGGGATATATTTCTATGCTTTCATATCCCATCTCCTTCAAGGTTTCAAAAATCAGATCATTGGGAATGGGATTGTAATGCTCTTCGAAAAATTCTTTCTGAAAAATCTTTCCATCCTTTTCAAAGGTAAAAAGTAGGTTGAAGATTATCGAGCCATCATCCTCTCACTCAAATCAGAGCCAGAAAGTGTGATGCCCATGTCCAAAACAGGAAGCGTCATAGCACCAGACCCAATGCTAACACATCCAACATGGTATGAATATCTTTCTCTGCAAATAGTTTCTGCCAATATCTAAGATTCCAGGAGTAACGAGTATCATTTTCCAAAAGGTCATAGATTTCTGCACGATCATAAAGTTTGCTCATGATGCTCCCCCATTTGATTTCTTTTACTTACTTCTACTTCTACTTAAAACAGTAAATCTAAAACAAATTATAACATATATGCAGTAAAAGTGGGTAGTGTCAAGTATTTTTCGCAAAATGGTTTGCAGGCCCTGGCATGAGAGAAGTCAGCCAGCAATGGAGGCATCCTCAACGGCA